>NZ_DASYMN010000022.1:0-6575 GCF_036009065.1 Bradyrhizobium sp. | reverse complement strand
GGCGATGGCGCGGATCTCCAGCGGGTGCATTTTGGTGAAATCGGCAACCTGGTCGAACGACAGCGCGGTATTGTCGACCAGCCACACGGCCGTCGCCTTCGGCATCAGCGGTGCATTGCTCATGGCAAATCTCCTTTGCGCCTCGCCCACCTGTTTCAGGCGAGGCCGGTGTTTTCGTCGGTAAAGACGGGAATTACGCCCTATATAAGCCGTCCCCGGGCCGCCGCGCAATGGTTTGCTGCCCGGCCTTGACAGCGCCCAAAAGCCGTCCCAAGTCCTGAGGTTAATTGCCCTTATTCGGGGTGATCCGGTCCGGAATTCCCCCATGCCAGCCAAACCGCCCCTGAAAATCGTGCTTTGCTCGCCGCGAGGCTTCTGCGCCGGCGTGGTGCGGGCAATCGACACCGTGGAACGGGCGCTCGCCATTTATGGCGCCCCGGTCTATGTCCGCCACGAGATCGTCCATAACAAATATGTCGTGGATAGCCTGCGGACCAAGGGCGCGATTTTCGTCGAGGAACTGGCCGAAATTCCCGACAATACCAATGCGCCGGTGGTGTTTTCCGCCCACGGGGTCCCCAAATCGGTTCCCGCCGACGCGCGCGCGCGCAATTTCTTCTCGCTGGACGCCACCTGTCCGCTGGTCACCAAGGTGCACCGCGAGGCCGCGATCCATTTCAAGCGCGGCCGCGAAATCCTGCTGATCGGGCATTCGCATCATCCGGAAGTGGTCGGCACGCTCGGGCAGTTGCCGGCCGGCGCGGTGACGCTGATCGAAACCGCGCATGACGCCGCCACCTTCACGCCGAAGGATCCGAACAATCTTGCCTTCGTCACGCAAACGACGCTGTCGATCGACGACACCGCCGAGATCGTGGCGCTGTTGAAGTCGCGCTTTCCGAACATCTCGGGGCCGCACAAGGAAGACATCTGCTACGCCACCACCAATCGCCAACTGGCGGTGAAGAAGGTGGCGCCGGTGGTCGATGCGCTAATCGTGGTCGGCGCGCCCAATTCGTCGAATTCGCAGCGGCTGCGCGAGGTCGCCGAGCGCGAAGGCTGCCCGGTCGCGGTGCTGGCGCAGCGCGCCGGCGATCTCGACTGGAGCAAGTTCGAGGGCATCAGGAGTCTCGGCATCACGGCGGGCGCCTCGGCGCCGGAAGTGATCGTCGAGGAGATCATGGGTGCGTTCGCGGAGCGTTACGAACTGCATGTGGAGACGGTTTCGGCCGCGGAAGAGAACGAATTCTTTCCGTTGCCGCGCTCGCTGCGGCCCGACGCGGCGTAATCTTATGGCGGTCTATACCGACGTTGCCGCCGACGAACTTGCGGAATTCCTGAGCGGCTACGACATCGGCGAACTCTTGTCCTACAAGGGCATCGCCGAAGGCGTCGAGAATTCCAATTTTCTGCTGCACACGACATCAGGATATTTCTTTCTCACGCTATACGAAAAGCGCGTCGCGTTGAGCGATCTGCCGTTCTTCCTCGGCCTGATGGCGCATCTGGCCCGGCATGGCATCAGCTGTCCGCAGCCGGTCACGACCCGCGACGGCGAAGCGCTGGGCACGCTGGCGGGTCGGCCCGCGGCGATCATCGACTTTCTCGAAGGCGTCTGGCCGCGCAAGCCGAACGCCGCGCATTGCGCCGCGGTCGGTCAGGCGCTGGCGAAGCTGCATCTGGCGGGCCGCGATTTTCCGATGCAGCGCGCCAACGCGCTGTCGGTGCAGGGCTGGCGTCCGCTGCTCGATCAGGCTTCGCCGCGTGCCGACACGTTGCAGCACGGTTTGCAGGCGCTGGTCGGCGACGAACTCGACCATCTGGAGAAATCCTGGCCGAAGCATCTGCCCGCCGGCGTCATCCACGCCGATCTGTTTCCCGACAACGTCTTGTTTCTCGGCGACAGGCTCTCGGGCCTGATCGATTTCTATTTCGCCTGCAACGACATCCTCGCTTACGATATTGCGATCTGCCTCAACGCCTGGTGTTTCGAGACCGATCATTCCTTCAACGTCACCAAGGCGCGCGCGTTTCTCAACGCGTATGGCCGCGAGCGCAAACTCTCCGATGCCGAGCAGGACGCGCTGCCGCTGCTGGCGCGCGGCGCCGCGCTGCGGATTCTGCTGACGCGCCTGGTCGACTGGTTCAACATTCCGCCGGGCGCGCTGGTGCGGCCGAAAGATCCGCTCGAATATGTCCGCAAGCTGCGGTTTCAGCAGAGTGTGAACAGCATCCGCGATTACGGCGTCGAGCAATCGGGGCTGGTGGCGTGAGTTCGCTTCCGGTCATCATTCACACCGACGGCGCATGTTCCGGCAATCCCGGGCCGGGCGGCTGGGGCGCGATCCTGAAATTCGGCGATGTCGAGAAGGAATTGAAGGGCGGCGAGGCGCATACCACCAATAACCGCATGGAATTGATGGCGGCGATCTCGGCACTCGAGGCGCTGAAGAAACCGTGCAGCGTCGATCTCTACACCGACAGCCAGTATGTCCGTCAGGGCATCACCGGCTGGATCCACGGCTGGAAGAAGAACGGCTGGCGCACCGCCGACAAGAAACCGGTCAAGAATGTCGAGCTATGGCAACGGCTGGATGCAGCGTTGAAGTCGCATCAGGTGCGGTGGCACTGGGTCAAGGGCCACGCCGGCCACGACGCCAACGAGCGCGCCGATCAGCTGGCGCGCGATGGCGTCGCGATGGCGCGGTTGAAGGGTTGAAACAAGCGTCATTGCGAGGAGCGAAGCGGACGAAGCAATCCAGCTCTTACTTCGCGGCCGCTGGATTGCTTCGCTGCGCTCAATGACGGCTAAAGCTGCCCGAGCAGCGTGTCGCCGCCGGAAACCTCGACCTTGCCGGGGTTCGGCTCGACGTTGAACTTCTTCACGACACCATCCTCGACCAGCATCGAGTAGCGCTTGGAGCGGATGCCAAGGCCGTTGCCGGACGCGTCCAGTTCCATGCCGATCGCCTTGGCGAATTCCGCATTGCCGTCGGCCAGGAACAGCGCTTCGTCACGCTGGTCGGTATCGCGCTTCCACGCGTTCAGCACGAAGGCGTCGTTGACCGACACCACGGCGATGGTGTCGACGCCCTTGGCCTTGATGGCGTAGGCGTTGAGAAAAATGCTGGGCATGTGCATCTTGTGGCAGGTGCCGGTATAGGCGCCGGGCACCGCGAACAGCGCGACCTTCTTGCCCTTGAACACGTCGTCGGTGGTCTTGACCTGCGGGCCTTCCGCCGTCATCACGCGAAACTTCGCCTCGGGCAGCTTGTCGCCGACTTGAATCGTCATCGTTGGTTCTCCTTGAGACTATGCGGGGAAGTCTTAGAGCATTTTACAGCCGGAAGGAAACCGGCGTGTCCGGCCGCGGTGCGGCATTCTTCATGCCGCTGCGCTGAGCCGGGACTCCGGTTCGAATGCCATCGTCACCGGAACCCCGGCTCTGCAGCGCACCGCTGCGGGCTGCGCAGCGTCCGGGGAACGTCAGGCCGCCGCCTTCTTCTTCTCGTCGCGCAGTTCGCGGCGCAGGATTTTGCCGACATTGGTCTTCGGCAAATCGGCCCTGAACTCGATCTGCTTGGGCACCTTGTAGGCGGTCAATTGCGTGCCGCAGAACTTGATGATCTCCTCGACCGAGATGTTCGGGTCCTTTTTCACCACAAAGGCCTTCACCGCTTCGCCGGAGCGCGCGTCCTCGACGCCGATCACGGCGCATTCCAGCACCCCCGGATGACTGGCGATCACGTCCTCGATCTCGTTCGGATAGACGTTGAAGCCGGACACCAGGATCATATCCTTCTTACGGTCGACGATCTTGGTGTAGCCATCCGGCGTCATCACGCCGATGTCGCCGGTGCGGAAAAAACCATCGGCCGTCATCACATTCGCGGTTTCATCGGGCCTGTTCCAGTAGCCCGCCATCACCTGCGGACCCTTGGCGCAGATTTCGCCGGGCTGGCCGAGCGGCACTTCCTTGCCGTCGTCGTCGCGGATCGAGATATAGGTCGATGGCACGGGAATGCCGATCGAGCCGGAGAACTTGTCGGTATCGGCGGGATTGCAGGTCAGCGTCGGCGAGGTCTCGGACAGGCCGTAGCCTTCGGACAGCGCGCAGCCGGTGGTCTTCAGCCATTTCTCGGCGACCGCCTTTTGCGTCGCCATGCCGCCGCCGAACGAGGTCTTCAGCTTGGAGAAATCGACCTTGTCGAAACCGGGCGTATTCAACAGCCCATTGTAGAGCGTGTTGACCGCCGGAAAACTGTTGACCTGGTATTTCATCAGCTCCTTGATGAAGCCGGGCATGTCGCGCGGGTTCGGGATCAACAGGTTGACGCCGCCGGCGCGCATCGCCAGCAGGAAGCAGGCCGTCAGCGCGAAGATGTGATAGAGCGGCAGCGCGCAGACGATGAACAATTGATCGACATGCGGCGGCTTCTTCAGCGCCGGCTGCAGCCAGGCGTCGTTCTGCAGCACGTTGGCCAGAATGTTGCGATGGAGCAGTGTCGCGCCCTTGGAGACGCCGGTGGTGCCGCCGGTATATTGCAGGAAGGCGACATCGTCAGGCGTGATCTTCGGCTTGTTCAATTTCATGCCGCGGCCGGCCGCGATGGCGTCGTTGAATTTCACCGCGCCCGGAATCGAGGACGGCGGAACCATCTTCTTGACCCGGCGCACCACGAAGTTGACGATCACGCCTTTGAAGCCGAGCAGGTCGCCCATGCTGCCGATGATGACGTGCTTCACAGCGGTCCTCGGAAGCACCTGCTGTACCGTCGGCGCGAAATTCTCCAGAACGACGATGGCTTCGGCGCCGGAATCCTTGAGCTGATGCTCAAGCTCGCGCGGGGTGTAGAGCGGATTGACGTTGACCACCGTGTAGCCCGCGCGCAGCACGGCGGCGGTCGACACCGGATATTGCAGCACGTTCGGCATCATCAGCGCGACCCGCGCGCCCTTGGCGAGGCCCTTGCTTTGCAGATAGGCGGCAAGCGCCAGCGACAATTCGTCGAGCTCACGATAGTTGATCGATTTGTCCATGCAGATGAAGGCCTTGCGGTCGCTGAATTTCGCAAAGCTTTCTTCCAGCAATTCGACGAGAGATGAATACTGCGTTACGTCGATGTCGGCGGGTACGCCGGCCGGATATTGCTTGAGCCAGATGCGCTCCATGTTATCTCCCCTCTGAATTATTTGCCCGTTGCTTGGAACGGGACGGCTTGTTTTGGAGGAGTATTGAGCGATGCGGCGGCCAATGGCAAGCGGCTGCGCGCACGGGACGCATCGAGGGTTGCGAAAAACCGGGAATTGGACTGGACAATCGCGCTTAGCTGCGCGGGGCGGCAGCGGTCTTTGGACCGGCGGCCGGCCCGGCTTCGCCTGTCGTGCTGTTCCTGGGTGCCGGTTTGGTGGCTGCTTTGGGCTTTGCCGGCTTGGAGGCAGGTTTAGCCGTTACGGCTGCCGGCTTGTCGGCGGGTTTTGCCGCCGCCGCTGCGTCCGGCTTGGCGCTGGCGTGCCTGGCGCCGGATCTCGCACCCGGCTTGCCATCGGATTTGGCATCCTTGGCTTTTGGATCGGTCTTTGCGTCAGCGGTAGCAACCGGCTTGTTGCCGGCGCTGCGGCCCTTCTTGCCGCGGTGCACCGTCTGCTGCTCAGAGTCCACCGCATTGGCGGCAATCAGCGCGGGGCCGGTTTTGGTCGGACCGGTATAGACGATGACGGGCTCTGAAGCCGCCGGCGCTGCGGCCAGCATCTCTGATGGCCTAAGGGTCGGCGGCTGCAAGCCGGCGGTAAAGAACGTGATCGCGGTCTCGCCGCTGCTCGAACTGCTGGCGACCGTCGTGTCCTCATCCTCATCGCTGGCCGGACGCTTGCGCTTGCCGCCGCACATCTCGTCGCGCAGGTTCGGCGGCGAAGCGTCGATCGGCACCAGATTGTCGACGCTGCCGAGCGCCGGGCGCAGCCATGTCAGACCGTTGTTGGCAAAGCCGCGCTCGAGCAGTTGCGCGGCGCGCACGGCGCGCATGCGGCCCGAGGAGGCGCCGAGCACCACCGCGATCAGGCGCTTGCCGTTTCGCGTGGCGGAGGCGACCAGATTGTAGCCGGACGCGCAGATGAAGCCGGTCTTCATGCCGTCGGCGCCGGGAAAACGTCCGATCAGCTTGTTGAAGTTTTGCGTCACCCTGCGGCCGTATCGGATCGAGGGGATGTGCATGAAATATTCATACTCCGGCAGGTCGCGAAGGATCGCGCGCGCCAGGATTGCGAGGTCCCGCGCCGAGGTGACCTGCCCTTCCGCGGGCAAGCCGTTCGGATTGACGTAAGAGGTTTGCGTCATGCCGAGGCGCTGCGCTGTCTGATTCATCTGAGCCGAGAAACCGTCGATCGAACCGCCGACGCCTTCGGCGAGCACCACGGCCATGTCGTTGGCCGATTTCACCATCATCATCTTCAACGCGTTATCGACGGTGACCTGAATGCCCGGCCGAAAGCCCATCTTCGATGGCGACTGCGAGGCCGCGGCAGGCGACACCGTCAGCACGGTGTCGAGCGAGATGCGCCCCTCCTTGACCGCC
>NZ_DASYMN010000021.1:0-23122 GCF_036009065.1 Bradyrhizobium sp. | reverse complement strand
GGCAAATCTGCAGTTATTGCGATGCTCCAACGGGTTTCAACAAGTCGCATCTGAAAGTGGGCTGACTTTCCGTGTCTCGAACTCCAATGATTTGAGTCACTTATTTTGAATCAGACTCTGAGGAGCGGCCTCTTGGCCGCGCCTCAAAGGATGAGATGTTGGTTCGAGACGGCGCAAGAGCGCCTCCTCACCATGAGGGCGCCCTATTTCCCGTAACTCTCGCGCATCCTGGCCTGGATCTTCGCCATACCGCCGATCCAGCGGTCATAATTCTCGGTCTTCTTGCGCATGTAATCGAGAACTTGCGGATGCGGCAGGATCACGAAGGTCTCCTGCTCGATTCCCTTTAGCGCATCCTGCGCCACCTGTTCCGGCGAAAGATCGCCATCGCCGGATTGCGGACCTTTCGGGATCGACCGCAGCATGTTGGTGTCGACGCCCTGCGGGCACAGGATCGAAACCTTGATGCCATGCGCGCGGTGCGAGATCGCCAGGTTCTCCGCAAAACCGACCGCGGCATGCTTGGTGGTCGAATAGGCCGGACTGCCGACCTGCGACAGCAGGCCCGCGGCGGAAATCGTGTTGAGGAAGTAGCCGCCGCCGCGCGCCTTCATGCGTGGCACCAGATGCCGCGCCGCATAGACATGCGCCATCACATGGATGGCCCAGCTTTTCGTCCAAGGCTCGTCGGAGCTTCCGCCGGCATTCTCCGACAGCGGATCGAACCCGCCGCCGATGCCGGCATTGGAGCAGAACAGCGCGATCGGACCGAATTTCCGCTCGGTTTCTTCGATGAGATGGCGGATGTCCTTTTCCTGGCCGACGTCGCATTTGAACGCCGCGCCGTCGATCGAGGCGGCGACGGCTTCGGCGTTTGCCAGATCGAGGTCGGCCACGACGACCTTGGCGGCGCCTGCGCGAGATAAGGCTTCGCACAGCGCCCGGCCGATGCCGTTGGCGCCCCCGGTGACCACGACGACCTTGCCGGCAACCTGCATTGTCACGTCCTGCTTTTTAAAATCGTCAGGTCAATACGAGATCGAGCACGGCGGTGTAATGGCAGGCCGCGCCGAGCAGCACGAAGCAATGCCAGATCACGTTCTGAAAGCGCAGCCGCTGCCAGGCGTGGAAGATCACGCCAAAGCTGTAGAGCACGCCGCCGGCGGCGATGAACCACAGCGCCATGGGCGGCAGCGACACCACCACGGTGTCGTAAACCATGAAGATGCTCCAGCCCATCGCGAGATAAAGCCCCACCGACAACCGGTCGAAACGTCCGGGCAAGAACAGCTTGAGCACGATGCCGACAATCGCCACGCACCACACCCCGATCAGCAGCGCGACGGCGAAGACACTGTCCTTCATCTGCATGATGAACGGCGTGTAGGTCGCCGCGATCAGCACATAGATCGCCGAATGATCGAAGCGGCGCAGCACCCATTTGGCTGGCGAAACCGGCCACAGATTGTAGGTCGCCGACAGCACCAGCATGGTCAGCAGTCCGGCGACGTAGATCGAGACAACCGCCACTTCAAACGGCGTCGCATAGACGGCGGTGAGAACGATCAGCACCGTGGCCGCGACCAGGCCGCAGAACACGCCAATGCCGTGCACGACGCCATCGGCGATCAGCTCGGCGCGGTCGTAATTCCAGCGCGCAGCGCCCATCGCCGCGTTTGCGGAACTCGAGGCAAATTGCTTCAGTTTGAAGACAGTCATGGATCAGGTCCGGCGAACGGCGCTTGCTTGCCAAGCGATAAATCATACCCCATGGCACGTCAACGAAACCTGACCCTGAGAAGCCGCCTTAAATGTGAAACTTGATTTCCGCCCGACAATCGCCACTTTCCAAAAAGCGCCCTCCCGGTCGCCCTCCATCATTGTCGAGCCGTTCATCCCAGCATGGCACTTGGTTTTTCCGAAATCGTCGAGGAAGCGCGGCTGTCCGCGCGGGCGCTGCTGGACTACGGCGACAACCTGTTCAATCCGACGGTGCGGCTCGGGGTCACCGGATTGTCACGCGCGGGCAAAACCGTATTCATTACCGCGCTGGTTCATGGGCTTTCGCGCGGCGGGCGCTTTCCGATCTTCGAGCCGCTGGCGACGGGGCGGATCGCGCGCGCCCGGCTGGAGCCGCAGCCCGACGATGCGGTGCCGCGGTTCGCTTATGAAGATCACCTGCGTACCTTGATCGAGCAGCGGCTCTGGCCGAACTCGACTACGGACATCAGCGAACTGCGGCTGGTGATCGACTACCAACGGCAAAATGGCGCGGATCGCACGCTCACGCTAGATATCATCGATTATCCCGGCGAATGGCTGCTCGATCTGCCGCTGCTCACCAAGAGTTACGAACAATGGTCGTCGGAAAGTCTCGCCTTGTCGCGACTTGATCCCCGTGCGCGGCTGGCGGCGGAATGGCATTCGCATCTTGCGACGCTCGACGCGCAAGCGCACGAGAACGAGCAGGTCACCTTGGCAACAGCAAAACTGTTCACCGAATACTTGCGCGCCTGCCGCGACGAGCGCTTCGCCATGAGCCTGCTGCCACCCGGCCGCTTCCTGATGCCGGGCAATCTTGCAGGCTCGCCGGCGCTGACCTTTGCGCCGCTCGAGGTGCCGGTCGATGGACTGGCGCCGGATGGTTCGCTATGGGCGATGATGCGGCGGCGTTACGAGGCCTACAAGGACGTGGTGGTGCGGCCGTTTTTCCGCGACCACTTTTCGCGGCTCGACCGCCAGATCGTGCTGGTCGATGCGCTCGCGGCATTCAACGCCGGACCGGAAGCGCTGCACGATCTGCAGGCGGCGCTGGCGGGCATTCTCGATTGTTTCCGGATCGGCCGCAGCACGATGTTCAGCAGCCTGTTCCGACCGCGGATCGACCGCATCCTGTTTGCCGCCACCAAGGCCGATCATCTGCACCATTCCAGCCATGACCGGATCGAGGCGATCTTGAAGCGAATGCTGAACCGCGCCTCGACCCGCGCCGAGGCGGCGGGCGCCGCGGTCGACGTGGTCGCGCTGGCCGCGGTACGCGCCACCCGCGAGGCCCTGGTGCAGCGCGGCCGCGACAAGTTGCCGTCGATCCTGGGCAGGCCCGTGAAAGGTGAAATCGCGACCGGCGAGACCTTCGACGGCGAGACCGAGGTCGCGACCTTTCCGGGCGACCTGCCGGCCGATCTCGACGCACTCTTTCAGGGCGACGGTGCGTTTCGCGGCCTGACAACCGCAACGGCGGAAAAGGCCGATTTTCGCTTTCTTCGTTTTCGCCCGCCGCTGCTTGACAGCGATGACGCGGGTGACCCTGCGCTGCCTCACATCCGCCTCGACCGCGCGCTCCAGTTCCTGATCGGAGACAAACTGCAATGAGTGAGCGAAATCGCCGTCCCGCGACCTTCAAGCTCGACGATCCCCATGTGATCGTCATGGATCCGGATGGCGACCCCGCCCGCCCGTCGCGCGGCACGGTCCATATCACGCCGGAGGCCGACCCGGCGTTGCTGCCGGTGCCGATCGAGGAACCGGTCGTCCCGCAGCGGCGCGGCTTTCGCTGGGGCACACTGTTCTGGACCGCGCTCGGCGGGCTGGTCCTGCTCGGCACCGGGCTCGGCGTCGTCAATCTGGTCGAAGATCTGTTTGCGCGCAACGAAGGCTTTGGCTTTCTCGGACTTGGGTTCGCATTGCTGGCCACGCTGGCGCTCGTCATCATCGTCGCGCGCGAGGCGTTAAGCCTAGCGCGTCTCGCCGCAATCGAGAAACTGCATCGCCGCGCCGCCGAGGCACTGCTCAGCGACGATCGCGCGGAGAGCCGCACAATCGTGCAGGACCTGCTGAGGATCGCGCATGGCAATCCGCAGCTGGCGCGGGCGCGCACGGCACTGGCAAGGCACGTCGACGACATCATCGACGGCGCCGACTTGATCCGGCTTGCGGAACGCGAACTGATGACGCCGCTAGATCAGGAAGCGCGCCGCCTCGTCTCAATAGCCGCGCAACGCGTCTCCATCGTCACTGCGGTAAGCCCGCGCGCGCTGATCGACGTACTGTTCGTGTTCGCGGCGTCGCTGCGCCTGGTGCGGCAGCTGGCCCGGCTCTACGGCGGACGGCCGGGAACGCTGGGGCTGATCAAGCTGATGCGCCATGTCATCGCGCATCTTGCCATCACCGGCGGTATGGCCGCGAGCGACGGACTCGTTCAGCAGGTGCTCGGCCATGGCATCGCCGCAAAACTGTCGCAGCGGCTCGGCGAAGGCGTGTTGAACGGCCTGCTGACGGCGCGGCTGGGCCTTGCCGCGATCGACGTAACCCGCCCGCTGCCGTTCACCGCGCTGCCCCGGCCGGTGCTTGGCGATCTCGCCAAGGACTTGCTTCGCAAGCGCGATGAGTCGTAGCGGGCACCGTCATTCCGGGCGACGCCTACCGAGTCCGCGCAAAGCGCGGCCGATGGCGGCGAACCCGGAGTCCAGAAGTTGCTGCGCGAGATTCCGGGTTCGCGCGCTTTGCGCGCGCCTCGGAATGACGGGTCACTGAATCACAATCCGTCTGCGCGCCAAGCGATCGGAATGCGCCATCCACTCCGGCAGCGGAGCTCCGTCCCGGTGCCGGCCTCCGGCGCAGGCAGCCGCCCATGCCGCCACTGCTCCAAGCAGCAATGCCGTCGCCAAGGAGAACGCCAGGATAATCGTGCTGCGCCGCGAGCGATTGAGCGCAGTCCTCGCGTTGGCGATGCCATTGTCGACGCGACGTTCGGCGTCTGCGGCGGCCAGACCGGTGGCCGAGGCCACCAGCTGAACCAGATAGGTCCTGTCGTCCGCGCTGACACCGTCATGTCCGGAGGACGTCAACAGGATTCGGCCGGCCTCGGCCCGTTCGGATCGCAAATCGACATTTGGAGGCCGTCGCGGCGATCGGAACAGGCGGTCGAGTTCATAGCTCAAAACCGGTTCGGCAGCGCTGGCACTGGCTGCTGTTGCCGGCGAAGGACGATTGACCGCTGCCGCAGCAGCGAAAGCCGCCACTGTTGCGCCGAGTACCACCGCCACCGCCCAAACCGTCAGGCCATGAAGTCCGTCGCGGGTTTCGACCTGGTCGGAGGGCGTAGCGACCCGCGGACGATAAAGCCGGCCGGCAATATAACCGCCAAGTGCGAAGCTCACGACCGCCTGAAGGATGAGGAAAAGTCCCGACAACAGCCACAGCGCCCACGATGCGTCCCGCCAAGTCGGCGACGTTGAGCTTACGCCCAATCCGACGGCTGCAGCGAAAGTGACGAGGATAAGGGACAGTGCCGTAGCGGCCAGGGCTCCCGCGATCACGGGCGTCCATTGCAAATATCTCGGCTCCGTCTCAAGCGGGCCGGAAACGTCGGTTTCCGCGATCATGATCGGCCCCTATCTCAGGCCGAAAAACGATAAGACAGCCAAAATAACGACGACCAGACCGACGAGATAAATCAGACCGTTCATTGAACTCTCCTCAATGTCCCTGAGTAGCTATAATCGCATGGGTGCCCCAAGGTTCCACTTTTTCCCGCCCAAGGGTCTACGTCCGAAAGCGAACAGATCTAACGCGGCGCGACGATCCGCGTGCGCAGCGACATCAACCCTTCGAACGCAATCACCATGTCGTCGCCCGGCTTGAGATAAAGCTCGGCCGCGTTCGGCTGCCCCACCGCGACGCCGCTCGGCGCACCCATCGCGATCAGGTCGCCGGGCTCGAACACCACGTAGCGGGAAAAATGCTCCAGCACGTCGGCGATTTTGTACAGATAGTCGCCGGTGTTCGAGCGCAGCCGCGGCTGCCCGTTGACGTGGCAAGTGACCCACAGATTTTCGGTATCGGCAACCTCGTCCATGGTAAGGATGTACGGGCCGACCGGTGCGAAGCCGGGCATGTTCTTGGCGGTCCAGAACCGGCTGCCGGAGGCGACCTCGCGCTGCTGGATTTCCCGCGCGCTGACATCGTTGGTGAGCGTGAAGCCTGCGATGTAGTCCATCGCATCGGCTTTCTTCACCCCGTGCGCGCGCTTGCCGACGACGTAGCAAAGCTCAGGCTCGTAATCGAGCGTGGCGATGCCATCGGGCCTGACCACCTCGTCGTCGTCGCCCGACATGGTGTCGACCAGTTTGATAAAGCCGGTCGGCTCGCCCGGAACCTCGGTCAGCATCTTGTTGGCTTTGAGTTCTTCACGGTGCTTCCTGTTGTTCTTGCCGACGCAGAAGAATTTTGACGGATCGGGAATCGGCGGCAGGAATCTCGTTCCCGCGACGGGGCGATGCAGTCCCTTGGCTTCCGCTGAACTTGCAAGCACCTCAAGAGCCGCGAGGGTGTGGAGTCCGCTGGTGAGCGCGACTTTGACGCTGGTCGAGGGAATTGGCTGGTGCAACGCATTCGCAGCGGCGACGACATCGATGATCTGCTCGCCGCGCACGATCCCGAAACGCGGCCCCAAAAACTCGTCGGCAAAAGTTGCCAGGCGCATCACTTTGCTCCCGGCAATTGGACGTCGTTGTCTTTCACAAGCTTGCTCCATTTGGCAACATCGGCATTGATATAGCGGCCGAATTCCTCCGGCGTCTGCGGCTTGGGCTCGGCGCCCAGCGTCGCCAGATGGTCGCGGAATTCCTGGCCGTCCATCGCGGCGACAATGGCCGCATTGATCTGTTTGACGATCTCCGGCGGCGTACCCGCCGGCGCCAGCAGTCCGAACCAGCCGACGGACTCATAGCCCGGCACCCCGCCCTCGGCGAGCGTCGGAACATCCGGATAAAATTTCGAACGCCTGGTGTCGGTCACGCCAAACGCCTTGAGCTGGCCCGATTGCACGAATTGCTGCACGACCGGCCCCGGCGCGAACATCAGGTCGATGCGCGCCCCGAGCAGATCGGTCATCGCCGGGCCGGTGCCCTTGTAGGGAATGTGCAATAACTTGATGCCGGCATCACTCCCGAACAGCACGGCGGAAAGATGCGACGCCGCGCCGACGCCGGAGGAACCGAACGTCAATCCCCCCGGTCTTTCCCTGGCGAGGCGAATCAGATCGGCGGTCGAGCTGACCGGCAGCTTTGGGTTGACGACCAGCAGATACGGCGGCGGCGCGCCGATCGCGATTGGCGCGAGCACCTTGCTGACCTCGAACGGGCCATCAGCGCCTGACGACACCGCCATCAGCGCGCCGGTCGAGGCCATCAGCAACGTATATCCATCGGGCGGGGCCTTCATCACCGCGCGGGTGCCGATCCCGCCTGACGCGCCCGGCTGGTTTTCCACCACGACGGGCTGGCCCCATTTGCTGTTGAGATGTTGCGCGATGATGCGCGCCAGCACGTCGGTGCCGCCGCCGGCGGCGAACGGCACGATCATTCTTATCGTGTGATTTGGGTAGTCGGCCCCCGATGCCGTCAGCGCCGTGGCGCACAACCACAGCGCCGTCACCAAACTCCGATAGACCATTTCGTGCCGCTCCTTTCGAGGGTTCTTGTTTTTATGGAAGTGCGAAGGCGAGCCGCTGCTCGCCGGGTCTCTTGTTCTGCGCCAGCACCCGCCAGCGATATAGCGGGGAGTCCCGCGGCGGCGTGAGATCGGGAGTCCAGCCGGTCAGCTTCTCCAGCGCGTAGGTATCCATTACGACTCCGCGCCAGCTTCGTTCGACCTGAACCAACGGCGTGCGAACCGCCGTCGTCGCGGCCCACACCGGATTGGTCTGATCCGGCTCGCGCGCGACATAGAGGCCGGTACGGCCTCTGATCGAATTCATGCCGGGATCGCGGAAGCCCGTGAAGCGGCCACGCTCGTTGATCTGCACCACCGGTACGCGATCTTTCAGATACCAGCGCAGCATCGCATAGGTGCGATAGTCCGTGGCCGCGATCCAGTTCGCGCCGATCTGCTGCATTTCGGACTGCGCGCGGCTTGCGACCTGCCCGTAGCCCGCCTCGCCTCCGATCGGGTCCGCCTTGCCGAAGAAATTCCACGGGATGGCGACGGAATAGAGAAAGCTCCCCACCACCAGCACGATTCCCGACGCGACCGCCACGTTGGCCCATGCGATGGTGGATCTGATCATCCATGCCGGCCAGCCTTCGCGCCGCAGCATCGCGATGTTGATGGCGGCCGCGGCAAATCCGATCGGCCACAGGAACATCGGCCAGGTGTCGCCGATCCGCAAGGTCAGCGATTTCCAGAGGAAATAGCCGAAGGGGACGATCACGCAGGTGGAGAGCAGAATCGAGATGGCATCGCGCCGGCGAACTCCGCGCCATGCGGTCAGCGCGACCCCGGACAGTACCACCGGCAGCAGGATCGGCCCGACCAGAAAGAATTGCAGGCCGAGGAAATCGCCGACCGTGCGCAGCGACAGTTCGTGGGTTGCAACCGCACGCACGGACTGGAATCGGAACGAAGCCCAGTCGTGCTGCGCATTCCAGATCAGCACCGGCGAGAAAATTACAACGGCAATCAGCGCCGCGAGCCACGGATACGGACTCCTCAGCCAGCGCCGCCGCCAGTCCGGAATCAGCATGAACGCCAGAACGGCGGGCATCAGCATCACGGCGGTGAATTTTGACAGCAGCGCGAGGCCTGCGAACGCGCCGGCGGCAAGCCACCAGCGCGCATCATTGCTCTCGACCAGCCGCACCAGCGCCCACACCATCGCCACCGCAAATGGAATCAGCGCCACATCGGGCGCGACCTTGGCCATCAGCAAACCGTAATAAACCGCGACTTCCGGTATCAGCACCGCGAGGATCACCGCGCGGACGTCGCGGGTCACACGCCGCACGATATCTGCGAGCAGCAGCTGCGTGACCAGCATGGCCAGCACACCTGCGAATCGCACCCCGAAATTGGTATCGCCAAAAATCGCGGTGCCGAAGCGGATCAACCAGGCGATCATCGGCGGATGATCGAGGAAGGACAGCACGCCTTCCTTCGACCAGGTCCAGTAATAGGCCTCGTCGGTGCGCAGCTCGACCACGCCGGCGTAGACCACCCGCATCGCGGTGAACAACGCGATCAGCGCGCAAAGGGCCAACAGCTGGCGGCGCTGCTTCGGGCTGGCTTGTTCTGGCGGGGCTTTCGGCACGGCGCTTTCTCGCCAACTCCGGTGGGGGTGTCAACGAGTGAGGTGTGGCCACTTAAAGGAATAAACCCTAACATCGGGCGATATATTCGACGGGACCACATGGCAGAATCCGCCCAGGCCCAGCTTGGCAAATTCATCCGCGGGATCAGCATCCGCCAGATCCGTCTGGCGTGCGGGCTGGTGCTGTTCGCCTATCTGGTCAGCCATTTCGTCAACCACGCGCTCGGCAACGTCTCAATGAACGCCCTGGCCACCGGCGTCTATTTCCACACCCTGTTCTGGCAATTCCTTCCCGTTGCCATCGTTTTCTATGCCGCCTCGCTGACCCACACCGGGCTCGGCATCTGGGCGCTTTACGAGCGGCGGCAATTCCGCTGGAAGGCCATCGAGCCGCTGCAGCTCGTGCTGGGCTTAAGCATTCCTGCATTGATCATCACCCATCTGGCCGGCGTGCGGCTCGGCCAGGCGCTGTTCGGGCACGAAAAGCTCTATCCACAGGTGCTCTATGCCTATTGGATCGTGTGGCCCTACAAGATGTGGCTGATGTTCATCGTCCTGATCGTCGCCTGGGTTCACGGCTGCATTGGACTTTATTTCTGGCTGCGGATGAAGGCGTTCTTCAAGAACGCCGCGCCTTATCTGCTCGCCGCGGCGGTACTGATCCCGACGCTGGCAATGCTCGGCCTCTATCAAGGTGGCCGGACGGTCGTTGCGGAAAGCGGCAATGTCCAATGGAAAGCCGAAAACCTCTCGCGACAAAAAGTCGGCACGCCGGCCGAACAAGGCGTGCTGGATCAGATCACCGATTATTTCCTGGTCGGGTACCTCGGCCTGATCGGGCTTGCCCTGATCGGGCGAGGCGTGCGCGCATTGAACGAGCGCCGCCACGGCATGATCACATTGTCATACGGCAATGGCCGGACTGTTCGCGTGCCCAAAGGCCTCAGCGTGCTCGAAGCCAGCCTGCGCAACAACGTGCCGCATGCCAGCGTCTGCGGCGGCCGGGCCCGCTGCTCGACCTGCCGCATCCGCGTGATCGGAGACTGCGACACGCTCCCGGAGCCGTCCAAGCGCGAAGCGTTCGTGCTCAACCGCGTCGGCGCCAGCGCCGATCCGGCCATCCGTCTCGCCTGCCAGCTGCGGCCCGAGGCCGACCTCTCCTTCTTCCAGATTTTTTTGCCGCAGGTCACGGCAGCCACCTTACGGACCTCAAGTCCCGCCCGTATTGGTGAGGAGCGCTATCTCGTAAGCATGTTCGTCGACATGCGCGGCTCTACGAAACTCGCGGAAAAGCGCTTGCCGTTCGACACCGTCTTCATCGTCAACCGCTTCCTCGGCGCGGTATCGAAAGCGGTGATCGATTGCGGCGGCCAGCCCAACCAGTTTGTCGGCGACGGGCAGCTGGCGCTGTTCGGGCTCGGTACAACTCCGCAAACCGCATGCCGCCAGGCGCTCAGGGCCGCGGCGATGATCGCCGCCAATGTCGACGAGCTGAATCAATTTCTAAGCCATGACCTGCGCGAGCCGATCCGCTTCGGCATCGGCGTTCACGGCGGCGAAGTCATTATCGGCGACATCGGCTATCGCGACCACATGGTGTTCACCGCACTCGGCGACGCGGTCAATGTCGCAGCAAGGCTGCAGGACATGACAAAGGGTCTTGCCTGTGAAGTTGTCTTCTCAGAAGAGGTTCGCAAAACCGCCGGATTGCCGGCCGACGGATTGCCTCCGCATGACGTCGATATCCGCGGACGCGCCGAACCGATGATCGTCCGCGCGGTGGCGAGTGCGAAGAGCCTGTCGGCGCTAGTCGAAAGCGTAGACGCCGCCGTCGCGGCGTAACCAACGTCGTCCCCGCGAAGGCGGGGACCCATACGCCGTGTCCTCTCTGCTTTAGCACAACGGTCGACGGGGCAACCCATCGCGTCACTCTTATGCCAGGGGTTATGGGTCCGCCGTCGCGGGGACGACTCGGGGATAGGTGATGGAGCGCACACCTGAACGTCTGTTCAGAAAATTCTTCCCGGAATTTTTCGAACTGTACTCCCGGACACGGTCGATGGGTACGACTGAAACTGAACATCAACCCGCGCCAAGCGCGCATTTAGGAGAACGACCATGTTACGCAAAATCACCCTTGCACTTGTTGCCGCAGCCTCCCTCGGCGTGATGGCGCTGCTCCCACGGCGGCTTCCGCAAAGCCATGGGGCGGTGGATGGGGCGGCGGTTGGGGTGGCGGCTATCATCATCATCACCACTTCGGGCCCCGCTTCGGCCTCGCTTATGTCGGCGGCTATGCCGACAACGGTTGCTATGTGGCCCGCCGCGTTCGGACCCCGTACGGCTATCGCCTGCGCACCGTCAACGTCTGCTATTGATGGGAACTTCGGTTCTCAATTCAAAAAGCCCCGGTTGCTCGCGCGGCCGGGGTTGTTGTTTTTATCACGGCGCGCCGCTGCGGGGACATTTCAGTAAAATTGTAACCGGAGGCGCTTTGCGGGCGTTCTGCCGCGCAAATGACCGCGAAACAGGCAAAACCCGCCATCCGACCGCAAACCACAGCGTTTTCCGGGATTTTCTGGAGGCGTTGTTTTAAGCTATCAAGCTGGGCTCAACCCGCGTATCGTGCGGCCGTCGGATAAGCCGGTTTCCAGGGACCGACCGATCGTGATTGTTTTCAATCCTGCGGAGACTACGTGATGGCTAAAGGTACTGTGAAGTGGTTTAACCCGACCAAGGGTTTTGGTTTTATCCAACCGAGCAATGGCGGCAAGGACGTGTTCGTTCATATTTCGGCGGTCGAGAAGGCCGGTCTTTCGACGCTTAATGAAGGACAGACGGTGGAATACGAGGAAGTCGCCAACCGCGGCAAGACCTCGGCCGAACACCTTAAGGTTTGACGCCGACAGCGCAATCCTGAAAGCGCGCCCTCGGATGCGATCCGGGGGTTTAGTCTTCCGAAACATCATCTCAAGAGAGATCGAGCGCGGCAAGGGCGGCTGCGCTCTTGCCCGCAATTGTGCGTGGGTGCTCAGTCTTCCTTGACCCATTTCTCGACCGGCATCACGTCGGGCAATTCCAGATAGCCGCGCGTCCACATATCGACGACCCACTCGATGCGGGTTGCGCGCTCGACCAGCACGGCGGTGTTGTGCGGTGTCTGCAGCACCAGCGCGTTGCCCCGATAGTGCGGGTCGCCTACCGTGTGATACTTGAACAGGCCCCATTCCTGCAGCACCAGCAGCAGGCTGGTGGTGTTGCGCGTGGTATCCCAGCAATCGTAATTGTGCTTGTCGTCGAAATAGCGGAAGTCCGCTTTGGCGATGCGCTTGTTGGTACCGATTACCGGTCCCATGCGGCGGTCGAACCATACTACCGCCTTTTGCACCGCCGCCCGCTCGGCCGCGGCCGACGCCTTTCCGGCGCCAAGGATCTGCATCAACGCCTTGCGGTCGGCCAGCGTGAAATCGAGAATTTCGCGGCGCCGGCACACAAAGCCATAGCAAACCGTCATGGAGGTTGCGGATGGCGGATAAATCGAGACCGTGCTGTACAGCGCCGCCACCGGCGGACTGAGTTCAATCGCCCCGGCCGGCTGAGCAACCGCCAGCGCAAGCGCGGCCAGGCCCGCAAGGTGCAGGCGAATTCGGCGCGGTTCCGTTACCGATCGCATGATCCGGCGCGACTCCTTAAGGTCCTTGAAAATTATCCCGCGGGTTTCGCCGTGCCAAGATGGCTCCGTGCTAGAACAGCGGAACCTGAGTCATGCCATGACACCTGATGCGAAAATACCGCAGTTTACGGCCCCCTACGCGCCCGATGATGGCGCAATCGCGTCACGCCTGCTCGCAACGACGCGGTTTGCGCCGGAACAGGAGGCGCGGATCGACCGGACCGCAACCCGGCTGATCGGGGCCATTCGCGACCATGACGACCGGCTCGGCGGCATCGAGGACATGCTGCGTGAGTTCGCGCTCTCCACCAAGGAAGGCCTGGCGCTAATGGTGCTGGCCGAGGCGCTGCTGCGCGTGCCCGATACGCAGACCGCCGATGCGTTCATCGAGGACAAGCTCGGCCAGGGCGACTTCGTGCACCACGAGACGAAATCCAGCGCCTTCCTGGTCAACGCATCGGCGTGGGCGCTCGGGATGTCGGCGCGCGTCATTCAGCCCGGCGAAACGCCGCACGGCACCATCGGTCGCCTGGCAAAACGCCTCGGCGTCCCTGCCGTGCGTGCCGCCACCCGGCAGGCGATGCGTCTGATGGGCAGCCACTTCGTGCTTGGAGAGACCATCGAAGCCGCGCTTGAACGGGCCCGGCCGCATTCGGCGCGCATTCCCCGTTATTCATTCGACATGCTCGGCGAAGCCGCGCGCAGCGCCGCGGACGCCGAACGCTATTTCCAATCCTACGCCAGCGCGATCGACGCCATCGGCCGCGCCGGGGGCGAAAAACCCCTGCCCGACCGGCCCGGCATTTCGGTCAAACTGTCGGCGCTGCATCCGCGCTTCGAGGCGGTGAGTCATGGGCGGGTGATGGCAGAACTGCTTCCACGGCTGATCGAGCTTGCGCGTCAGGCGAAAGCCTATGATCTGAATTTCACCGTCGACGCCGAGGAAGCCGACCGGCTTGAACTCTCGCTTGACGTGATCGCGGCGGCTTTCGGCGACGCGTCGCTCGCGGGCTGGGACGGCTTTGGCCTCGCAATCCAGGCCTACCAGAAACGCGCCGAAGCCGTGATCGACTACGCCGATGACCTCGCGCGTGGCCTGAACCGGCGAATGATGCTGCGCCTTGTGAAGGGCGCGTATTGGGACACCGAGATCAAGCGCGCGCAGGAGCGCGGCCTCGACGGCTATCCGGTATTCACCCGCAAGGCGATGACCGATTTGAACTACATCGCTTGCGCGCGAAAACTGCTGAACTCAAGGGCGCGCATCTTTCCGCAATTCGCCACCCATAACGCGCTCACTGTCGCGACCATTCTTGAACTCGAAGGGAGCGAGGGCGGCTTCGAGTTTCAGCGCCTGCACGGCATGGGCGACGCGCTCTATACGCAGCTGGGAGCGGACCATCCGGAACTGGCGTGGCGGACCTACGCGCCGGTCGGCAGCCACCGCGACCTGCTGGCCTATCTGGTGCGGCGCCTGCTGGAGAACGGCGCCAATTCATCCTTCGTGGCGGTTGCGGCCGACGATTCGGTGCCGGTCGAAACGCTGCTGCGGCGCCCCGCCGAACTCATCGGTTCTGCTGACAATGCGCGGCATCCCAACATTCGCCTGCCGCGCGATCTCTACCAGCCGGACCGCGCCAATTCACGCGGCATCGAATTTGGCGACCGCGCGGCGCTGGATGCTTTGGTCGCGGCCGTTGCGGCAAGCAAGCCGCATGTCAGCGACACCATCGATGCTACCCCAGAGACGGCAAGCAAGGCCGTCATTGCTGCCGGGGCAGGATTCAAAAGCTGGAGCCGTATGGCGGCGCAAACGCGCGCGCAAATGCTGGAGCGTGCCGCGGATCTGCTGGAGCAGCGCACCGCGCATTTCATCGCGCTCCTGCAACGCGAGGGCGGCCGGACGCTGGACGATTCCGTGTCTGAAGTTCGCGAGGCGATAGATTTCTGCCGCTACTACGCCGCCGAAGGCCGCAAGCTGTTCGGCGATGGACAGGTCATGCCGGGGCCGACCGGCGAGAGCAACCTGCTGCGGCTACGCGGCCGCGGCGTCATGGTCGCGATTTCGCCGTGGAACTTTCCGCTCGCGATCTTCCTCGGGCAAGTCACCGCGGCGTTGATGGCCGGCAATACCGTGGTCGCAAAACCTGCGGAGCAAACGCCCTTGATCGCGGCGGAAGCGGTTCGCCTGCTGCAAGAGGCCGGCATACCGGCATCGGCGCTGCACCTGGTGCCCGGCGACGGCAATATCGGCGCCGCATTGGTCGCGCATCGCGATATCGCCGGCGTGGTCTTCACCGGCTCGACCGAGGTGGCGCGGTCGATCAATCGCACACTCGCCGCCAAGGACGGTCCGATCGTGCCGCTGATCGCGGAGACCGGTGGCATCAATGCCATGATCGTCGATGCCACCGCGCTGCCGGAACAGGTCGCCGATGACGTGGTGACATCGGCGTTCCGCTCGGCCGGGCAGCGCTGCTCGGCGTTGCGCCTGCTGTTCGTGCAGGACGACGTCGCGGGCCGCATGATCGAGGTCATCGCCGGCGCCGCACGGGAACTGAAGGTCGGCGATGTCAGCGACCCCGCCACGCATATCGGGCCAGTGATCGACCTCGAGGCGAAGCAGCGGCTGGAGGCACATATCGCGCGTATGAAGAAAGCGGCCCGCGTGCATCTCGGGGGCGCGGCTCCCGACGGTAATTATGTCGCACCGCATATTTTCGAATTGTCTCGCGCTGAAGACCTGAGCGAAGAGATATTCGGCCCGATCCTGCATGTGGTGCGGTATCGCGCCGATCATCTCGAGCGCGTGCTGCAGTCGGTCGAACGCAGCGGCTACGGGCTGACGCTCGGCATTCATTCGCGCATCGACGATACCGTGGAGGCGGTGATCGAACGCCTGCAGATCGGCAATATCTACGTCAACCGCAACATGATCGGCGCCGTCGTCGGCGTGCAGCCATTCGGCGGGCACGGGCTGTCCGGCACCGGTCCCAAGGCCGGCGGGCCGCAATACCTTGCGCGATTCGCAACCGAGCAGACCATAACCGTCAACACCGCCGCCGCCGGCGGCAATGCCGCGCTGATGGCGGACACCGACTAACCGTCATCCTGAGGTGCTCGCCGCCCTTGGCGGCGAGCCTCGAAGGATGGCCACAAGCGCCGGTACATGCGTCCCATCCTTCGAGATGCCGCGCAAGATGCGCGGCTCCTCAGGATGACGGAAAATGTGTGGCGCGCCATCCCACTTCCCCCGTTGCATCGCCGGATAACATCGATCAAATGGCGAAACGGAAAACCGGCAACAATCACGGGAGCGACCATGGACAACGGCATCTTCGAAGGCCTCAAGGTTCTGGACTGCGCAAGCTTCATCGCAGCCCCCGCGGCCGCCACGGTGCTGTCGGACTTCGGCGCCGACGTGATCAAGATCGAGCCGCCGGGAGCGGGCGACCCCTATCGCAATTTGCCGAACCTGCCGGGCTATCCGGTCAGTCCGCACAACTACGCGTGGCTGCTGGAATCCCGCAACAAGAAGAGCCTCGCGCTCGACCTCGGAAAGCCGGAGGGACAAGCGGTGCTGCGCCGTCTCGCCGCGCAAGCCGACGTCTTCATCACCAATTTTCCGCCTGCGGTGCGCGGGCGGCTGGGCATCACCTATGAAGAGCTAAAACCCCTTAACGACCGGCTGATCTATGCCTCGTTCACCGGCTACGGCGAGAAAGGCGAGGAAGCCAACAAGCCCGGCTTCGACAGCAATGCCTATTGGGCCCGCTCAGGCCTGATGGACCTGGTGCGCGCCGACCTCGACACCACGCCGGCGCGCTCCGTCGCCGGCATGGGCGACCATCCCTGCGCGATGGCGCTGTATGGGGCCATCGTCACCGCGCTGTACAGGCGCGAGCGCACCGGCACGGGCTCTCACGTCAGCTCCAACCTGATGGCCAACGGCGTCTGGGCCAGCAGCGTTCTGGCCCAGGCGAAATTATGCGGCGCCACGTTTCAGCAGCGACATCCGCGCGAGCGCGCGCTGAACGCCGTGACCAATCATTACAAATGCCGCGACGGCCGCTGGATCATCCTGTCGCTGCTCAACGAGGAACGGCAATGGCCGGCGCTGGCGCGCTGCATCGGCCGCGAGGAATTCGTCACCGATCCGCGTTTCGCCAGCAAAGCCGGCCGCCATGCGAGGTCGGTGGAATTGATCAAGATTTTCGACGAGATATTTGCGACCAAGGATCTAGCCGAATGGCGGCGAATTCTCGACGGCAACGGACTGGTGTTCGGCGTGGTCGGGATATTGGACGATATTCCGGACGACCGGCAGATGCTGGAGAACGACGTGCTGGTGCCGTTCGAGGGTGACGGCATGCTGACGATCAACAGCCCGATCTGGGTCGATGGCGCCAAAAAGAAGCAGCCGCGTCATCCGCCCGGGATCGGCGAGCACAGCGATGAGGTGCTTCGCGCCGCAGGATACGACGAGGCGTCGATCAAGCAATTGCGGGCGGCGGGCACCGTGGCTTGAGCCTTCAGCGATGCAGCCAGGCCCAGGCGATCGCGAACAGGATGATGCCGATCACCACCGACACGCTCAACGCCCATGAGCTGACGCGAACGGAACTGACCGCCTCCCGCCTGGCCTCGTTGTGCGCGATCTGACGATCGCGCTGCTTGTTTTCGCTTTCGGAGTTGCTCACGCGATCTCCCGCTGCCCGGCGCTTCGTTGCACCGGATTCATACGCCGAATCGCCGCGTGCTTCCAGAGCGATTAGGTCCGCAATGCATCCTTGGAAAATCCAGCGATCCGCTTGTAGCCCTCGGATAGCGCAACGAGTTCATCGCGACTGATCACGTCTTCGATGACGCCGAACGGCTGATCGCCGGTGCGCTGAAATACCTCGCGCAGGATCGCGTCCGGAGGATTGGTGCGGTTGGTCAGCACGATGCGGGTGGTGGCATCGAGCCGCTGCTTCTCGTAGGCCGCCAGCGCGGCGACCGGGTCATCGTTTTCAAGCAGCGCCGTCGTCAGCGCCCGCGCATCGAGGATGGCCTGCCCGGCGCCGTTGGAGCCGCGCGGTACCATCGGGTGCGCGGCGTCGCCGAGCAAAGTCACCCGCCCAAAGCTCCAGCGCGGCAGCGGATCCTGATCGACCATCGGAAATTCCAGCACGCCGTCCGCGGCGCGGATGAAGGCCGGCACATCCAGCCAGTCGAAGTGCCAGTCTGCGAACGCGCCGATGAAATCGTCGATCGAGCCCGGGCGGGTCCAGTCGCGCTTGCGATGCACCGGGGTTTCGATTTCGGCCACCCAGTTGACGAGCTGCAGTCCGTCGGCGCCGGCGGCGCGGATCGGATAGATCACCATCTTGCCATGCGACAGCCATCCCGCTCGCACCATGCTGGCGCCGGACAGCATCGGTTTCCACCGCGTCACGCCGCGCCACATGTTGACGCCGGAATAGCGCGGCTCGCCTTCGTCCGGATAAAACTGCCTGCGGATCGCCGAATGGATGCCGTCGCAGGCGATCGCGACCCGGCCGCGCATCGTGCTGCGGCTGGCGCCGTTCGGGCCGTCGGAAAAGCTGACGCTCGCGCCGGCGCCGTTCTGTTCCACGCCAACGCAATGATGATTGGTAAGCAAGCGATCGTTTCCGGCGCGCGCACGAAAGGCGTCGAGCAGGATCATCTGAAGGTCGCCGCGGTGGATCGAGAACTGCGCATGATCGTAGCCTGCCGCGCGGCCGAGCGGCTCCTGATAGATCAATTGACCAAAACGGTTGAAAAAGGTCGCGTCGCTGGTTGCGACCGCGACCTTGGCGAGCGCCGCTTCCAACCCGAGCGCGGCGAGTTCCGTGGTCGCATGCGGCAGCAAATTGATGCCGACGCCGATCGGCCTGATTTCGGCGGCGGATTCAAAAACCCGGCAGGGAATTCCGGCCGCATTCAGCGCGAGTCCGACGGTCAGCCCGCCAATGCCGGCTCCGACGATGATGACCTCGTCCATGTTCCCTCCCGGACGCGCTTCTTCAGCGGCTTTTCACAAAACACATTCCCATGCGCGAGGCGGTGCCGATGGGCTGACAGGCAAGCCCCGCGGCGCAGGTCCAGGAGCGAAAACTCTTGTCGTTGTCGGCGGATTTGGGCTTCTGCTGGTAGCAATGCGCGCCCCAGCCGTCGTCATATCCGCTGCCCGCGAGTTCGGAGCTGCCGCGCGGCTGGGGGCGATCGGAAAATCCGCGGGAATAGTCCGGCGCCCTGCCGTCGCCTATCGCGGCGAGAATATCGCGGCGGCGAATCTGATCGCCGAAGAAATGCGGCGACGCCGGCACCACGCTCGAATTGGACGGCTTTTCCGTCATCCAGTCGACGCCGGGGAAATGAAAGCCGCCGATGCCGCGGATCTGGTGACAGCCCGCGCAGGTCATGTCGTTGAGCCGTCGCTCAAGGCCGGCGACCGAGCGGATGTTTTCGAATGCGACGCCGCCTGTCGCCGCTTTCTTCAATGCCGCGACGACCTCGCTCTCCCCGAAGACCTCGTTGCCGTAGCCGTCGGCCTGTACGAAGCCAAATGCCGGTTGGCGGTTCGACGGTGCAAATCCGACCGGCGTCGCGGCAATGGCGGAGGTCGCCAGAAACTTCTGCGGCACCAGGATGGTGCCGCGATCCAGCTCGGCGAGGTTTTTCGGGTCAAGCAACCACGCCCTGAATTCCCGCTTCAGGCCGGCGTCGGCAAAAATGTTGTCGCGATCGATCTGGTTCTCCAGTGCTGCTTCCTCGAACACGCCGGCCCGCGCGTCCAGGCGGTATAGTTTCAGCAGATAATCGGTGCGGAAATCGCCGCTCGCCGATTTCGGCGCGTGCGCGATCTGCAGATTGGTTTCGAGGCGGTCGATGTTTTCGGGCCGGATCAACTGCAGCGGGCCATCGTTCGACATCAACCAGTTTGCCAATTCCGTGCCGCTCAATTGCGTCTCGCCGGCTGCCAGCCATCGTCGCGCGATCGCGGAACAGGCGATTGCGGAAGCATCGCCACTTCTCGCCTTCAGCACGATATTGAGGGTCATCGGCAGCCGCGGCGGGGCCGCGCCTTCGCCGGGTTCGACGGCTGCGCTGCGCGTGAGACGATAGATCAGTCTGACCTCACCGCAGCTTTCCGGAGATACGTAAGCGCGGTCCATCCGGTTGACGACGCCGGCCAGCACAAAGCGCGTATCCCGGGAATACAGCAACGCGAGATCGAACAGTTGAAGGCCGAAGGACGGCCCGACACCAACCGTCTCGCTCGCCGAACCGGTTTTGTGCTTCGTGACGTAGCGAGCGAACTCGGTGTCGAGTGCCTTGCGAACCGGAGCCATCGACGGCAGCGCGAACAAGGCATCGTTGTTCATCGGCGCATCGATCGGCTCCGCAGGCCCGACCATGCGGCCCACGCCGAAGCTTCCGCGGTCGAATTCGCGCAAAACATACGGATCGGTGATCGCAACGCCGCGCTCCAGCGCCGCGCTTTGTGCAATGCGCGGCGTCACAATGCAGAGCAGGATCAACAGAGAAACGATGAATGGCACGCGTGGCCTTTTCCATGACGGGCAACCCCGGGAAATTAGCTGAAAAGGCCCCCGCCGTCATTCCGGGGGGCGCCTCTTTAGCGCGAACCCGGCATCCGGAGGGTGTGGAGCCGCCGAACTCAATATCCGGATTCCGGGCTCGGTCGCTCTGCGACCGCCCCGGAATGACGTGGTTAGGCTACGGCCCTGCTCAGCGCCCGACGATCAGGCCGCGGCTGGTCACCACCACCCAGCGGCCATCCTGCTTGCGGATGGCGTCGATCCGGCCGAGGCCCGGGATGGGATCGCCGGCGTATACCTCGAAGATGCCCTGGCGGCCTTCGATCAGCGCGCTGCCGTTGCCGGCGTCGCGCAACACCCAGCCTTCCACCGTCGGTAGCCGTGCTACTTCCGGCTTCGGCGCGGGGACCGGAACCGGCGCAGGCGCCGCGTTGGCGGTCTGAACCGATCCCGTGGACTCTTTCGGCGCGGCCGGGGCCGGGGCTGCCGCGGCGGCAGCGACCGGCGCAGCCGCCGGCGCGGCGGCCGAGGCGGTGCGAAGCTTCTCAACGGCTTCGCTGAGCTTGGCGAGTTTCGCGGCCGGCTCGGCCTGCGCTTTTTCTATTCTGTCCAGGCGGTCGCCGGTTTTGCTGATCTGCGCGGCGCTGTGTTTCGACGCCTGCTCGAGGCTGGTCCTGAGCGCCGTAACCTCGGTGTCGATGCGCGCGATCGTATCTTCGAGGGCGCGGCTGCTCGCGACCTTGGAGCTGTCGGCCGCGACATGGCCAAAACCCGCCGTCGCCAGCGCGCCGCCGATGGCGCCGGCCACCGCGGCGAGGGCGATCACGGCTGCAAGCGCGGCGACCCGGCGCTTGCCGAATATCCCGCCGCCGGCGGACTGCGTTTTGGAGTCACCGTTGTCGCCGTTCCATGCCTGGTCGCGGGGCATGATCAGGATCTGGCCGGGAGATTTCGGTGCGTCAGTCTTTGTTTCGACCCGCGGAGTTTCCGGATTTGCGGCTTCGGGCTTTGCAACCTCGGGCTTTGCGGGCTCCACTTTGGGCGCATCCTTTGCCTTGTCGGCTTCGCTCTGCTCCGGCGCAATCTTCGGAGATTCGACGCTGATGGACGGTTTCGCCAGATATTGGGCTGAGTCTTGAGCCAGTCCTTGGGCCGCCGGGGCGGGCGTTGCCTCCGGTGAATTCGGCGTGGTCTGGCCGGCGCCGACGACGTCGCCGAGGTTATCGCTGATCCGGTCAGGCTGTTGTTCGCTCACGTCCAAATCTCCAGCAAAGGGTTGACCATTTGGTAACTTTTATTGCTTGCGAATTCGTTACTGCGGCCCAAATTACGGAAATTTTAGGATGTCATCCGGCTCGTTTCCGCCGCATTCAAGGAAACCGACGTGCGACGGCGCGCCCTGGAATTCAGCTTTGCTGCCCTGCGGCATTGGCTGTCCCCCACCATGCATTTGATTGCCCTGCCGGATTTCCCGACTAACATGGCCGCAATGAGACCAGTCAGAAGGCGCCGGGCCCATGACCATCGAAAAATGCATCAACGAATATGAGGTGGCCGATGTCATTTTCGAGGAAGGCTCGACCGGACGCGAGCTCTATGTCGTGCTCGACGGCAAGATCGATATCGTCAAGGATAGCGGCGCGACCAGGACCACCATCGTCACCCTCGGCAAGGGCGAATTCTTCGGCGAAATGGCCGTGATCGACGGCTCGTCGAGATCCGCGACCGCGATCGCCGCCGCGCCGAAAACCAAGGTGATGCAGATCAACCACGCGAGGTTCGTTTACCTGGTCAGTCAGCAGCCGGCCTTCGCGCTGATGATCATGGACGCGCTGAGCAAGCGGTTACGCGCCTCCAACGCCGCCCAGTTCAAAACAGCCGGCCAATGAGCGACCGCAAGCCGAGCCCGTTTGTCACGCTTCTGAACAACGACGTCTGTTCGCTGATCGAGGCGGCTCCCGACGTCTACCAGATCCGCTTCAAGAACCGCGCCGCCAACGCCTATCTGGTGCGGGGCTCATCGCGCACCGTCATGATCGACGTGGGACTATCGTCGAATTTTCCGCATTTGCTGGAATGCCTCAAGCATGTCGATTGCGCGCCCGACAAGGTCGACATGGTGATTCTCAGCCACGAACATCTCGACCATATCGGCGCCGCGTATCATTTCGGCGGCCGCAGCATCATCGCGGCGCATCGCCTCGCCGCCAACAAGATCATGCTGCGCGACGATTTCTCGATGCTGCGCAAGATGTTCAACGAGCCGGATGTGCCGATCAATGTCGATATCTGGCTGGAAGAAGGCAACCTGCTCGACCTCGGCAATTTTCGCCTCAATGTAATGTACACGCCCGGCCACACCTCGGCCTGCATCAGCCTGTTCGATCAGGATCAGGGGCTGCTTTTTGCCGCCGACACCTTGATGCCCGGCGGCGTGATGGGCGGCGTGTTCGGATCGGGCAGCATCAGCGACTACATCCAATCGTTGCAGCGGCTGAAGGGTTTGAACTCCAAAATTCTGCTGTCCGGCCACGGCCGGCTGTCCGATACGCCACAGGACGACGTCCGGATCGCGATCCAGCGCTCGCACGCGCTGCTGTCCGACACCGCGCAACTGTTCGACGCACTTGATGCGCGCTCGAACTTCGAGCCGATCATGCAGTCGGTGCGCGATCTCAACAAGCTGGACGACGGGTAAATGGCGCCAATCTCGTGTCCCGGACGCGGTGCGGCATTCTTCATGCCGCTCCGCAGAGCCGGGACCCCGGTTAAGCAAGCAAGCTGGACCCCGGC
>NZ_DASYMN010000020.1:0-64387 GCF_036009065.1 Bradyrhizobium sp. | reverse complement strand
ATTCCGCGATGGAAGGCGCGAGCGAGATCGCGACGCTGGCGATCCGCACCTGCGGCGGCCAGGCGATGCTGAAGTCACTGGCGCTGGAGCGCATCTACCGCGACAGCCGCTGCGGCTCGCTGATGCTGCCCTGGACCGCCGAGCTCTGCCTCGACCGTATCGGCCGCGAATCGCTGTACGAGACCGGCGAGACGGACGAGTGAATATCAAGGCCGTCATCCTGAGGCGGTCGCCGTCTTCGGCGACCCTCGAAGGATGGCCAAAGGCGCAAGCGGCCGTCCTTCGAGACGCCGCGCAACCAGCGCGGCTCCTCAGGATGACGGTGTGCTTGTTGAACGATCTAAATTGGATATCATCGCGAGCTTGGACAACTGACCTTGGACCTCTCCGACCTTATCGCACGCCACGCGGCGTTTTCCCCGCACAAGCCGGCGCTCATTTTTGAGGGCGAGGTTTTTAGCTATCGCGCGTTTTTCGAACGAATCGAGACGACAGCGCGCGCGCTGGCAGCGGAATTCGGTGTCCGCCGCGGCGACCGCGTCGCGATCCTCAGCCTCAATCGTCCCGACTATCTGGTGCTGCTCTATGCCTGCGCGCGGCTCGGCGCGATACTGGTGCCGCTGAACTGGCGCCTCGCCGCCGCCGAGCAGATGTTCATCCTTTCCGATGCGGCGGCAAAGGTGCTTCTACTCGAACAGGCCTTTGACGGAATTCTCCCGTCGCTTGCGAACGAGCTTCCCGACACACGCGTGGTCGGGCTCGACTTCTCCCCCGCGCAGGGTGTCTCGTTCGATACAATGCTGACAATGGCCACCGGCGACGGCCGCAATCCACACGTCGAGCTCTCCTGCCCGCTGCTGATCGTCTACACCTCGGGCACCACCGGACGGCCCAAGGGCGCGGTGCTGCGGCAGGAAGCGCTGCTGTGGAACGGCGTGATGAGCCAGCACATGCACGGCCTCACCTCGGAAGATCATGTGCTGACCGTGCTGCCGTTCTTCCACGTCGGCGGCCTCAACATCCAGACCACGCCGGCGCTGCATCATGGCGCCACCGTGACGATCCTCTCGCGATTTACACCGGACGCGGCGCTCACGACAATCGCGCGCGACCGGCCGACGCTGACGGTGCTGGTGCCCGCCACCATCCAGGCGATAACCGACCATCCCGACTGGGCCGCCACCGACCTGTCCTCGCTGAAGGCGATTTCCACCGGATCGCAAATCGTGCCGCCACATCTGATCGAACGGTTCGTTTCGCGCGGCGTGCCGGTGCTGCAGGTCTATGGTTCGACCGAAACCTGCCCGATCGCGGTTTATACCCGCCTCGGCGGCGATCTGTCGCGCAACGGTTCGACCGGGCTACCGGGCCTGTATTGCGAGGCCGTGGTGGTCGATGACACCGGCGTGGAGTTGCCGCCGGATATGCCGGGCGAAATCGCGGTGCGCGGCCCCAACGTTTTCTTCGAATACTGGGGCAATGAGGCGGCGACGCGCGAGGTGCTGCGCGAGGGCTGGTTTCGCACCGGCGACATCGGCCGTCGCGATGCCGACGGTTATTTCTTCGTGCACGACCGCAAGAAGAACATGATCATCTCCGGCGGCGAGAACATCTATCCGGCCGAGGTGGAGCGCGTGCTGCTCGAACATCCCGATGTCGCCGACTGCGGCGTGATCGGCCGGCCCGACCCGCGCTGGGACGAAGTGCCGGTGGCCTATGTGATCCCGCGCGCAGGCTGCCGCGCTGACGCGGAAGCCTTGAAGGCGCACCTGCTGGCGCAACTCGCCCGCTTCAAGGTGCCCCGTGAGTTTGTCTTCGTCGAAGACCTGCCGCGCACTGCGCTCGGCAAGGTGCAGCACTTTAAGCTGAAAGAGATCGCGGGAGAAAACCAGTGAAGATCGCGGTGCTCGGCGGCGGCAATGGCTCGTTTGCGGCCGCGGGCGATTTTGCGCTGCAGGGCCATGACGTGCGGCTGTGGCGGCGCGATGCTGATGCGGTCGCCGCGCACTGCCGGGCCGGCTCGCGCATCGCCATCAAGGATGCCAAGGGCCGCCATGACGTGCAGCTTGCGCTGGTTACAACCGATATCGCCGAGGCCGTTCGCGGCACCGAACTGATCCTCTGTCCCGCCCCCGCTTTCGCACAGCACGATATAGCCGCTCAACTCGCGCCGCATTTGCGCGATGGACAGGTGATGTTCCTGCCGCCAGCGACATTCGGCTCGATGATCTTTGCCAAGGCCGCGCACGACGCCGGCAATCATGCCGCCGTCGCGTTCGCCGAAACCGGCACGCTGCCATGGCTGACGCGCAAGCACGGGCCGTTCGAGGTCGCCATCACTATCCGCGCCAAGCGGCTACCGGTCGGCGTGTTTCCGCTGAAAGACGCGACCCGTGCGCTCGACGTGATCGGACGCGCGTTTCCCGGCGTGGTCGAGCCCTGCGGCGACGCGCTGTCGGGCGCGCTGATGAATGCTGGGCCGATCATCCACCCGCCGCTGATCGTGATGAATGCCGGCCCGATCGAGCACTTTTTTGAGCGCTGGGACATCCACAAGGAAGGCACGCAAGCCGCGATCCGCCGCGTCACCGACGCGCTCGACGCCGAACGCATCGCGGTGCGTGAGGGATTCGGCTACGGGCCGCCGCACTTTCCGCTGGCGCACCACTATGCAAAGCAAGGCGAGGAATGGATGTATGGCCGCGGCTCGCATGATCGCCTGACCGACTCCGGCGATTGGCGCGAGCGCATCGTGCTGACGGAGCATCGCTACATGCGGGAAGATTTGCGCCTCGGCCTGTCATTTCTGGTTTCCGCCGCCGAGCTTGCCGGCATCGAAACGCCGCTGGCGAAATCGTTCCTTGCAATCGGCGGCGCGATCTGCGGCGAAGATTTCATGCGAAACGGACGGACGCTGCAAAGCCTGGGGCTCGGCGGTCTCGACCGCGCGGGCTTGCAGGCATTGCTGCGCGAGGGATTTCTCAGATGACTTCCCACCCCGCCATCGCCTGCCTCGGTGCCGGCCGCATGGGCCGCGGCATCGCGGTGGCGTTCGCCTATGCCGGCCACCGCGTCACGATGATCGACGTTAAACCACGCTCTGCGGAGCAATTCGCAAAACTCGAAAGTGAAGCGCTTGACGAAATCCGCAAAACGCTGGCGAGCCTGGCGCGGTTCGGCCTTCTGACCGTCAGCGACGCTGACGCTATTGTTGCACGAGTCACTGTGGCGCCCGTGCAAAACAGCGCCGCCGCACTCGCTGACGCCGCGATCATATTCGAAGGCGTGCCCGAGGTGGTCGACCTCAAGCGCGAGGTGCTGGCGGCGGCTTCGAAACTCGCAGGCCCCGACGTCATCATTGCCTCCACCACATCGACGATCCTCGTCGATGACATCTCAGGCGCGGTCGAGCATCCCCGGCGCTTTCTCAATGCGCACTGGCTCAACCCGGCCTATCTGATCCCGCTGGTCGAACTGTCGCCCGGCGCCGCTACCGATCCCGCGATCACCGCGCGCGTCAAGGCGTTGCTGGAAGGCATCGGCAAGGTGCCCGTGGTGTGCGCGGCGACGCCCGGCTACATCGTGCCGCGGATCCAGGCGCTGGCGATGAACGAAGCCGCGCGGATGGTGGAAGAAGGCGTCGCGACCGCCGAGGATATCGACAAGGCCATCAAATACGGTTTTGGATTTCGCTATGCGACCATGGGGCTGCTGGAATTCATCGACTGGGGCGGCGGCGACATCCTCTATTATGCCAGCCGCTATCTCGAAGGCGCGCTGCACAGCGACCGCTATCGCGCGCCCGAGGTGATTTCGCGCAATATGGAAGAAGGCCGCATCGGCATGCGCACCGGCGCCGGTTTCCTCGACTACGCCGGCATGGATGTCGACGCCTTTCGCGAGCAGCGCCTCGCGGCGCTGGTGGACCTGCTTCGGCATTTCGGGCTGGCGCGTCCGCCGGTGCTTTAATACGCGCCGTCATCCTGAGGTGCTCGCCCTCTTGGGCGAGCCTCGAAGGATGGCCACGGGCGCGTATGCGGGCATCCTTCGAGACGCGCGCAAGGGCGCGCTCCTCAGGATGACGGTGTTTGTTGAACGAAAGCCGCCTTCACCCGAACACGTCCTGCAGCACGCCGTCGCGCACCACGGCCGCGCCGTCGAGTTCGATGGTGGTGCCCATCACCGGTAGATCGAAATGGCCCGCGGTGTAGCGGCCGGCGAATTCGTTGGCGCCTGTGGAAAACAGGAAATTGCCGGCGACGGCGCGGAGTTCCGTGCCGTTGGTGTCGCGACGGTCGTACATCGCCAGCGCCTCGTAGCGCGCCGCGGGATTCATGCCGAACCCGACATGCGATACGGCATAGGCCTCGCGGTCGCCCCAAGCCGCAAGGTAGCGGCGCATCAATTCGGCGTCGGCGCCTTCGCCCGCAAGCCCGGTGACGTAATCGTCGGTCAGCGTCATTGTGATCTTTGAGGTGAGATAGCGCTTGAAGGTGAGATTGATATCGCCCGCCGCCATCACCAGCGTGCCGTTGACGGATTTGCTTTTCGGAAAGCTCACCACCAGCCCGCCCGGCCAATGCGCCAGCGTGCCGGGCTTGTCGGTCCAGCCCCAGATGCCGACCGTCGAGGCGCCTTCCATGTTCACATCGAGATCGGTGCCCGCCGTCGAGGTCACGCGCATGCGCTTTGTCCCGCGCAGCATCCTTGCCGCCGCGCGCACGCGCTTTTCGAGACCGCTATCCGGAACCATGCGCTCCAGCGCTTCGGGGTGCTCGTTGGAGATCACGAGAATGCGCGCGCCGGCTTTCAGGATTTCCGGCGTCTCCGCGGCGTGCATCAGCCCCTCGACGGTGCAATCGACCACGAAGCCGGCTTGGCGCAGCGCCGTAACCACCGGCGCGAGCCGCTGGATCGCCTCTGAGGCGCCGGTAGAGCGCACCGGCACGATCTGGACGTTGCGCGGCGTCGGCACAATGATGTGAAACGGTTTTGCCCCCATGCGCAACAGCGCCAGTTCGGCGATGTGGACGTTGAGCGCGCGCGATTGCGTCTCGGAGAGGATGGCGGCGGTATCGCCGGGCTTGACCGCGCAGCGCTCAAAAATCTCGCAGAACGCGTCGATCCATTTTCCCTCGATGCGGTCCGAAAGCATGCCGTGTCTCCGGTTCTAAACCATTTGGTCATTGCGAGCCAACGGGTCGACGCAAAGCGCCGCGGAGGCCGCGCGGTGAGCGCGTATATCGCTTATGCTGCCACCGGACCGTGCCTGAACGCGATCCGCTTCATCCTAAATCCCCATATCCGGATATTCCCGGGCGCTTGTCGTGCCGGGGAATTGAACTACGGCGACTCTTCCACGCCTCAAATGCCCGCGCAATACGCTTTCCGATGCGATATATTGGCTTGCTCCGGCGCCACCCACACAGGATCATGACTCATGAGCAACGACTTCTTCGGACTGCTTACGTCGATTTCCGAGCGCGGTCGCACGCTGCTGCGCCGCAGTGGGCCGCCGGACGCCAGGCAGGACGCATCGGACCTGATCGAATTGTGCGACGCGCTGCTATCCGGCGCCGGCGAAGCATCCGGCACCGCGATCGCGCGCGAAGTGCTCGACCGCTACCATGATCTCGATGAAGCCGGCCGCATCGCCTTCTTCCGGACGCTGGCGCATGGCTACGGACCGGATCAGGACAAGCTGCAGCGTGCGATCGAGGCCTGGCGCGCGCGGCCGACCGGGGACGGCGCCAGCGATCTGCATTTTGCGTCCGAGCCGCGGCGGCAGGAATTGTTCCGCCGCCTGAACCGCGCGCCCGGCGGCACCCGCGAACTCGTGGCGTTGCGCGCCGACCTGCTCGACGTCAAGGACGATCACGACGATCTCAACGCGCTCGATCGCGACGTTGTGCATCTGCTTTCATCATGGTTCAACAGGGGATTTCTGGTGCTGCGCAAGATCGACTGGTCGACACCTGCCATTGTCCTGGAAAAGATCATCCGCTACGAAGCCGTGCACGAAATCCGCGACTGGGACGATCTGCGCCGCCGCATCGATCCGGTCGACCGGCGCTGCTACGGGTTCTTCCATCCGGCGCTGGTCGACGAGCCGCTGATCTTCGTCGAGGTGGCGCTGACCGAGCAGATCCCCGGCGCCATCGCGCCGCTGCTCGCCGAAGACCGCCAGCCGGTCCCGATCGAGCGCGCCCGCACCGCGGTGTTTTATTCGATCTCGAACTGCCAACGCGGCCTCGGCGGAATTACCTTCGGTAATTTCCTGATCAAACAGGTGGTGGAGGAACTGCGCCGCGAACTGCCGAAACTCGACAATTTCGTCACGCTGTCGCCGGTGCCCGGCTTCATGCAATGGTTGAAAGACGCCGACGACCTTCCGCTGTCCGAGGACGATCGATTGCTGCTCGACAAACTCGACCGGCCGGACTGGATTGACGATCCGCAGCTGGCGGCGCAGCTGCGTTCTCTGCTCGAGCCGCTGGCAGCGTATTATTTCCTGAAAGCGCGGACGTCGAAGGGCCGGCTGATCGATTCGGTAGCACGGTTCCACCTCGGCAACGGCGCGCGGCTGGAACGGATCGACTGGCTCGGCGATATCTCGCCAAAAGCCTTGCGCGAATCCGCCGGCATCATGGTCAACTATCTCTACCGGCTCGACGACATCGAGAAGAACCACGAAGCCTATGCCAACAAGGGCGATATCGCGGCCTCCAGCGCGGTGAAGAAACTGCTGAAAAACGAAGGCCGGCGGCTGCTGGATATGCGATTATCGTAGACCTCGTTATCGTCCTCCCCGCGAAGGCGGGGACCCATACGCCGTGTCGTCTCGTTTTGGCAATGGAGCGGATGCCTTTTGTCACCATTGACGGCAGGGGTTATGGGTCCCTGCCTTCGCGGGGGACGACGCTGACAATGTGGCGCGCCGCTCACACCTCAGGAAAACCACGCAGCAGATAGCTCCGCAGACCGTGCAGCAGGCCGTTGAGGATTAATCCGAGCAGCGAGATCGTGATCAGCGGCACGAACATGTCCACGGTCTGGAAGGTCCGCGCGGCGACGACCAGAAGGCGGCCGAGGCCGTCGGTCGAGGTGATCATTTCGGCCAGGAACACCACGATGCATGAGATGACGAGGCCGATGCGGCAGCCGGTCAGGATCGACGGCATTGCCGCCGGGAGTACGACCTTGAACAGAATTTGGCGGCGCGGCGTGCCGGCCGCCATCGCCGACCAGATCAGCTTCTGTTCGACCATCGATGCGCCGTAATAGGTCGACAGCAGGATCGGAAACAGCGCGTCGGCGGCGACCAGCGTGATCTTCGAGGCGTGGTCGAAGCCGAGCAGCAGCAGCAGCGCCGGATAGAGCGCCACCTTCGGCACCGGCGCCAGCACCCGCACCACCGGCCGGACCACGGCGTTGACGGCCGGATTGACGGCGGCGGCGAGGCCGATGCCGACGCCGACCACCACCGCGATCGAGAACCCCGCGAACAGCCGGACCAGCGTGGCGCCGATCTCGTGCAAAAATCCGCTGCTGAGGAGTTGCTGCGCCAGCCGCGCGAACACCAGCCCGGGCGGCGGCAACAGCGATACCGGGGCGTAGCCGAATGACACGATCCCCTGCCACAGCGCAATCAGCAGCGCGATCGGCACGACGCCTAACAGAATATCGCTCGAGGCTGCGCGTGCGTTCATGCGAAGCTCAGCGGAATATCGAAGCGCGGCTCGGACCATTTTACCAGCGCGCGGCGCAGTTTTTCAAAGGCCGCATCGAGGATAATCCCCATCGCCCCGATGATGATGATCATCGCGAACACGGTGTCGTACTGCGCCATGTCGAGCGCATTGAACAGGATGTTTCCGGCGCCGGATTGCCGCGCGATCATCTCGCTGGTCACCATGGTGATCAGCGCCAGCACCAGGCCGGTGCGGCATCCGGTAAGGATCTCCGGCAGCGCGGAAGGCAGCACGATGCGGACCATGCGCTGAGCAGCGGACATCCCCATCGCCGCTCCCGACCACAGCATCTTCTCCTCGACCGCCTTGGCGCCCTGAAAACTGTGATAGATGATCGGCAGGCTGACGCCGAGGAAGATCACCAGGGTTTTGGAGACGTCGCCGACGCCGAGCCAGAGCATGATCACCGGCATCAGCGCCGCTTTCGGCACCGGATAGATCACCATCAGCAGCGGGTTGAAGAACGAGGCCACGGCGCGGCTGCGTCCCATCATCAGCCCCAGCGGAATCGCGAGGATGACCGCGAGGCTGAGGCCGATCGCCATGCGGCGCAGCGAGGCGAGGATGTTGATCAGGTCGCCGCGGTCGCTGAGGATCGCCGGAATGGCGCGGATCGCCTCCAGCGCCGAAGGAAAGCTGTCGGTGTTAAGGATCAGCGACGCGACCTGCCAGATCCCGAGCAAGCCGGCAACAGCGAGCAGCGGTGCTGCTTTCGACAGCATGGCGCGCACGGTAATCATGGATGCAGCTCGTCGATGCCAGTGTCGTCGATCAGGCGCTCGATCTCGACGACGTATTTCTGGTAGCGCGAATCGAGCAGCAGCTCGGCGCGGCGCCGCGGACGCGGCAGGTCGATCTCGACGATCGCTTTGATGCGGCCCGGGGCGCGCGTCATCACCACGACCCTGTCCGACAGGAACACGGCTTCGTCGACGGAGTGGGTGACGAACAGCACCGTCTTGCGGTCGCGCTCCCAGATGTTGAGCAGGTCGTTCTGCAGGCGGGTGCGGGTATGCGCGTCCAGGGCGCCGAACGGCTCGTCCATCAGCAGCACCGCGGGCTTGTAAGCCAGCGTGCGCGCGATCGCGACGCGCTGTTTCATGCCGCCCGACAATTCCTTCGGATAGAAGCTCTCAAAGCCCTTGAGGCCGACCATCTCGATCAGCCGCCGGCTCTGCGCTTCGGCTTCCGCGCGCGGCACGCCCTGCTGGCGCAGGCCGTAGGTCACGTTGCCGAGCACGTTCTTCCAGGGAAACAGCGCGAACTCCTGAAACACCGGGCCGCGGTCGGGGCCGGGCCCGGTGATCGCGGTGCCCTTCAGCTTCGCAACGCCTTCGGTCGGATTGACAAAACCCCCGACGATATAGAGCAGCGTCGACTTGCCGCACCCGGAGGGACCGAGGATCGAGACGAAGGCGCCGTCTTCGATAACAAGCGATATATCGGAAATTGCGAGGTGGCTCTGGCGGCCGGAGGTCTGAAAGGTTTGCGACACGTGATCGATTTCGATCATCGCAGGCGCCGTCTCCCGCCCGGACGCAGAATCGGTTTCGAGTTCAGGCCGCAACGGCAGCACGTTCATTCAAGCTCTCTTTTGCTCGATCCGGTGCGACCATAGCGGGTCGATGCGCCCCGTACAGCAAAAATGCAGTTTAATTTGCATATCCGGTTCGCATTTAGCCGCGTCCTCCCCGCGCAGGAGGGCCCATAACCATCGCTGATTGTGATCTGGCCGATGCGTTCGCTGCGGGATGACAATCTCCAACTTGCTGATGATGCAGGCAGCGCACATTCGCGGTGACAGCACCGGCAATCGACATGCAACTACTCACTGCGGCGCAGCGTGATCCTGTTATCCTTAATACCCCAGGATTCCCTACGTTTAATGATTAATTAGCTTAGTGCTTGTCGATCGCGCTTCATCGCAACTAGCGTGCGATCAGCTTCGACATTCGCGTGGGAAATACCTGCGGAAGAGAGTCGAAGCGATTTTAACAGGAGCATTACACATGCGTGATCTCATGATCGACGAACTTTCGCACGTTTATGGCGCAGGCGGCAAAGGCGGCTGCGGCGGCAAGGGCGGAAGCAAGGGTGGCAGCAAGGGCAAGTCCAAGAGCCACAAGTCCAAGAACCACAAGTCCAAGTCGCATAAGTCGAAGTGCCGCTAACACTCGGCATCTGATCCGGCACGAGCTCGGGCCGACAATAACAGGCCCAGCTCACAGTTCGATACTACGGACGCGGATCACGAGGTCCGCGGCCGGAATTTTTAAAACCCGGAGTCGACGATGGATGCCAAACCAGCCTGGTTACCCGGCTTTGCAAAGCAGGCCGCGCATAGCGAAGAGGCGTGGCTGCTGGGCCAGCCGCCGCTGCAACGATATCTCGATTACATGCAGGACACCGCGATTGGCGGCGCGCAGATGTCGCGTTCCGCACTGGTCGACGAATGGCGCACCGCCAATGACTACTGGTACGAGCTCGAGCAGACCGAGGCCGGGATTGCCGATCGGGTTGAAATCCGCGCAATCGATTCCAGCTTGCAACCCAATATCGATGAAGTGATGGCCAGCAGCCGCTACCGGCGCGGCTTCAATGAATTGCCGACCCGCTTTGCCATGGTCGAGCTTGAAAAACTGATCGTGTCGCAGCGCCACGTCGATATTCATCATACAGAGCGGCTCAAGGCGCGGCTGGCCGGCGACAGTTCACTGGAACAATTGTTCTGGTTTTGCATGCCGGTCCGCAGCACCGAGACGCCGGTCGACATGCGCAGGCTTGGCTCGAAACGTTTTCTGGTCTGGTCGAAATCGTCGGACTTCCGCTTTCATGAAGCGGCGCTGCTCGCACCGGGACAAATCTCCGGTTATGATCCGTTCGGGCCGGTCGGCGCCGCGATCGGCATCATGCTCGGCTACGGCTCCAACCTGCTGAACGCGGTTCAATCCGACAATCGCCTGCTTCTGCACAACGGCCATCATCGCGCTTACACGCTGCTGGAAATGGGTTTTACCCATGCACCCTGCATCATCAGGACGGTAACCCGGCGTGACGAATTCAACCTGCTGTCCTCGGCCGATGCCACCAGCGACCCGTCCTTCTATTTTCGCGCGGCGCGGCCGCCGCTGTTGAGGGATTTTTTTGATCCCAGAATCCGAAAAGTCGTCAAGGTGCCGAGGCTGATGCGGCTTCTGGAAATCAACATCGACGTAAAAGAGCACGAAACGCGCGATTTTGGCTCGGTGGATGAATCATGGCTCAGTCAGCCGTAACAGTCGCGCGAGCGCGAGAACCGGCAATTGCCGCTCCACAAGAACTGTTCAGGTCCGAGGTTCTCGTCGAGCGTCAGACGCCGCTGCTCGGCAAGGTTTTGCTCGAACCCAGGGCGTCGCAGTCTTTGCTGGTAGGCATATCGGTTGCACTTGGCCTCGCCGTTTTGGCGTTTTTGGTGTTCGGCTCCTATGCGAGAAAGGCGCGGCTCAGCGGCGTGCTGGTTCCACTGGACGGCATCGCGCGCATCATCGCCCCGCAAGCCGGCGTGGTGACTGACATCTTCGTCGGCGAAGGCGCCAAGGTGAGAAAGGGGACGCCGTTGATTGCGCTGTCCTCCGAAACACAAAGCGAGGCATTGGGATCGACGCGGGAAGAAATCGTTCGCCGCATTACCAGCCGGCGCGACAGCACCGCGGCAAACCAGCGTGTCCAGGAGGAGCTCTTCGACCAGCAGGCCGCCGATCTGCAGAAGAGGGTCGACGCGCTCGCCATCGAGCAAAAGCATCTCGCGCGGGAAATCGAATTGCAACGCGCCCGGCTTCGCATCAGCGCTGACGCGGTGGCGCGCGCCCGCGCCATGCGCGCGCAGGACCTGATACCGCTGCCGCGCCTGCAACGCGCCGAGCAGGAAAGCATCGACGACAAGGCCAAGCTGGAGGCCATGGAGCGAAGCCAGTTTACGCTGCAGCGTGAGCAGATCCAGATCGAAGCCGCGGTTCGGGAAATGCCGATGCGCCGGCGCACGCAATTCGCCGAAATCGACCGCAATGTGTCCGCGCTCGACCAGGAACTGGCCGAAGCGGAGTCGCGCAGGAAGATCGTGATCTCCGCGCCCTATGACGGGGTGGTCACCGCAGTCCAGGCGGAGAAAGGCTCAAGCGCCCAGGCCAATATCCCGCTGATGAGCGTCGTGCCGGCGGGTTCGCATTTGCAGGCAAGCCTGTACGGCTCCAGCCGCGCCATGGGCTTCGTCAAGCCGGGTCAAAAGGTATCGATACGCTACCAGGCCTTTCCGTATCAGAAATTCGGATCCTATGCCGGCACCGTGGCGAACGTGTCGAAATCCGCGATCAACCCCGCCGAACTGCCGCAGCAACTGGCTGGAATCTATACGCCCGCCGAATCGCTTTTCCGGATTAACATCAAGCTCGATCGCCAAACGGCAACGACGTACGGCGAGCCCGCTCCGCTGCAGGCGGGCATGCAGCTGGAAGCCGATGTGATCACCGATTCCCGGCGCCTGATCGAGTGGATGTTCGAACCGCTGTTCACCCTTACCGGCAAGTCACCATGAACATTCTCGAGCGCCTCAACCTCGGCTGGGGAAGCCGGCTGCCGATGGTGCTGCAGACCGAAGCATCGGAGTGCGGTCTGGCCTGCCTGGTGATGGTCACGCAATATTTCGGCAACGCCGCCGACCTGCCCGGCCTACGCCGCCGTTTCGGCATGTCGCTGAAGGGAGCAACACTGAAGGACGTCATGCGGGTCGCCGAGCAGGTCGGCTTCGCCGCGCGGCCGCTCCGGCTGGAGCTTGACGAACTCGCGCAACTGCGGACGCCCAGTATCCTGCACTGGGACCTCAATCATTTCGTGGTCCTCGAGCGGATCGATGGCGATTCGGCCGTCATCCACGACCCTGCGGTCGGCGTCCGCCGCATGCCGATGGCGGAGATATCCAGGCACTTTACCGGCGTCGCGCTGGAATTGATGCCGACCAGCAAATTCGAAACAGCCGAGCCGCCGCCGCGAGTAAAAGTTTCGCAATTACTCGGCAGGGTCAATGGTCTGCGCCGCTCGCTGCTGCATCTGTCGGGCCTCGCACTGACGATCGAAATCTTCGCGATGCTCAGTCCGTTCTTTCTCGGCTGGGTGATCGATCAGGCGCTGGTGAGCGGCGATCGAGACCTGCTTCTCACTCTCGCCATCGGTTTTGCGCTTTTACTGCTGCTTCGCACGGCGGTGACCGCGTTGCGCGGGTGGATGCTGATGGGCATGAACGCTTCCTTAAAAGTGCAATCGCGCGCCAACCTGTTCTCGCATTTGATCCACCTGCCCACTTCGTATTTCGAAGCCCGCCATATCGGCGACGTGATGTCGCGCTTCGGCTCGCAGGAAACCATCCTGCAGGCCATCACCAGCGAGCTTGTCGAGGCCATTCTCGACGGCACGATGGCCGCCGTCACCCTTCTCATCATGTTCGTATTCGCGCCCGACCTCGCCTGCGTGGTCCTGTTCGGCGCGGTGCTCTATGGCGGCTTGCGGTGGGCGTCGTACCGGCCGCTGCGTCATGCAACGTCCGAAGCCATCGTCTGGGGCGCGCGGCGCGACTCGCATTTTCTGGAAACCCTGCGCGGCATGCGCACGGTAAAACTGTTCAACGGCCAGGACGACCGCAAGGTCCACTGGCTGAATCTGCTGGTCGAAACCATCAACCGCCAGCTTACCGCCGACAAGTTGCGGCTGTTGTTCCGCACCGCCAGCCAGCTGTTGTTCGGCCTGCTCGGCATCATCGTGATCTGGCTCGGGGCGCGCCGGGTGCTTGACGGCAGCTTTTCTGCCGGCCTCTTGATCGCGTTTCTCGCCTACAAGGATCAATTCCTCGACCGCATCGGCGAATTGATCAACAAGGCGGTCGATCTCACCATGCTGCGGCTGCATGCCGAACGGCTGGCGGACATCGCCCTGACCGAGCCCGAGACCCGTCAATCCGGTCACTATCCGGCTGATACAGAATATCTGCCCGCGCGCATCGAAGTTCGAAATCTCGGTTTTCGCTACAGCGAACACGAGCCGTGGATTTTTGAAAACGTCAGTTTTCGCATCGAGGCGGGTGAATCGGTTGCGATCGTCGGGCCGTCGGGCGGCGGCAAGACCACGCTGCTCAAAGTGATGGCGGGATTGCTGCAGCCGGCCAAGGGCGAGATTTTGATCAATGGCGAGCCGATCAAGCGGATCGGGCTGGAAGCCTACCGGAACATGCTCGGCGTCGTACTGCAGGACGATCAACTATTTGCAGGCTCGATCTCGGAAAACATCAGCTTTTTCTCGGACGCGCCCGATCAGGGACGAATCGAGGCCTGCGCCATTCTGGCTTCGGTGCACGATGATATCGTCGCCATGCCGATGGGGTTCGGAACGCTGATCGGCGACATGGGGACGGTCCTTTCAGGCGGCCAGAAACAGCGCGTCCTGATTGCGCGCGCGCTCTACCGGCGCCCGGGCGTTCTGCTGCTGGACGAAGCGACCAGCCATCTCGACGTCAAACGTGAACGAGAAGTTAACGAGGCGCTGCGCTATGTCCGCGCCACCCGGGTCGTCATCGCCCACCGTCCGGAGACCATCCGGGCCGCCGACCGTGTCATAGCAATCGGAGCAGAGGACGCCGAGAATCTTCCGATCGGGCGTGAGGCCAATGTCCCGCGTTTGGCGCCGGTCGACTAGCCGCTCTGCGACGGGCACAGGCGACGTCATCCTGAGGTGCTCGCCGTTCTTCACGGCGAGCCTCGAAGGATGGGCCACAAACACCCGGCCATCCTTCGAGACGCCGCGCAAGCGCGCGGCTGCTCAGGATGACGTCCAAAAACGCTTCGTTAACCATAAATCCTTAATTTGAAGGTCCAGTTCAGGGCGTCTCCCGCTAACGCCTAACCGCAGCCGGGTGGTGGCCGTTGTGACGTTAGAGCGTTCGGCATTGAAGGACTTGGCGGACCAGGACGCGGGATCGAAATCCTGTCTACGCCGGTCACGCCGATGGTGGATAGTCGGCTGCGTCCTTGTACTGGGTATCCGCCCGTCCGGGGCGGAGACGTTGCGAGAAGCGCTGGAACTCGCCTATCGCGCAAACCCCGCGCTGAATGCGCAGCGTGCCAGTCTGGCAGCCACCGGAGAAAACCTCGCCAAGGCAAACGCGGGCTTTCAACCGAAACTCAGCGCTGCTGCCGATCTCGGCCTCTACCGGGATTCGACAAAACCTTCGCTGGACGATTGCAGCCGCCCCTTTGTCGGCGACACGCTGACCAATGTGGGATGCGATCCATACACGACCAGGACCACGCCGCGGGGCGTCGGGCTGCAGGTCAACCAAAACCTGTTCGATGGATTCCGAACGACCAATTCGATCCGGCAAGCCAAATCCCAGATTTCAGCGGCGCAGGCGACAACCCGCAGCACCGAACAGAACACGCTGCTTCTGGCAACCACGGCCTATGTCGACGTGCTGGCCGATACCGCCATCGTATCGGCCGCAGCCAAAAACGTGGCGGCCTTGCAGGATCAGTTGCAGCAAACCAAAGCGCGCCATTCGTTCGGAGACGTGACCAAGACCGACGTTGCGCAGATCGAGACGCGTCTGGCCGCGGCGCAGGCTCAGCACAGCCTCGCAATCGCCAACCTTGAAGGCGATGTCGCCGCATACCGGCGGCTCGTCGGCGTGGCGCCGCATCACCTCGTAGCGCCACGCGAAGTCGGCGCGCTGGTGCCGGCCGGCCTTGAAGAAACCGTGGAACTGTCGCTGGAGCGCAATCCGGCCATTCACGCGGCACGTCTCGGCATCGACGTCGCGGTGCTTCAAACCAAGATCATCCGCAGCGAATTGCTGCCAAATGTGTCGCTCAACGGATCGGTGATCCGGCGCTATGACATATCCGGTTCCGGCGACGAGAGGATTGCCGGTGCGCTGACGGGTCTGGTCAGCATCCCGCTTTATGATGGCGGCGACGTCGCGGCGCGATCCCGGCAGTCCCAGTTCGTATCCACGCAGCGGCGCCTTGAAGCCGATTCGGTGCGCGATGAGATTCGGGCGCTTGCGGAAAGGAGCTGGAATCAATACCAGGGCGCGCGGCAGCGCGTGGTCTCGACGCAGGCGCAGACACGGGCAGCGACGATTGCGGTTGCCGGAATCCAGAGCGAATGGTTGTTCGGCGAACGGACGCTGCGCGAAGTGCTGGACGCCCAACAGGATGCCGTCAACGCGCGGATCAACCTGGTGCTGGCGCAGCGGGACCTCGTCGTCAGTTCGTTCACCGTCGCTCAGGCCACCGGCCGCCTGAACCTTCAGGAACTGGACAGGCTGGACCTTACCGCACGGCAGGACAGCGTGTTCGCGACCGACCAGCACAAACTCAGCCTAAAACTGTGGCCGCGAACCAAGAAGGGCGAAGTCAATGTGACGTCGGGCGCCGGCTGCGTGACGGACTGCGCGAGTTTTGCAAGCGGTTGGTCGCTGCGAGGTCAACAGAATCGCGCGTCATCGGAAATGCGCCAGCAAGCCCGCGAGCCTTTGCCGGGCGCACGGCTTTATGACGCCAGCGCCCGCATCTCGGCATGGAGGTCGGCTTTTGCCTCGAATCCGATGCCGGGCAAGTCCGGCATGACGATGTGGCCGTTCTCGACCTTCACGCCGTCCGGAAATCCGCCGTAGGGCTGGAACAGGTCCGGATAGCTTTCATTGCCGCCGAGGCCGAGGCCCGCCGCGATGTTGAGCGACATCTGGTGCCCGCCATGCGGAATGCAGCGGCTGGCGGACCAGCCGTGGCTCCGCAGCACCGCGAGGGTGCGCTGGTATTCGCACAGCCCATACGACAGCGCGCAATCGAATTGCAGCCAGTCGCGGTCCGGCCGCATGCCGCCGTAGCGAATGAGATTGCGGGCGTCCTGATGGCTGAAGAGATTTTCGCCGGTCGCCATCGGACCGGGGTAGAATTCGGCGAGCGCCGCCTGCAGCGCAAAATCCAAGGGATCGCCGGCTTCCTCGTACCAGAAGAGCGGATAGTCGCGCAGCATCTTGGCGTAGGCGATCGCGGTTTCCAGATCGAAGCGGCCGTTGGCATCGACCGCGAGTTGCCCCTCGCTGCCGATTTCCTTCAGCACGGCCTCGATACGTATCCGATCCTCCTCGAGCGGCGCGCCGCCGATCTTCATCTTGACCACGTTGTAGCCGCGATCGAGATAGCCGCGCATTTCGCCGCGCAGCGCCGACAAATCCTTGCCCGGGTAATAGTAGCCGCCGGCCGCATAGACGAACACGCGCGGATTCGCGGTCCTGCCGTGGCGTTCCGCCAGCAGCCGGAACAGCGGTTTTCCCGCGATCTTGGCGACCGCATCCCACACCGCCATGTCGATGGTGCCGACCGCAACCGAACGTTCGCCGTGGCCGCCGGGTTTTTCGTTTCCCATCAGCGTCGCCCAGACCTTGTCCGGATCGAGATTGTCACCGCTCCCGTCGAGCAACGTCTTGGGATCGGCTTCCATCAGGCGCGGCGCAAAACGCTCTCGGATCAAACCGCCCTGCCCGTAACGGCCGTTCGAGTTGAAGCCGTAACCGACCACGGTCTTGCCGTCGCGCACCACATCGGTGACGACCGCGACGAGACTGGTCGTCATCTTCGAAAAATCGATATAGGCGTTGCGGATCGGCGAGGAGATCGGTTTTGTAACTTCGCGGACATCGACGATTCGAAGAGACATGGTGTTTCGGCTTTCTGCGTATTCCGTCATGGCCGGGCTTGCCCCAGCCATCGACGTCTTTTTTGCTGCATTACCGTGAAGACGCGGATGCCGGGGACAAGCCCGGGCCTGACCGAGTTCCTACTTGTCGCGAAAGTACGGCTCGACCGGGCCTTGGACCTTGATGGTGAGCGGGTTGCCGTAGCGATCCCTGGCGGCGCCGGCGGTCACGCGCACCCATCCCTCGCTGACGCAATACTCTTCGACATTGGTTTTCTCGATGCCCTTGAAGCGAATGCCGACGTCGCGCGCAAGAATGTCCGCATCGTAGTAAGGGCTTTTAGGATCGGTCGACAGACGGTCCGGCAGTCGATCGTTGGTCGTGTCGTTGTTCTCGTTCACAGCAGCGCCTCTATTTCTCGTGTCAGACTTTCCGGTCTCGCCGTCGGTGCATGACGCGCGACCACCTTGCCGGAGCGATCGACCAGAAATTTGGTGAAATTCCATTTGATCGATGGGCCGAGCAATCCGAATTTTTCGTTCTGCAGGTATCTGAACAACGGGTGAGCGCTGCTGCCGTTGACATCGATCTTGGCAAACATCGGGAAGGTGACGGCATAATTGCTGGAGCAGAACTGCTCGATCTGCGCGGCGCTACCGGGCTCCTGGCCTCCGAATTGATTGCACGGAAATCCGAGCACTGCAAAGCCGCGCGGCGCCAGCTCCCGATGGAGCGCTTCGAGGCCTTTGTATTGCGGCGTGAACCCGCACGCGCTTGCGGTGTTGACGATCAGCAGGACCTGCCCCTCGAACTGCTTCAGGGCAGTTTCCTGGCCCGAAAGCGATTTCGCCGAAAAATCATAAATGCCAGCCATCGTTATTCTTTCGTCCGGTCAAAGGATTGCGTCTAGCCGGCGGGATCGACAGGGGCCGGCGGCGTTCCTGCGGCTTCGATGGCCTCGCCTGCAAGCAGGCACAAATCCTCGCGGTAACGGCCGGAAACCACCTGGACGCCGACGGGAACGCGCCCGACCATTCCGGTGGAAACCGTTAGCGCAGGCAGTCCCATGAAGGGAATGCCGATCTGCGGGATCTGCGCGCGCCATACCCGCGCGAAGGAGCCGTCGTCGCGCCGGTCGAGGCCGTCGGGGAACGGCAGTTCGCCGGATACCGGCATCAGCAGCACGGCATAGGTTTCGAACAACAGCTGCCATTCCCGCGTCAACGTCGCCCGCCGCACCAGCGCCTTTGAGAATGCGGCCGCATCGAAGGGATGAACTTTTGCCTTGTTGCCACGCAGGCAGGCCAGCGCGCCGGGATCGCCTTCCCGCTCGGCGGCCTCCAGCTGCGCTTCATATCCATCGCCAAGCCACAACTTTGTCTGCAGCTCTGCGGCCTCGCGCAGCGGCGGCGTATTCTCGATCTGTTCGACCACCCATCCCGCGCGCTCCAGCCGCTTGCCGGCATCGGCGACGGCCGCTTTCACGTCGGCAACGGTCTCGAGGCCGTCGGGATTGAGGCACAGCGCTGCCCGCTTTGCCCTTGCCGGACCTTCCTGAGGCGCCGGCGTCCACCAAGGATCGCGCACGTCTTGCTGCGACATCGCCGCAAGGGCGATCCTGAGATCGCCGACGGTGCGCGCCAGCGGACCTGATACCGCCGATATCTGCGGCCCGATGGTGCGCTCGGGCAAGGCGGCGTTAAAAGCGGCGACGCGGCCCAGCGTCGGCCGCAGTCCATGCACGCCACAGGCATAGGCGGGATAGCGGATCGAGCCGGCGATATCGGTGCCGTGCGCGATATGGCCGATGCCCGCCGCGACTGCGGCCCCCGCCCCGCCGGACGAGCCGCCCGGGGTGATGCCGGGATCGCGCGGGTTCTTGGTATCGCCATGGATCAGGTTGGTGGTGAACCAGCGATAGGAAAACGCCGGGCAGTTGGTGCGGCCGAGGATCACCGCGCCGGCTTTGCGCAGGTTGTCGATCACAGGGCTGTTGGTCTTCGCGATGACATCGCGCTGCAACTTGAGGCCGTTGGTGGTGGCAAACCCTTGCTGATCGATGTTGACCTTCACCGTGACCGGCACGCCCGCCAGCGGCCCCGCATCTTCGCCGCGCGCAATCGCCGCGTCGATGCCGCGTGCGTGCGCCAGCACATCTTCCGGGTGGTAATCGACAACCGCATTGATTTTCGGGTTGACCGCATCCAGCCGGGCCAGCGCCGCGGTGGCCGCGTCCATCGCCGAAACCTTTTTCGTCCCGATCAGGGCGGCGAGTTCTTTCGCCGACAGACGCCAGAGATCCTGCATTGCCAACTCCGTTTGACGGTCCGTCTTGTAGCGCCGCGCCGATCGCAGCGCCAGCGCTGGCCATAGACGAAGGGCTCAGCGCACCCGGGCGATAAAATACGCCAGATCGGCGATCTGCTCTGCCGTGACCGGCCCCATCACGTCCGCCATGCTGCCGTCATAGCCGTGGCGGCTGTTGTCCTTGTATTCGCCCAGCGTCTTGGCGAGATAGTCCTCGCGCTGGTTGGCGATGCGCGGGACATTGTCTTTGCCGGAATAATCCGGGTTGTGGCAGCTGTTGCAGCGATGCTGTTGCGCCAGCGCCTGCGCGCGCGCCATCCGCGCGGGATCGCCGGTATTGGCGGGCGGCGCCGGCTTCGGCAATTTGGCGATAAAATCGGAAAATGTGCGCAGATCCTCGTCGGTGAGCGGCTTTGCCATCTCGTTCATCGGCTCGGACACGCGCAGCTTGTCGCGGAACATGAACAGCTGGATCAGCGCATAGGGCGCCGGCTGCGCACCGAGCGAGGGCGTGTTCTCGGTTTCGGACTGTCCCTTCTCGCCGTGACAGGCAAGGCACGGCGCCATGCGTTCTTCGAACGTTTCGGCATTTGCGGGTATGGCAAAAAGAACGAACGCCGCGGCCGTTATTATTTTTTGCATCGGTCGATCCCGGCGCTTTGTCATTGCGAGGAGTGAAGCGACGAAGCAATCCAGTCTTTCTTCGTGGCTCTCTGGATTGCTTCGCGGAGCCTGTCATCGGGCGGCGCTTCGCGCCGACCCGTTGGCTCGCAATGACGCGCTCTTGACTACCTACTGCGCCGCGACTTTCTGCTTGCCGTAGGTGACGCGGTACACCGCGCCGTTGTAGTCGTCCGACACCAGCAGCGAGCCGTCCTTCATCTGCATCACATCGACCGGCCGGCCGATGTAGTTGTTGTTTTCAATGAAGCCGGTGATGAACGGCTCCATCGACTTCATCGTGCCATCCTTGTTCAACTTGACGACGACAACATCGCCGCCAACTTTCTGGGACCTGTTCCACGAACCGCGCCGCGCGATGAAGATGGTATTCTTGTAGGCTTTCGGGAACATGCTGCCGGTGTAGAACCGCATGCCCAGCGCGGCGGAATGCGGACCGAGCAAGCCGACCGGCGCCGTGTAGTCGCCGCAGGATTTGCCCCAGCCAAAGTCGGTATCGAGCAGATTGCCCTGGTGACAATAGGGTTCGCCGAAATGCTCGCCAACCTTGGTGATGCGGTTGAGTTCGTCTTCCGGCATGCTCTCCGACAGCCAGTCGCGTCCGTTATCGGTGAAGTAGAGCTGCTTGTTTTCCGGATGCCAGTCGAAGCCGACGGTATTGCGCACGCCGCGCGCGATGACCTCGGAGCCGCTGCCGTCCAGATTCATCCGGCGAATCAGACCATGGGCATCGCTATGCAGCACGTTGTTGCCGGGCTGTCCAACCGGCACGTACAGCTTGTTGTCCGGTCCGATGGCGATGAACTTCCAGCCGTGGGCTTCGTCCTTCGGCAGGTCGTCGTAGATCATGGTCAGCTTCGCGTTGTCGAGGTTGTCCTCGACCTTGTCGACCTTGGAGACCTTGGAGAGTTCGGCGATGTAGAGCGTGCCGTTCTTGAAGGCGACGCCGTTGGGCCGATGAAGGCCTGAAGCCAGAACCTTGACCGACCGCTTGCCGTCCTTGTTGACGATGGCATGGACCTTGTCCGACTGCCGGCTGCCGACGAATACCGTGCCCTTGTCGCCTTCCGCCAGCGAACGGGCCAACGCGATGCCGGCCGAGTAGACCTCGATGTTGAAGCCCGGCGGCAGCTTGAGCTTCGCCGTCGGCAGCTTGTCGGGGGCGGCTGCGATCGGAGGGGCTGCTATCGGCGCGAGCTTGGCTGCGGCTTCATTGTCGGCGGGTCGTCCGATCAAGGGAGAACCCGGCGGAAGCGGCGCGGCGGCCGGTGCCGCAGCCGGTGCAGGTGACGCAGCCGGAGCCGGAGCGGCAGGCTGCTGCGCCGCAGCGCCGAGCGTAAACGCACTGAGAAAAGCACCCGCGAGCAATGCGCGGCGTGCGGACGAGTAGATCATCTTGAATCCTCCCTTGAGTGGAAGACCTTATCCGCGCCTTGAGCGAGCGGCAGTGGTCTTCCTGATCCGCAGTCTCCAATATTTTACCGCCGCTGCGCAATCGGAAACATCATGGCCGTCTGACAGAAATGCACTCGCCCTGGCGATGTTGCCCGGCAACGGCAAAACGCTATCGAGGCATGGAAATATCCCGTCAGTGTCTGGTCTCGGAATCCTCCGAAGGGTCGATGATCGCTTCGGCAAAGGGAAATTCCAGCACTATCTCCCCGTCATCGTCGGTGACTTCCAGGGTAGCGTTGAGCAGACCCGCCTGCCCGCCTTCGGTTTTCAGGATTTCCCGGATCGTTGTCCGCGCCACATTCCATGCATGATCGGGATCGCGAAGTTCTTCGCCCTCCGGGTCGAGGATCAGCTCATTGCCGATACGCGTGTTGAAGAAATATCGCGGCATCGATGCCATCACATCTGTCAGGCCGGCCGGTCCCGAGGGGTCAGGCGATGGCACAAAAGTACTTTATTGTTTAATTCTCGCCCTCGCCGAAACGCGGTGCAACCTGAACTTTGCGGCAGCAAGACGGAAGTCGTTGATCGGCCAATACTTTACGGCCTGTCCCGCCAAACGTCGCGATCGCGTTTTGCATTGCAACACGAAACCGCGGCAAAATAATGCTAGCGAACTTTTATAACGGCATTACCTTATATCGAGGGCGAAAACCGTCCCGCTCGTGAAGGAGAATGAAATGTCCTGGAAGACGCCGAAGATCGTCGAAGTGCCGGTTGGCATGGAAATCAACATGTATGCCTGCGCGGCCCGCAAATAAGCGCCTGCGATAGCTAGAGCTTTTTTAGACGGAGGTGGACCGCAGCTTGCGGCGACGTGCCCGATATGGGGACGGAGCGCAATGTCGGCGGCCGCCTCCGAAATGCTTGGAAAGCCTCCCGGAGACGCGTCATGCTTCGCATCGTCGTTCTGGGAGCCGCGGCAGGCGGCGGCGTTCCGCAATGGAATTGCGGCTGCGCGGTTTGCACGGCGGCGCGCACCGGGCATCCCGGGCTTAGAAGCACGCAGGCATCGATTGCGCTCAGCGCTGACGGGGAGCACTGGTTCCTGATCAACGCTTCGCCCGACTTGCGACAGCAGTTGATCGCGACGCCGCAGCTTCATCCGAAAGCGGGACAGTTGCGACACAGCCCGATTGCCGGCGTGATCCTGACCAACAGCGAGGTCGATGCGGTCGCAGGGCTGCTGTCGATGCGCGAAGGATCACCGTTTGCGATCTACGCTCATCCGCGCGTGCTTGCGATCCTGAAAGCCAACAGCATCTTCAACGTGCTCAGCGAGATCAACGTGCGGCGTCAGCCCGTTGCCATTGATGAGGCATTCGAGCCGGTATTGCCGGACGGCTCGCCCTCGGGAATCGAAATTCTGGCTTTCGTAGTACCCGGCAAGGGGGCCTGGTACCTGGAAGGGAAAACCCATCCCGCAGGAGACGACGGCGTGGGTGATACGCTTGGGCTTCGCATCGGGGATAAGACGAGCGGCAAGTATTTTTATTTTCTTGCCGCCTGCGCGGAAGTGACGCCCGAACTGAAACGGCGCCTCGCCGGCGCGTCGCTGGTGTTCTTCGACGGCACGGTGTGGCGCGATGACGAACTGATCGCGGCGGGCCTCGGCGCCAAGACCGGGCAGGCGATGGGACATATTGCGATGTCGGGAGAAAACGGCGCGATCGCGGCCCTGGCCGACCTTGGCATCGACAACAAGATTTTTTTGCATATCAATAATTCCAACCCGGCGCTGCTGCAGGATTCTGCCGAACGCAAGACCGCCGAGCGCGCCGGCTGGCAGATTCCCGCCGATGGGACGGAGATCACGCTGTGAATGCGAAGACAGACTTCTCACTTGCCGCAAGCGCTCCGCTGCAAAGTGCGGAACAACTCGAAGCACAACTGCGCCATATCGGCGCGACGCGCTATCACAGCCTGCATCCGTTCCACCATCTGCTGCACGGCGGCAAGCTGAACAAGGGACAGGTGCAGGCCTGGGCGCTGAACCGCTATTATTACCAGAGCACGATACCCATCAAGGACGCCGTGGTGATTTCGCGGTTCCGCGACCGCGGCATCAGGCTCGAGTGGCGGCACCGCATCGAGGACCATGACGGCAATATCGGCACCGAGGGCGGGATCGAGCGCTGGCTGAAGCTGACCGAAGGGCTCGGGCTCGACAATGCTTATGTGGAATCCGCCGAAGGCATTCTGCCGGCGACGCGTTTTGCGGTGGACGCCTATGTGCATTTCGTCCGTGACAAGACCCCGCTCGAAGCCATCGCCTCGTCGCTGACCGAGCTGTTCGCGCCCAACCTGCATGAAGAGCGGATTTCGGGCATGTTGAAGCACTACGGTTTCGTCAACCCGGACATCATGCGCTATTTCAGCCGGCGCATGGAACAGGCGCCGCGCGACGCCAATTTCGCGCTGAAATATGTGAAAGAGCATGCGACGACGCCGGCGGAGCGCGAAGCGGTGTGCAATGCGCTGATCTTCAAGACCAACGTGCTATGGGTTCAGCTCGACGCGCTGTATCATGCCTATGTCGACGGCCACATCCCGCCGGGCGCTTTCGTGCCTGCGGCGAACTAGATCATGATGATGTTAAGACGAAGCGCCATGACGTGCAGGTCACCTCTCCCCGCAGGGGAGAGGTCGGATTGCATCGTCAGATGCAATCCGGGTGAGGGGCTGCCGCAGGTCCTGAATGCGTGGAGGGTCTCCTCACCCGCCGCGCATCTGGCGATGCGCGTCGACCTCTCCCCCGCGGGGAGAGGTGAGCGCGATCCGCTTCAACCCGAATTCGTCACGCTCTGGAGGCGGAGCGATGTCAGAGCCGCGTAGCCGCAATATCAGCGTCAGCGAGGCCAGCCGGCCGATCTTGCCGCGGCATGCCAGGCTGAAGTTCGATGAGACGCGGCAGCGCTGGGTGATCCTGGCGCCGGAGCGCGTGCTCGCGCCGGATGAAACCGCGGTCGAAATCCTGCAGCTTTGCGACGGCGCACGCAACGTCGCGCAAATGATCGACCAGCTCGCCGCCAAATATACGGCCGAGCGCGCGGCGATCGGCGCCGACGTCATTGCCATGCTGCAGGACCTCGCCGACAAGGGATTTTTGACCGAGGCACGGGAGAAGACGTCATGAGCCCGACGCTCACCGATGCCAGCCCCGTCGTTGCCGATCCGTCCGACGGGCTGGCGATCATGGAGCAGCGCGGCTCGACCGCGGAGAGCTTTGGCATTCCGCTCGCGGTGCTGGCCGAGTTGACACATCGCTGTCCGCTGCAATGTCCGTATTGCTCCAATCCGGTGGAACTGGAGCGCGGCGGCTGCGAACTCACCACCGAGGAGTGGAAAAAGGTTCTGACCGAACTTGCCGAAATCGGCGTGCTGCAGATTCATTTTTCCGGCGGCGAGCCGACCGCGCGCAAGGATCTGGTTGAACTGGTGCAGCACGCCAGCGATGTCGGGCTGTATTCCAACCTGATCACCTCGGCCGTGCTGCTGAGCAAAGAGAAACTCAAGGCGCTGGCCGATGCCGGCCTGTGCCACGTCCAGATCAGTTTTCAGGGCAATGAGCCCGTTGTCGCCGATCGCGTCGCCGGGCTGAAGAATTCACATGAGAAGAAGATCGAAGTCGCACGCTGGACGCGCGAACTCGATCTGCCGCTGACCGTCAATGCGGTGATGCACCGGCAAAACCTGCACCAGCTTTCCGATATCATCCAGATGGCGGTCGATCTCGACGCCGACCGGCTGGAGGTCGCCAATGTGCAATATTACGGATGGGCGCTGAAGAACCGCGCCGCGCTGATGCCGACGCTGCAGCAGATCGAGGAAACCAGCCGCATTGTCGAGGAAGCCGCGATCAGGCTGAAGGGCATCCTGGCGATCGACTATGTAGTGCCGGATTATTACGCGCTGAGGCCGAAGAAATGCATGGGCGGCTGGGGACGGCAGTTCTTCAACATCTCGCCGTCCGGCAAGATCCTGCCCTGTCACGCCGCCGAGACCATCACCGGCCTCGAATTCCTCTCGGTGCGGTCAAATCATTCGATCGCCTGGATCTGGCAGAACTCCGAGGCCTTCAACCGCTATCGCGGAACCGGCTGGATGCCGGAGCCGTGCCGCAGCTGCGAATTCAAGGAGATCGATTTCGGCGGCTGCCGCTGCCAGGCCTTTGCGCTGACCGGCGACGCCGGCAATACGGATCCGGCCTGCACGCTGTCGCCGATGCACGAGCAGATTTTCAAGGTCGCCGAATCCGAGGCGGCGGCCGGCAACGGCCGTTTCATCTATCGCAATTTCGCCGGCGGCACGCTGGAGACGGGCGGCAAAGATGGCGCCTGACGCCGATGCGGGAAAATTCAGAAGCAGCCGCTCCGATCCGTTTGCACCGCTGACAAGCCGGCTTCTGCCGGTAAGCGACGGGCACGAGATCTATGTCGAAACCGTCGGCCGGGCCGACGGCATTGCCGCCGTCTACCTGCATGGCGGCCCCGGCAGCGGGTGCCAGCCGGACCACCGGCGGCTGTTCGATCCCGAGCGCTTTCATGTCGTTCTGTTCGATCAGCGCGGCGCCGGGCGAAGCGGTCCGAAAGGACGTCTTGAAGCCAATACACTGCCTCACCTGATCGCGGACATGGAAACGATCCGCGAGAGCCTGGGCTTCAAGCGCTGGATGATCGTCGGCGGTTCGTGGGGTGCAACGCTGGCGCTGGCCTATGCGGAAGCTCATCCGGCGCGAACCAGTGGTGTCGTGCTGCGCGCGACGTTTCTCGGCACCCGCACGGAGCTGGAGCAGGCCTTTCTGCAAAACCTGCCCCGTTTCCATCCCGGACTGAGCGACGATTTCCTCGGCTTGTTGCCTGCGGCGGAACTTGAACACCCGCTCGACGCCTATTGGCGACGCATCCTCGACCCCGATCCTGCCGTGCATGGCCCGGCCGCCCGCGCATGGCATGACACCGAGCGGATCCTATCCGAACATGCGCCTTCACGAATGCGGCTTGATTTGGCGTCGCTGAAGTCGACGCGGGCGCTGCCCGCAACGCCTTTCATGGAAGCGCATTATTTCCGGAATGATTGCTTCATGAAACTAGGTCAGCTGATGGCGCAAGCCGGAAAGCTAACGGGAATCCCGGGCATCATCGTGCAGGGCCGCTATGATTTTCTGTGCCCGCCATCGACCTCGCATGCGCTCGCAGCCGTCTGGCCGGACGCGGAAGTTCGGATCCTCGAAGGCGCCGGCCACTCGCTGTACGATCCCGGCGTCAGGGACGCGGTGATGAAGGCGATCGCCGATCTCGCCTCCAACCCAGGCAGGGGCTTGTAGCAACGCGCAAAACCGTCATCCTGAGGAGCCGCGCGATTGCGCGGCGTCTCGAAGGATGGAAGCAGGCGCGCCGTGGCCATCCTTCGAGGCTCGCCGAAGACGGCGAGCACCTCAGATGACGGTTGAGCAAGGAGATTCGGGAAAATGCCTTTGGCCGGAAAGGGAATGCTGCTGACGTCGATGGACGTCGATCCCGCCGACGAGCGCGAATTCAATCTCTGGTACGATGGCGAGCATCTCGAGGAGCGCGTCGCGATCGACGGTTTTCTCGAGGCGCGACGTTACGTCGCGCATGCAGCCAGCCCGAAATACCTCTGCCTCTATTCCACCGAAACCTTTGCGGTGCTGGACAGCGCGGCCTATCGCACCGTACTGGCCAATCCCACCCCTTGGTCGAAAACGACCATGGCGCGTTTCAAAAACATGATCCGCGCCGTCGCTCATATCACCATCAGCCGTGGCCAGGGCCGCGGCGCGGCGCTGGGCATCGTCCGCCTCCGCCCCTCTGCCGAAGGCAAGGACACGTTGCGCGCGATGCTGACGGATCAACTCGATCCGGCTGGGCTCGACGGAATCATTTCCATGCATCTGATCGAAAGCGATTCCAGGCTTTCCAGACCGATCAACGACGTGCCTTCGGCCGTCAGCCCGGGCGCCGGCGATTGGTACGTCCTGATCGACGGGACGCATGTGAGCGCCGTCTCGGCGATTGTTGCAGCGCGCTTCGCCGATAGCGCAGGGTTCAACCCTGCAACCGTGATCTCAACGAGCATCTACAATCTGATGTGGGATCTGGCCAAGAGCGACATCCCGACTGAACCCAGCACGTGAAATATCAGACATATATTGCACTGCCACATGAACAGCATGGGCATTTAAAGCTGGGGTTCCAGACCAATGGCGAATGACAATTAAGTAAAAATGGCTTTTAACTGCGGCCCCAATCATATTGAATGGCGCCGATTCATTAAGCCCATGATATATCTGAGAAACAACAAGAACGCCGCCATGAGCGTTCGCAGGGAAACATCAAAGGCCGCGTCGACCGTCACGCCCGCGCGGACAAGGTAGGAATGAAACCGACTGATATTTCGGCACCCGATTACTTTCACAAAGTTGTCGACTGCCAATGGGCCTGCCCCGCGCATACGCCCGTGCCCGAGTACATCCGATTGATCGCCGAAGGCCGCTATAGCGACGCCTACATGATCAACTGGAAATCGAATGTGTTTCCGGGAATCCTCGGCCGCACCTGCGACCGTCCATGCGAGCCCGCGTGCCGCCGCGGCCGCGTCGAGGAAACGCCGGTTGCGATCTGCCGGCTGAAGCGCGTCGCCGCCGATTTCAAGGATGACGTCAAGCATCGCATGCCGCGGCCGTCAGCGAAAAACGGCAGGCGCATCGCCCTCGTCGGCGGCGGCCCCGCTTCGCTCACCGTCGCCCGCGATCTCGCGCCGCTCGGCTATCACTGCACGGTGTTCGATTCCGATCCGAAGGCGGGCGGGATGATGCGGACGCAGATTCCGAAATTCCGGCTGCCGGATTCGGTGATCGACGAGGAAACCGATTACATCCTCAACCTCGGCATCGATTTCAAGGGCGGCCATCGCATCGCCAGCCTGAAGAAACTGCTCGGAGAAAATTACGACGCGATTTTCGTCGGCTCAGGCGCGCCGCGCGGCCGTGAGCTTGACATTCCCGGCCGCAAGGAAGCCGCGAAAAATATTCACATCGGTATCGACTGGCTTTCCAGCGTGTCGTTCGGCCATGTCGAGAAGATCGGCAAGCGCGTTATCGTTCTGGGCGGCGGCAATACCGCAATGGACTGCTGCCGCACCGCACGCCGCCTCGGCGGTGAGGACGTGAAAGTGATCGTCCGCTCGGGCTTCGAGGAAATGAAGGCGTCTCCGTGGGAGAAGGAGGACGCGCTGCACGAAGATATCCCGATCCTCAATTTCATGGTGCCGAAGGCTTTCACGCACGACAACGGCAAGCTCACCGGCGTCATCTTCGAGAAGGTGAAGGCCGAGTACGATGCCAAGGGCCGGCGCAATCTGGTGCCGTCGGGCGAACCGGACCAGACCATTGCCTGCGACGACGTGCTGGTGGCCGTCGGCCAGGAGAACGCCTTTCCCTGGATCGAGCGCGACTGCGGCATCGAATTCGACAAATCGAACATGCCGGTGGTCGACAAAACCACGATGGCATCGAGCCACCCAAAAGTGTTCTTCGGCGGCGACGCCGCGTTCGGCCCGAAAAACATCATCTGGGCGGTAGCGCACGGCCACGACGCCGCGCTGTCGATCCACAAGCTTCTCTCCGGCGAGGACATCACCGAGCGTCCGCTTCCCGACGTGCAAATCTCGTCGCAGAAGATGGGCATCCACGAGTGGAGCTACGACAACGACATTTCCGGCGACAAGCGCTTCAAGGTGCCGCACCGCGACAAGGTGATCGCGCTGAAGGACATCCGTGCCGAAGTCGAACTCGGCTACGACGTCAAGCTCGCGCTGGGCGAGGCGCAGCGCTGCCTGAACTGCGACATCCAGACCGTGTTCGCTGCCCCCTTGTGCATCGAATGCGACGCTTGCGTCGACATCTGTCCGATGGACTGCATTACCTTCACGGAAAATGGCGAGGAAGCCGATCTGCGGCAACGGCTGAAGGCGCCCTCGCCGCGTACCGATCAGGACCTCTATGTCGCCGACAGCCTCAAGACCGGGCGCGTGATGGTAAAGGACGAAGACGTCTGCCTGCATTGCGGCCTGTGTGCCGAGCGCTGCCCGACCGGCGCCTGGGACATGCAAAAATATCTCATCGACATGGTTCACGCGGATACATCATGCCCGTCCAAAGCCCGATCAGCAGCGTAAACGACTTCGTCGTCCGCTTCGCCAACGTCAACGGCTCGGGCTCTGCGAGCGCCAACGAGCTGTTTGCCCGTTCGATCCTGCGCCACGGCGTGCCGGTCAGCCCACGCAACATCTTCCCGTCCAATATCCAGGGCCTGCCGACCTGGTACGAAGTGCGCGTGACCGAGGATGGCCATCTCGGCGCGCGCGGCGGCGTCGATCTGATGGTGGCAATGAACCCGCAGACCTGGGACAAGGACGTCGCCTCGATCGAGCCCGGGGGCTACCTGTTCTACGACTCGACCAAGCCGATGCCGACCTCGAAATTCCGCGCCGACATCACGGTGATCGGCGTGCCGCTGACCGCCATCACCAACTCGACCTACACCGATCCGCGCCAGCGCCAGCTGTTCAAGAACATCATCTATCTCGGCGCGCTATGCGCGCTGATCGACATGGATCCGAAGATCATCGAGCAGCTGATCGGCGAGCAGTACAAGGGCAAGGAGAAGCTGCTCCCCTCCAACGTCCATGCGCTGCATCTCGGCCGCGACTGGGCGCTGCAGAACCTGAAATGCCCGATTGGCCTGCGTATCAAGAAATCCGACAAGGTCGGCGACCGCATTTTCATCGAGGGCAACAGCGCGGCCGCGCTTGGCGCGGTCTATGGCGGCGCCACCGTCTGCGCATGGTATCCGATCACGCCGTCATCGTCGCTGGCCGACGCCTTCACCAGCCATTGCAAGAAGCTGCGGCACGATCCGGAAACCGGGAAGGCGAAATACGCCATCGTCCAGGGCGAGGACGAACTCGCCTCGATCGGCATCGTGATCGGCGCTTCATGGAATGGCGCCCGCGCCTTCACCGCTACTTCCGGACCCGGCATCTCGCTGATGACGGAATTCATCGGCCTGTCCTACTTCGCCGAAATTCCCGCGGTCATCATGAACGTGCAGCGCGCCGGCCCTTCAACGGGCATGCCGACCCGCACCCAGCAGTGCGACGTGACCGCCTGCGCCTATGCTTCGCACGGCGACACCAAGCACGTGCTGCTGTTTCCGGAAGACCCGGCCGAAGCCTTCGAATTCGCGGCGCAGTCGTTCGATCTCGCCGAGCGGCTGCAGACCACGATCTTCGTGATGCTCGACCTCGACATCGGCATGAACCACCGGCTTTGCCGCCCGCTGAAGTGGGACGACGCGCGGCAATACGACCGCGGCAAGGTGATGACCGCGGAAATGCTCGACGACGGCCGCGATTTCGGACGTTATCTCGACGTCGATGGCGACGGCATCCCGTTCCGCACCTATCCCGGCGCGCACCCGACCAAGGGCTCGTACTTCACCCGCGGCACTTCCCGGGACCGCTACGCGCGCTATTCCGAGGAAGGCGCGGTCTACGCCGACAACATGCAGCGGCTGCTGCGCAAATTCGAAACCGCGCAGGACATGGTGCCGCGGCCGCTGCAGGCCAATGCGCAGAAACCGACCAAATACGGCGTGATCTATTACGGCTCGACCTCGCCGGCGATGGACGAGGCGATCGGGCTGCTTGAGGCGCGCGGGCACCAGCTCGATCGCCTGCGGATTCGCGCCTTCCCGTTCCATTCCAGCGTCGCAAGCTTCCTTGCCGAACATGATTTTGTCTATGTGGTCGAACAGAACCGCGATGCGCAGCTTCGCTCGTTGATCGTCAACGAAAACGGCATCGACCCGGTGCGGCTGGTGCCGATCCTGCACTATGACGGCACCCCGATCACCGCGCGCTTCATCGCCGGGGCCATCGGCGACCATCAGGATCAGTTGAAGGTGACGCCGCTCCAGCGGAAGGCGGTGTCGTGATGAAGGGCTCTATCTATCCGCTGTCATGGCCGGGCTTGTCCCGGCCATCCACGTCTTGGCCGCAAAGGAAGACATGGATGCCCGGGACAAGCCCGGGCATGACGAGATACCGATATCAGGTGACATCATGACCTACATCGCAAAACCGAAATTCCAGCATCCGGGCCTGCCGAAGAACGAACTCGGCTATACCCATCGCGACTACGAGGGCAAGGTCTCGACGCTGTGCGCCGGCTGCGGCCACGACTCCATCACCGCGTCGATCATCGAAGCCTGCTTTCATCTGTCGATCGAGCCGCATCGCGTCGCCAAGATTTCCGGCATCGGCTGCTCCTCGAAAACGCCGGACTATTTCCTCGGCAATTCGCACGGCTTCAATTCGGTGCATGGCCGCATGCCGTCGGTGCTGACCGGCGCCAACCTGGCCAACCGCGATCTGATCTATCTCGGCGTCTCCGGCGACGGCGACTCGGCCTCGATCGGCTTCGGCCAGTTCGCGCATTCGATCCGGCGCGGCGTCAATATGACCTACATCGTCGAGAACAACGGCGTCTACGGCCTCACCAAGGGACAGTTCTCCGCCACCGCCGACCGCGGCTCGAAATCCAAGAAAGGCATAATGAATACCGACAGCGCCATCGATCTGGTGGCGATCGCGCTGCAGCTCGGCGCGACTTTCGTGGCGCGCAGCTTTTCCGGCGACAAGGCCCAGCTGGTGCCGCTGATCGAGGCCGCGATCCGGCACAAGGGCGCGTCCTTCATCGACGTGATCAGCCCATGCGTCGCCTTCAACAACCACGCCGGCTCGACCAAGAGTTTTGATTACGTGCGCGAGCACAACGATGCCGTCAACCGGCTCGACGTTATCACGGGCCGCGAGCCGATCACGGTCGACTACGCCCCGGGTTCGGTGCAGATCGTCGAGCAGCACGACGGCACCAGGCTGGCGTTGCGCAAGCTCGATGCGGACTACGAGGCGCACGATCGCCTCGCGGCGATGGCCTTTTTGCAAAAGCACGCCGCCAAGGGCCAGGTGGTGACCGGGCTGCTCTATGTCGACCCCGAGGCGGAAGACTTGCACGCTCATCTCGACACTGTGGACACGCCGCTGAACCAGCTGGACGAGAAGGCGCTCTGCCCCGGCTCCACAGCGCTGGAAAAGTTCAACGCAAGCCTGCGTTAAAGGCGTCAACACCGGGAGGACTTGCCGATGGACGTTGTCCCGCTGGGTCCAGGATTCGCCGCCGAGCTGCGCGGCGTAACGCTTGCGGATGTCGCGTCCGATGAACCCGCCTATGCGGCGGCGCGGGCCGTCTTCGAGGAACACTCCGTTCTGGTGTTTCGCGATCAGGACGTGACCGACGAGATTCAACTCGCCTTTTCGCGCCGCTTCGGCCCGCCAGAGGTGACAAAAGTCGGCTCGCAGGGCACCGGCTCGTATTTCGTGATCCTCAGCACCATCGGCCCTGACGGCAAGGTGGTGCCGGGCGACCACCGGCTTTCGCTGCGCGCCAAGGCCAATCAACTCTGGCATACCGACTCCTCGTTCAAGCGGGTGCCGGCGCTGGCATCGATCCTGTCGGCGCGCGTCATTCCCGCGCGCGGTGGAGAGACCGAATACGTCTCCACCCGGCTTGCCTTCGCGCGGCTCGATGCGGCCTCGCGCGACAGACTGCAAAGCTCGTTTGCCTGGCATGACTACGCGCATTCGCGAAAGCAGATTGCGCCGGACCTGGCCAGCCCCGAGGAACGCGCGGCGCTGCCGCCGCAATGCTGGCGGATGGTGTGGACCAATCCCGTGAACGGCCGTGGCGCGATCTATCTCGCCTCGCATGCTTATGCGGTCGAAGGCATGGAAGCGGAGGCGGGGAAAAGGCTGATCGACGAGTTGATGGAAGCCGCGACCCAAGCAGGCACAAGCTATCTGCACCAATGGCGCGGAGGCGACGTCGTCATGTGGGACAACCGCGCCACCATGCATCGCGGGCGGCCATGGCCAGCGCACGAGCCGCGCCTGATGGTACGAACCACGATCTCCGCAACCGCATCGGATGGCGTCGGCAACATGCACTCGCCATCCACGCAGGCAGCGGAATAGCCGCTCCCTTGGTCTCGCCGAACGCTGAGCAGCTGCGCCGATCTGCAGGGATCGAATTTTCGTGAATGGCGTTATTTTGTTCAAACACCATCTTCCGCCCGTCGGCACGCCCAACCATGTGTTGACAACCCGGCTTCCCGCCAGAAAAGGTGTCGGAACGCCAAAATCGAACAGAGCGCATCATGAATCCTGTCAAAGCCCTCGAAGCGCACGGCCAGGCAGTCTGGCTGGACTTTTTGGCCCGCGGTTTCGTCGCCAAAGGCGACCTCAAAAAGCTGATCGAAACCGACGGCGTCAAGGGCGTCACCTCCAATCCGTCGATCTTCGAGAAGGCGATCGGCAGTTCGGACGAATATGACGGCGCCATCGGTGCGGCGCTGAAAGGCGGGGACCGCCCGGTTGCCGAACTGTTCGAGCACCTTGCAATCGAGGACATCCAGAACGCCGCGGACGTGCTGCGTCCGGTGTATGACCAGCTCAAGGGCCACGACGGATTCGTCAGCCTCGAAGTCTCGCCCTATCTCGCCATGGACACCAAGGCGACGATCGCCGAGGCCGAACGTCTGTTGAAGGAAGTCGATCGCAAGAACCTGATGGTCAAGGTGCCGGCGACGCCGGAGGGCCTGCCCGCGATCGAGCATCTGATCGGCGAAGGCGTCAGCATCAACATCACGCTGCTGTTTTCCCAAAAGGTCTATGTGCAGGTGGCCGAGGCCTATCTCGCCGGCCTCGAAAAATACCTCGCCGGCGGCAGCGATCCCTCCCATGTCGCCAGTGTCGCCAGCTTCTTCGTCAGCCGCATCGACAGCGCGGTCGACAAGCAACTCGACGACAGAATCGCGAAAGCCAACGACCCGACCGAGAAGGCGCGGCTGACGGCGCTGAAGGGAAAAGTGGCGATTGCGAACGCCAAGATGGCCTATCAGGACTACAAGAAGCTGTTTTCCGGACCCCGCTGGGACAAGCTCGCAGCGAAAGGGGCAAAACCGCAGCGGTTGCTGTGGGCCTCCACCGGAACGAAAAATAAAGAGTACAGCGACGTGCTCTACGTCGAGGAGTTGATTGGCAGGAACACCATCAACACCGTGCCGCCGGCGACACTTGACGCGTTCCGCGACCACGGCAAGCTTCGTGACAGCCTTGAGGAAAACATCGACGACGCCAGGGGTGTGCTTGCGGGCCTGGCAAAATCCGGCATCTCGCTCGATGCCATCACGGCGGAACTGGTCAAGGAGGGCGTGAAGCTGTTCGCCGATGCGGCGGACAAGCTCTACGGCGCCGTGGCGCACAAGCGCGCGACGGTGATCGCCGGCAGTATCGACCAGCAGAAACTCGCGCTGGGTGCGAGTATTGCCAAAGCCGTAGAGAGCAGCACCGAGGAATGGCGCGCGTCGGGCAAGATTCGCCGGCTGTGGCAACATGACAAGTCGATCTGGACTGGCACCGACGAAGACAAATGGCTGGGCTGGCTGGACAGTGTTTCAACTGAAAAGAGCAAGCTCGCGGACTACCAGGATTTTGCGGCCTGGGTAAAGAGCCAAGGTTTTAGCGACGCCGTCGTGCTCGGCATGGGCGGATCGAGCCTGGGGCCGGAAGTGATCGCGGAAACCTTTGGACAACAGCCCGGCTTTCCGAAATTGCACGTGCTGGATTCGACCGATCCCGCACAGGTGCGCGCGATGACGAATGCGGTGAACTTGGCGAAAACGCTATTCATCGTCTCCAGCAAGTCCGGCGGCACCACCGAGCCGAATGTGATGAAGGATTATTTCTTCGCAGAGGTGAGCGAGGCCATCGGCAACGGCAAGGCAGGCGGTCATTTCGTGGCGGTCACCGATCCCGGGTCGTCGCTGGAAAAGGTCGCGAAGGCGCAAGGTTTTGCCCGTATCTTCCATGGTGATCCGACCATCGGCGGGCGCTATTCGGTGGTGTCGCCATTTGGACTCGTGCCTGCGGCCGCGGCCGGCATCGATCTTGCGAAGTTTCTCGATCTCTCGCTCTCGATGGTGCGGTCCTGCGGGCCGGATGTGCCACCGCAGGAAAACCCCGGGGTGCAACTCGGGCTCGCGATGGGCGTCGCCGGCCTGGAGGGCCGCGACAAGGTCACCATCCTGTCGTCAAGGAAGATCGCCGACTTCGGCGCCTGGGCTGAACAGCTTATCGCCGAGTCCACCGGCAAGGACGGCAAGGGGTTGATTCCGATCGACGGCGAGCCGCTCGGCGAGCCCGCCGTCTACGGCAGCGATCGTTTCTTCATCGACCTTCGCACCGAGGGCGAAACCGACGGCAGCCACGACGACAAGCTCGCCGCGCTCGAAAAAGCCGGCCATCCGGTCGTTCGCATCGCGATGAAGTCGATCGACCATATCGGCCAGGAATTCTTCCGCTTCGAGATCGCAACCGCGGTTGCGGGCGCCGTGCTCGCCGTCAATCCTTTCAACCAGCCCGACGTCGAGGCCGCCAAGATCAAGACACGCGAGCTGACTTCCGCGTTCGAAAAAACCGGCACGTTGCCTAAGGAAGCGCCGGTGATCTCGACCAACGAGGTCGAACTGTTCACCGACGACAAGAACGCCAGCGCGCTGCGCAAGGCCGGCGCCGATGGCGATTTTGCATCGTGGCTAAAGGCCCATCTGGGCCGGACCGGCGCGGGCGACTACGTCGCGCTGCTCGCCTATATCGAACGCGATCATACCCATATCGATACGCTGCAGCACATGCGGCTTGCGGTTCGCGACAGGCGCCATGTCGCGACCTGCGCGGAATTCGGACCGCGCTTTCTGCACTCAACCGGGCAGGCCTATAAAGGCGGGCCCGATAGCGGTGTGTTTCTGCAGATCACTGCCGATGATGCCGAGGATCTCGCCGTGCCCGGCCAGAAGGCCAGTTTCGGCGTGGTCAAGGCCGCGCAGGCCCGCGGCGATTTCGACGTGCTGACCGAACGCGGCCGGCGCGCGCTACGGGTGCACCTTAAGGGCGACCTGAAAACGGCACTGGCGATACTCGACGCTGCGATCGTCAGCGCGTTGAACTAGAGCATGATCCCGAAAGGTGGGAACCCGGCTTTCGGATCAGATCATGCTCAAAGTGAAATAAGGAATCTTCCAATGCAGCTCGGCATGATCGGCCTCGGCCGGATGGGCGGCAATATCGTTCGCCGGCTGATGAAGCATGGCCACACCGCGGTCGTGTATGACAAGGACCCCAAAGCTGTAGCCGCCCTCGTCCCCGACGGCGCGATCGGCGCCAGCGCGCTGGAGGATTTTGTCGGCAAGCTGGAGCGGCCGCGGACGGTGTGGGTGATGCTGCCGGCCGGCAGGATCACCGAGGCGACGATCGATGCGCTGGCAAAACTGCTGCAGACCGGTGACGTCGTCATCGACGGCGGCAACACCTTCTGGCAGGACGACGTTCGCCGCGGCAAGGCGCTCAAAGAGAAGGGCATGCACTACATCGACGTCGGCACCTCGGGCGGCGTCTGGGGCATTGATCGCGGCTACTGCATGATGATCGGCGGCGACAAGGCGGTGGTCGACCGCCTCGATCCGATTTTCGCAGCGCTGGCGCCGGGCATCGGCGATATTCCGCGCACCTCCGGACGCGCCGGGCGCGACCCACGCATCGAGCAGGGCTACATCCACGCCGGGCCGGTCGGATCGGGCCACTTCGTCAAGATGGTGCATAACGGCATCGAATACGGGCTGATGCAGGCCTACGCCGAGGGTTTCGACATCCTGAAGAATGCCAACATCGACGTCCTGCCCGCCGATCATCGTTTCGATCTCGATATAGCCGATGTCGCCGAAGTGTGGCGGCGCGGCAGTGTGATCCCGTCATGGCTGCTCGATCTGACCGCCTCCGCGCTCGCAGAAAACCATACGCTCGACAATTATTCCGGCTTCGTCGAGGATTCCGGCGAAGGCCGCTGGACCGTCAACGCCGCCATCGACGAGGCGGTGCCGGCCGAGGTTCTGACCGCGGCACTGTTCGCGCGATTCCGGTCGCGGAAACAGCATACTTTCGCCGAAAAAATTCTCTCGGCGATGCGTGCCGGTTTCGGCGGCCATAGGGAGCCGCAGCAACATCCGGACCCGGTGCGCCAGAATGCGCCCGATATGGTCAAGCCAAAGGCCTGACGGCGATGACGGACGCTGCCTCGAAGCAGAAAAAGCCCGACCCCTGCTCCTTCGTCATCTTTGGCGTCACCGGCGATCTGGCACATCGGCTGGTGATCCCCGCGCTCTATAATCTTGCGGCCACTGACCTGCTGCCCGACAAATTCTGCATCGTCGGGATCGCGCGCAAGGCGATGCCCAACGAGGCGTTGCGCGACAGCCTGATGAAAGGCCTGCGCGAATTCGCCACCCGTCCGGTGGACGATGCAATCGCAAAACGGCTGCTGGAATGCGTGACCTGCATTGCCGCCGATCCAAAAGACCCCGCGTCGTTCGACCGAATGCGCGAGCAGCTCGAGAGACTTGAAGCAAACCGCGCGACCGGCGGTAATCGTCTGTTCTATCTGGCGACCCCGCCCGGTGCCTTTGCGCCGATCGCCCGCGAACTCGGGCGCACGGAATTGCTCAAGGAGGACGGCGGCGCTTGGCGGCGGCTAATTGTCGAAAAACCATTCGGGACCGATCTCGAATCGGCCAAAGCGCTGAACAACGAACTGCTGAAGATCGTCGACGAGCACCAGATCTATCGCATCGATCATTATCTCGGCAAGGAAACCGTCCAGAACATCCTGGTGCTGCGCTTTGCCAACGGCATGTTCGAACCGATCTGGAACCGCAATCACATCGATCATGTGCAGATCACCGTCGACGAAAAGCTTGGGGTCGGCCATCGCGGCAGCTTTTATGACGCTACCGGGGCGCTGCGCGACATGGTGCCGAACCACCTGTTTCAGCTGCTGTCGCTGGTCGCAATGGAGCCGCCGATCCGGTTCGATGCGCATTCGGTGCGCTCGGAGAAAGCTGACGTTCTCGCGGCGATCCAGACGCAGAGCGAGACCGAGGCGCTGCGGAACTCGGTGCGCGGCCAGTACCAAGGTGGCAAGATCGGTGACGCCGAAATCGAAGACTATCGAACGACCGAAGACGTCAAGCCGGACAGCACGACCGAAACCTATGTCGCGCTGAAATTGACGATCGACAACTGGCGCTGGGCCGGCGTGCCGTTCTATCTGCGCACCGGCAAGGCGCTCGGCGTCAAGCGCACCGAGGTCGCCATAAAATTCAAGCAGGCGCCGTTTGCGATGTTTCGCGACACCCCGGTGGACCGGCTTTCGCAGAATTATCTCGTCATCAGCGTCGAACCGACCGAGGGCATCACCTTGCAATTCAACACCAAGGTGCCGGGGCCCGTGATTTCCATCGACGGCGTCGAGATGAAGTTCCGCTACAAGGATTATTTCAAGGCCGAGCCGAGCACCGGCTATGAGACGCTGATCTACGACTGCATGATCGGCGACAACATCCTGTTTCAGCGCGCCGACAGCGTCGAGGCCGGATGGCAGGCGGTGCAGCCGTTCCTCGATGCCTGGAAGAAAGCCGGCGCCAAAGGGTTGGAGACCTACAAGGCCGGCAGCGAAGGACCGGCCTGTGGCGACGAACTGCTGAGGCGCGACGGCCGCAGCTGGCGGAAGCTCGGCTGATGGTTCTGAACGACAACCGCAGGATTATCGCCGTCGCCGACCCGGTGGCGCTGGCGAAGGCTGCGGCCGAGCGGCTGCTCGCACGAATCGCCAACAACAGCGATCGCGTCGCGATTTGCCTGACGGGCGGGTCGAGCCCGAAACAGCTCTATGAGTTGCTCGGCCACGAACCCTACCGCGGCCAGGTTCCATGGGACCGCGTGCACTGGTTCATCGGCGATGAACGATTCGTCCCGACCACCGATTCCCGCAATAACATGCGTATGGCGCGACAGGCTTTCCTCAGTCGCTGCGCGCCGCTGGTCAACATCCACCCGATGGCAACCGGCGCGGCGGACCCCGTTGAAGCCGCGCATCGCTACGAGGCCGAACTGAAATCGTTTTACGGCGCCGACAGCCTCGACCCGGCGCGGCCACTGTTCGATGCCGTGCTGATGGGCGTCGGGCCGGACGGCCACACGGCGTCGCTGTTTCCGGGTTATCCCGCGTTGGCAGAGACGGAGCGCTGGGTAGTCGGCGTCCCACGGGCCCATGTGGAGCCGCTCGTGCCGAGGGTCACACTTACATTACCGGTGCTTGCGTCGTGCCACGAAATGCTGTTCGAGGTTGGTGGCGCGGACAAACGCGCGATCCTGACCCGGGTGCTGGCGGGCGAGGACTTGCCGGCCGGGCGTGCGGTCTCCGCCGGCGAGACGACGTGGCTTGTGGACAGGGCTGCACTGCCGGAGAATTATCGTGGCCGATGAATCCGGCAGGCTGCCATGCGCGCTCGTTGTGATGGGTGTGTCCGGCTCCGGCAAAAGCACAATCGCAAGTGAACTCGCTGAACGATTGCACTGGACCTTCGAGGATGGCGACCGGTTTCATCCGAAAAGCAATGTCGAGAAGATGAGTGCCGGGCAGCCGCTCACCGATGAGGATCGCTGGCCCTGGCTGAACGCCATCGCCGACGAGATCGAACGGGTTTGCACGGCGCACGGGCACGTCGTGGTCGCATGCTCGGCGCTGAAACGAGCGTATCGCAATGTCCTGTTGCGCGGTCGGGACGACGTGCGCATCGTCTTTCTCAACGGAACCCAGCAGCTTATCGCGGAGCGGCTGGCGCTCCGTAAAGATCATTTCATGCCGCCCGGACTTCTGGACAGCCAGTTCGGGACTCTTGAGCCGCCCGGGCCGGACGAAAATGCCATCGGTGTGTCGATCGATGCGCCGGTTGACAGCATCGTCGACGATATTGTGAGCAAACTGCAAGCAACTAACGCCGGCCACAGTTCCGGCGACAGGAAACAATCATGAACCGCATCGCGCTGGTGGTCTCCGACGTCGACGGCACCCTGGTGACGCACGACAAGCGTTTGACCGATGGCGCCAAGCGCGCGGTGCGCCGACTAAGGGACGCCGGCATCGGTTTTACGATCGTCAGCAGCCGCCCGACAGCCGGCATGCGGTTTTTGATCGAACCGCTCGGGATCACACTGCCGGTCGGGTCTTTCAACGGCAGTTCGATTGTAGATCCGCAACTCGACCCGATCGAACAGCACCTGATCCCCGCGACTGCGGCGCGACGCAGCCTCGATCTGCTTGAGCAATTCGGTGTCGATATCTGGTTGTTCACCAACGATGCATGGCTGACGCGCAATGGCGATGGTGAATATGTCCCGAACGAGAAGCGCGCCATCCGGGCCGATCCAACCATCGTCGAGGATTTTTGCCCTTATCTGTCGAGCGCCTGCAAGATTGTCGGCGCCAGTTCCGATGCGGAACTGCTCCGACGCTGCCAAGCCGCCATACAGGAGGCAGTGGGCGCGCAGGCAACCGCGGTGCAGTCGCAAAGCTATTATCTCGATGTCACCCCACCGGGCCAGGACAAGGGCACGTTTGTCGAGGCGATGGCCAAGCGACTGGATATCTCAACCGATGCGATCGCCACCATCGGCGACATGCAGAACGACCTCGCGATGTTCAAAAAGAGCGGCCTTTCCGTCGCGATGGGCAACGCCACCGAGGACGTCAAGAAACAGGCGTCGCATGTCACAGGCTCCAATGAGGAAGAGGGTTTCGCTGGCGCGATCGAGTTTATTCTGAAGAATCACGGAGGCGGATGAACCGATTTCCGTCATGGCCGGGCTTGTCCCGGCCATCCACGTCTTGACGCGCGACGGTCAAGACGTGGATGCCCGGCACAAGGCCGGGCATGACGAAGACAGTCAACTCGCGCGCTGCACCACGGGCTTCTCGACAGGCTTTTTGGCGTCGCTCAGGTTATGCGCGGTATTGATGAGCGCGATATGGGTCAGCGCCTGCGGGAAATTCCCGGTCTGCCGTCCCTCGCCGGAATCGAATTCCTCCGCCAGCAAACCGAGATCGTTCGCCACGGCGACCACGCGATCGAACAGTTTTTGCGCCTTGTCGATTTCTCCGGACAGTACATAGGCATCGGCCAGCCAAAGGCTGCATGCGAGAAATGCGCCTTCGATCGGTTGCTGTTCATCCGAACTTTCGCGTGGGTCGTGCCGAAGCACAAACCCGTCCCGCATCATGTGCCGTTCGATGGCGTCGAGCGTACCTTTGACCCGCGGATCGGTGGCGGGGAGGAAACCGACCGACGGCAGCAGCAGGACGCTCGCATCCAGCAGCCGGGAGCCGTAGAATTCGACGAACGCATTCTGCTGGGGATCAAAACCCTTGTCGCAGACATCCCGGCAAATGTGGTCGCGCAGCATCTTCCATCGATCGAGCGGCCCCTCGAGACCGAATCTCTCGGCGCTTTTGATGCCACGGTCGAAAGCCACCCACGTCATCACTTTGGAGGAGACGTAGTGCTTGGCCTCGCCGCGCCGCTCCCAGATGCCGTGGTCTGGTTTGTCCCACATCTTGGCGAGATGTTGCAGTACCGTGCATTCCAGCGCCCACGTCCCCTGATCGAGCTCGAGTTTAGCCGTGCGCCATTGGTGAAACGCGTCGATTAGCTCGCCGTAGACATCGAGCTGCAACTGCGCATGCGCGGCATTGCCGACCCGCACCGGCTGCGCGCCTCCGTAGCCTGGCAGCCACGCCGCTTCCCATTCAAGCAGGCGCCGTTGCCCGGCGATGCCGTACATGATCTGCATGTCGGCCGGCGATCCCGCGACGGAACGCAGCAGCCAGTTATGCCATGCCAGAGCCTCCTCGGTGTAACCGCTGTTCATCAGCGCCAGCAGGGTGAAGGTCGCATCGCGCAGCCAGCAAAACCGGTAGTCCCAGTTGCGGGCGCCGCCGAGTTTTTCCGGTAATGAGGTGGTCGGCGCCGCGACGATGCCGCCGGTCGGCGCGTAGGTCAGCGCCTTCAGCGTGATCAGCGAGCGTATCACGAGGCTACGATTGTCGCCCTCATAGGTGCAGCGCCCGGACCATTCGGACCAGAAGTCCTCGGTGTCGCGCAACGCCTGCTCGGGATCGATCGGCTCGGGAAGCGGCAGGTGCGACGGGCCGTAAGTCAGAACGAACGGGATGATTTCGCCGACGTTCACCTCGAAATCAGCCACCGTAGTCATGTGCTCGCCGCGCGTCTCAACCGGCGTGCGCAGCACCGTCATGTCGGGACCGCAAATCGCAAGCAGCGCGCCATCTTCGGTGCGCTTGACCCAGGGAATATCCCGGCCGAAGCCGAAGCGGATGATCAACGCCATCCTCATCTTCACGCGGCCCGTCTCGCCGCGGATGAGCCTGACAACATCCGAGGCTTTTCCGCGCGGCGGCATGAAGTCGATCAGGGTGACGGCCCCGTCAGCCGTTTGGAAGCGGGTTTCCAGAATCAGCGTGTCGCCACGGTAGCGGCGCGAGCATTTTTCAACATCGCCCGAGGGCGCGATCTGCCATCGGCCATGCTCGTGCGTTCCGAGCAGCGCGGCAAAGCACGCATCGGAGTCGAAGGCAGGCCAGCACAGCCAGTCGATCGAACCGTCGCGGCCGACCAGCGCTGCGGTTTCGCAGTCGCCGATCAGGCCGTAATCTTCAATCCTGCAGGACACGTTTCTTCACCGGAGTTCCGCGAATCACGCTGTTCTTCCCTGCGTCGCGTCTTTTAGTGCCGCGAGATCGATCGCAGCCGCCATCTCGTCGATCGCGACCGGCAACCGCCGGCGCCAGTTTGGATGTTCGTCGACGGTACCCGGGATATTGGGCTGGTCGATCACCCCCAACAGGTCCTCGAGCGATATCGCGAGCAGGCGCGATCGGGTCTGCGCAAGAAATTTCACGACCGCATACAAATCGTCATTGTCGATGGCATGATGCCTGAGAACGTCGGTCAGCATCGCCAGTGCATGCCATCGCGCATCGTCGCTTTCGCCGGGGTCGATTCCGAGCGACCGTTTCAACGCGAGATCGCTGAAGCAACGCCAGCCCGCATAGGTCGACAGATCGTGCGTATTGAATGTGACAAGGGCATTGGGCGTGTAGTGATCGACACCTCGAAACGACCCCCGATCGTCGCGTTCGAACATCATCACCAGATAAGACCAGATGCCCCAATCGGCCATCTGCTCGCGAAAGCCTTCCGGAACGGTGCCGAGGTCCTCGCCGATCACCACGCAGCGCTGCGCCACGCTTTCCTGCGCGGTGAGCGCCAGCAGCGCCTCGAAGGGCATTTGCACATAAACGCCGTTGCGCGCGGCAAAGCCGTGCGGCACCAGATAGAGCCGCTTGAGGCCAAGCACATGGTCCAGCCGGATCGCACCGGCATGGCGCATCGAAGCGCGGAGCATGTCCCGAAACGGTTCGAAGGACTGCACTTCGAGACCGGCAGCGTTGAACCCCGCCAGCCCCCAGTTCTGGCCGGCTGTGTTCAATGGATCGGGCGGCGCGCCGACGGCCAGATGTCGCGAAATCGCCACCTGTTCATTCCATGCGTCGAACCCGTCGGATTGCACGCCGACCGCCACGTCGAGATAAAGGCCGACTTTCATACCGAGTTTCGTCGCCAATTCCCGGCATGATTGCAGTTGCTGATCCGCCGCCCATTGAACGAATTCGACGAATTCGATCTCGGCAGCGTCCCCACCGGCGCGCAGCTTCGCGCATCGGGTGTCGTCCGGGTGCCGCCACTCTTCCGGCCACTCCCACCACGGCGCCTTGAATTTATGTCTAAGGACTTCGAAACAGGCGAAGCGCGACAGCAAAGGTCCGCGCTCGGCGCGAAATTTCGTGAAAGCCGCCTGACGATTGGTTTTAATATCGGCCTTGAAAGCCGCAAAGGCCGAGCGCAGCACCCGCCATTTCAATTCCGCAACGGCGATATAGTCGACGATTTCGCTCTGTCTCAGTCGGGCGATCGTGTCGTTGCTGTCGGCGGAAGCGAGCGCTGAAAACTCCGTAAGTTTTTCGACGTCGATATAGAGGGCATTGAGAAACAGCCGGCTGTTCGGCGAATAGGGGCTGCAATCGGCCGGCCGATCGTCGAACAGCGCATGCAGCGGATTGAGGCCGACCCCGCCGGCGCCGAGGCCCGCCGCCAGTTCGATCAGGCCTTCGAGGTCGGTAAAATCGCCCATCCCCCAGTTGCGCGACGATCTGACGCCATAAAGCTGCACCGCCAGTATCCAGGACCGGTCGAACTCGCCGCCGAAGGCTTTTGGCGGGGCGACAATGAACGGGACCTCTTCGCTCAATAAGGAGGCATCGGTCAGATGCAGCCGGTACGATCCGACGGGTAGATTGGCGGGCCATGTAATGGTGCGACCGCCTGTCTCGCCTTGCGCGATAACCTTAAGACCGGCAACGATTTTCCATCTCAGAGGCAATGTGACAGCCTCGCGAAATTCGGTCTGTGCGGGCTGCCCCGGCCGCAGCACGACCGGTCGATCCAGAAAACGGTGCGGGGCCCGGACCGGCAGGGCGTTAAGGATGATCTCGAGCGCCGCCGCCTCCGTCACGTGCCGGTGGCCCTGACCGTCTATAAATTCGGTCTGAATTCCGAGTTCGGCGGCTTTGGTGAAAAGGTCCATTCGGCACGCTGTTTGCACGCAACGATGCGAGGCGTTGCGAGATTCTGTAGATGCGGGAAGAGGATAGCCGTGTTTAACTCTGGTCCGGCCCCAACGGTTCCCGGGGAACCAATGCTTCCGCGAGGCTTTGTATATATGTCCGGAACGTCTCCTTTCCCACAAATGAAATGGGACGCCATTTCCATATCAATGGCATCACCGTGAACAGAACAACCCAAGTCGAGAGCGTCGCAGGCGGCGGTGCTTTCCATATTGAAGACGTTTATCCGATCATCGATGGCGGCCGCTTCCCCGTAAAGCGTGTCGTCGGCGAGCGCATCGACGTCTGGGCGGATATTTATCGCGACGGGCACGAGGTCGTCGCTGCGGCGCTGGTGTGGCGCCCCGAGCGAGACCGCGACTGGCAACGCGTGCCCATGACCTTCCACAGCAACGATCGCTGGGGCGGATCGTTCGTCCCCGACGAGATCGGACGCTATGTCTATGCGATCGAAGCCTGGACCGACGAGTTTGCCACTTGGCGGCACGGTTTTGAGCTGAAGCAGAAGGCCGGCGTGGACCTCACGCTGGACGCGATCGAGGGCGCGGGCATGCTGACGAAAGCCCAGAGCGGAAGCAAAGCTGCCGCCGCGGTGATCTTGCGCCAGTGTGAGGACTACCTCCAGACCGGGGAAGTCGCACCTCTGCTGATCCCCGAACTGAAGGACGCGATGGCCGAGAGCCAAGTGCACTCCGACCTGACGCGGTCGCAATTGTTTCCGCTGATGGTCGACCGGCCCCGCGCCCGCTCCGGCGCCTGGTACGAAATGGTGCCGCGAAGCCAAGGCCAGACTCCCGGGCAGCATGGCACGTTCGGGGATTGCATCGCGCGGCTGCCGGATGTCGCGGCGATGGGTTTTGATGTGGTCTATTTTACACCGATTCATCCCATCGGGCGGACCAACCGCAAAGGACGCAATAATGCGGTGACGGCCGCGGAAGGCGATCCCGGCAGCCCCTATGCCATCGGCGCAGCCGAAGGCGGTCACGACGCCGTGCATCCGGAACTGGGAACGCTGGAAGATTTCCGTGCGTTTGTGTCGGCATGCAAACACCTCGACATGGAAGTCGCGCTCGACTTCGCCGTGCAATGCTCACCCGATCATCCTTGGCTGAAGCAGCATCCGCAGTGGTTCAAGCGCCGGCCCGACGGCTCCATGCGCTATGCGGAAAATCCGCCCAAGAAGTACGAGGACATCGTCAATCCGGATTTCGCTTCCGAAGATGCCGGCGCGCTGTGGAATGCGCTGCGTGACGTCGTGTTGTTTTGGATCGACCAGGGGGTTCGTATTTTCCGCGTCGATAATCCACACACAAAACCGTTCCGGTTCTGGGAGTGGCTGATTCACGAGGTTCAACTGCACCATCCCGGCGTGATCTTCCTCGCGGAAGCCTTTACGCGGCCGAAATTGATGAAGGGTCTCGCCAAGCTCGGCTTCACCCAGTCCTACACGTATTTTACGTGGCGCACCCAGAAGTGGGAGCTGGAACAGTATCTGACCGAACTGACGGCATATCCGGAACGCGACTTTTATCGCCCGAACTTCTTCGTCAACACGCCGGATATCCTGCCCTATCACCTGCAGAGCGGTGAGCCATGGATGTTCAAATCGCGCGTCGCGCTCGCTTCGACATTGTCGAGCACCTATGGCGTGTACAACGGTTTCGAGTTGCTTGAGCACGAGCCGATCCCGGGCAAGGAAGAATATCTGGATTCCGAAAAATACGAGATCAAAGTGCGCGACTGGGACAAGGCGGGGAACATAAAACCCTACATCCGCGATCTCAATCGTGCCCGCCGGGACAATCCGGCGCTGCAGCAGACCAGCAATCTGCGCTTCATCCCGGTCGATGACGGCAACGTAATTGGCTTTGTGAAGGAATCCGTGGATGGCGCCAATACAGTCGTTGCAGCGATTGCCTTGTCGCGCGATCCGCACGAGTTCTGGTTTCCGATCGGCGACATCCAGATCGACGTGAATGGTGAACGCAAACATGTCGCCGCCGTCGAAGACCTGATCAGCGGCGAGCGCCGTCCCGTGCAATGGGGCGGCATCCATCTGCGGATCGATCCGACGCGCGACCCCGCCTTGCTGTTTCGTTGCCTGGCGTGAGGGGCGCCATGAACGTGATGTCATCGATCGATACGACAGAGTTACCGAACGCAGCCGGTAACACCGATGAGCTCTGGTACAAGGACGCCATCATCTATCAGCTGCACGTCAAGGCGTTCGCCGACAGCAACAATGACGGCATCGGCGACTTCGCAGGCCTCACCGAAAAGCTGGACTATCTGCAGGACCTCGGCGTCACCGCACTGTGGCTGCTGCCGTTCTATCCCTCGCCCGGCCGCGATGACGGCTATGACATCGCCGACTACGGCGCGATCAATCCCGATTTCGGCTCGATGAAGGATTTCCGCCGCTTCATCATTGAAGCCAAGCGGCGCGGCTTGCGGGTCATCACCGAGCTCGTCATCAATCACACATCCGATCAGCACGACTGGTTCAAGCGCGCGCGGCGCAGCGACCCGAAATCCTCGGCGCGCAACTGGTATGTCTGGAGCGATACCGACCAGAAATACCCGGGCACCCGGATCATCTTCACCGATACCGAGAAATCCAACTGGACCTGGGATCCCGAGGCCGGCGCATTCTACTGGCATCGCTTCTTCTCACACCAGCCGGACCTCAACTTCGACAATCCGCGCGTGGTCAGCGCCGTCGTGCAGGTGATGAAGCGCTGGCTCGACACCGGCGTCGACGGCTTCCGGCTGGACGCGATTCCCTATCTGTGCGAGCGCGACGGCACCAACAACGAGAACCTTCCCGAGACCCACGTCGTCATCAAGAAGATCCGCGCCGAACTCGATGCCTATGCCAAGGGCAAGGTGTTGCTGGCGGAAGCCAATCAATGGCCGGAGGACGTGCAGGAATATTTCGGCCAGAGCGACGAATGCCATATGGCCTATCACTTCCCGTTGATGCCGCGCATCTACATGGCGATCGCGCAGGAAGACCGCTTTCCGATCACCGATATCCTGCGCCAGACGCCGGACATCCCAAGCAATTGCCAGTGGGCGCTGTTTCTGCGCAACCACGACGAACTGACGCTGGAAATGGTGACCGACGTCGAGCGCGATTACCTGTGGTCGACCTACGCCAACGATCCCCGCGCGCGCATCAATGTCGGCATCCGCCGCCGGCTGGCGCCACTGATGGACAACGACCGGCGCAAGATCGAATTGATGAACTCGCTGCTGCTGTCATTTCCCGGCACGCCGATCATCTATTACGGCGACGAAATCGGCATGGGCGACAACATCTATCTCGGCGACCGCAATGGTGTTCGCACCCCTATGCAATGGACGCCAGACCGCAACGGCGGCTTCTCCCGCGCCGATCCCGCGCGCCTCTACGCCCCGACCATCATGGATCCGGTCTACGGCTATGAGTCGGTCAATGTCGAAGCGCAGTCGCGCAGCCTGTCGTCATTGCTGAGCGCCACCAAGCGGCTGATCTCGGTGCGAAAGTCGACGCTGGCGTTCGGCCGCGGCGCCATGACGTTCATCCGCCCCGTCAACCGTTCGGTGCTGTGCTACGTCAGGCAATACAAGGACGAGGTCATTCTTTGCGTCGCCAATCTATCCCGATCCGCGCAGGCGACCGAGCTTGATCTGTCCGCCTGGAAGGAACGCGTGCCGCTGGAAATGCTGGGCCGGACGAACTTTCCGGCGATCGGCGAATTGCCCTACATGATTACGCTGGCGCCTTACGGCTTCTACTGGTTCCAGTTGCGCGAAAAGGAAGAGCCGAAACACGTCGCAACCACCGCGGTTCCCGAGTTTGAGACGTTGGTGGTCCCGGTCGGCTCCACCTGGATGTCGCTCACGCGCACCCGGGGCGTATTCGAACGTGACGTATTGCCGCCCTATCTGGCGCGAACGCGCTGGTATCCGGAACGTTCGGCAAAAGCGATCGAGCCAACTTTGACCGCGGCGATCCCGTTCTGCGATATCGGCGACAATCGGCCCTATTTGGGCTTTTTCGAAGCAAGCCAGCGCGGAACGACTACGCGTTACGTGTTGCCGATGCAGATCGAGTGGGTGCGCTTCGATCGCGAACGCTACAACCCCCGTGCGCTTGCCGCGGTGCGCCAGGGCGCGCGCGAGGGAACGCTGCTCGACGTCGCCACCGACCAGATTTTCATCGCGCTCCTGCTGCGCAATCTGCGCAACTCACTGACCGTCGAAGACGAAAATGGCATGGGCCTGCGTCTCGAATTCAGGCCGACGGCAAAATTTCCCGATGGGCCGGTCAAGCAGCCGGAACACATCCGCGCCGTCGAAACCGAGCAATCCAACAGTACGTCGCTGGTAGACAACGACTACGTCGTCAAAATCTATCGCAAGCTCGAAGCCGGTATCAATCCCGAGGTCGAGGTAGGACGCTTCCTGACCGAGGTCGCCGGTTTCGCCAACTCGCCGGCGCTGCTGGGCAGCGTCGAATTCGTCGAAGGCGAGCGCAGGAGCGCGGTTGCGGTCGTGCATGCGTTGATCCAGAACCAGGGCGATGCCTGGACCGTGACCTCGGCCTACCTCGACCGCTTCGTCGATGAACAGCGCGTACTCGCAAGCGGCGACGCGCCGGTCGAGAGCGAGGAGCGGACGGCGTATCTGCGCTACATGTCGCAGACCGGACGGCGCGTCGCCGAGATGCACATGGCGCTGGGCAGCCGTGACGAAGATCCGGCGTTCGCTCCGGAGCCGGCGACGCCGGCCGACATCGACCAATGGATAGCCGATTTCGCCGCGCGCGCCACGCGGGTGTTCGACGCATTGAAGCAGCGACGCGATGCGGCAAAGGACTACGAGCGGATGCTGATCGACGAGATGCTCGCGCATGCGCCGACGCTGCAAGGGCGACTCGGCGCGCTGCTTTCCGATCCGGCGCAAATTCTCAAGATTCGTCATCATGGCGATTTCCATCTCGGCCAGATGCTGATCGCCAAGGACGATATCTTCATCATCGACTTCGAAGGTGAGCCGCGCCGCACGCTTGATGAGCGCCGGCGCAAGGCGCCGGCCGCCCGCGACGTCGCAGGCCTGATCCGCTCGATCGACTATTCGACGACCGCGGCACTGGACCGCGCGCTCAAGGTATCTTCGGATGAGCAGGGTAAGCTCGCCGCCGCGCTGAATACCTGGCGGGACCGTGCAACCGGGACCTTCCTCAGCGGCTACCGGGAAACCATGGGACAGACGCGGCATTGGCCCGCCGACCTCGCGGCCGCAGGCCGCCTGCTTAACTTCTTCCTGCTCGAGAAGGCGATTTACGAAATCGAATATGAACTCGCGCACCGGCCGGACTGGCTGCGCGTACCGCTTACGGGGGCGCTCCGTATCCTGTCACAACAACTGGAAGCCTCATGACGAAATTGTCCCCAGAGGCCTATGCCATCGTGGAAGGCCGCCATTCCGATCCGTTTCATTATCTCGGCCTGCACAAGGAGGACGACAAAACGGTGGTACGCGCATTTTTGCCGGAAGCCTCGAACGTCGAAGCGATCGGCGAGCACGGCGAGACGGCGGCGCTCGCGCGCATCCACGATGCCGGACTATTTGCCGGCGCGCTGCCGAACGGATCGACGCGTTACCAGTTGCGCGCGCGTTTTGGCGACAAGACGGTTGATCTCGACGACCCCTACCGCTTTCCGCCGGTTTTAACCGACTTCGATCTGTATCTGCTCGGCGAAGGAACCCAGCAGCGGCTGTATGACAAGCTCGGCGCGCATCCGATGACGCTGGATAGCGTACCCGGCGTCGCGTTCGTCGTGTTCGCCCCGAATGCGCGGCGGGTTAGTGTCGTCGGCGATTTCAACTTCTGGAATGCGCGGCGTCACCCGATGCGCGTGCGCGGTAACGGCTACTGGGAATTGTTTATCCCGCACGCCACGGCGGGCGACCATTACAAATTCGATATTGTCGGGCCGCAGGGCCAGCAGCTTCCGCTAAAATCCGATCCGATGGCGTTTGCCGCGGAAGTGCGGCCGAGCACGGCCTCCATTGTACTTGACGAGACAAAACTGCCGCATCCACGCCCGGCGCCGGCGAACGTCAATGCGCTGGGCGCGCCGATGTCGATCTACGAGGTTCATCTGGGTTCGTGGCGGCGCAGGGGCAACAATGAGTGGCTGAGCTATCGCGAACTGGCGGAACAATTGCCGCGTTACGTTCGTGACCTCGGCTTCACTCACCTCGAGTTCCTGCCCGTCAACGAGCACCCGTTTGACGGCTCCTGGGGCTATCAGCCGACCGGCATGTACGCGCCGACCAGCCGGTTCGGCACCCCGGAGGATTTTTGCGCGCTGGTCGACGCCTGTCATCGTGAAGGCCTTGGCGTCCTGCTGGATTGGGTGCCCGGCCATTTCCCGGACGATCCGCACGGCCTCGCCAATTTCGACGGCACCGCGCTGTACGAACACGCCAATCCGCTGCAGGGCCGCCATCTCGATTGGGGCACGCTGATCTACAATTACGGGCGCACCGAAGTGGTGAATTTTCTGGTGTCCAACGCACTGTTCTGGCTTGAACGTTACGGCATCGACGGGCTCCGGGTCGATGCGGTCGCCTCCATGCTTTATCTGGACTACAGCCGCCCGGCGGGCGGCTGGATCCCGAACAAATACGGCGGCCGCGAAAATCTCGAAGCCATCGATTTCCTGCGCCGCTTCAACACCGAGGTCTACGCTCGCTTTCCGCAGGCCACCACCGCGGCCGAGGAATCGACTGCGTGGCCGCAGGTGTCGCGCCCGGTCGAATATGGCGGGCTGGGATTTGGCTACAAATGGAATATGGGCTGGATGCACGACACGCTGAATTACATCAGCAAGGACCCGATCCACCGCAAGCACCATCATGGCGATATCCTGTTCGGGCTGCACTACGCCTTTTCGGAAAATTTCATCCTGCCGCTGTCGCATGACGAAGTTGTCCACGGCAAACGGTCGCTGCTGGGCCGCATGCCGGGCGATGAATGGCAGCGTTTTGCCAACCTGCGCGCTTATTACGCGTTCATGTTCGCCCATCCCGGCAAGAAGCTGATGTTCATGGGTTGCGAGTTCGGCCAGGAACGCGAATGGAACCATGACCGTTCGCTGGACTGGCATCTGCTGGACCAGAAAACACACGCCGGCATCCAGTCGCTGATCCGCGACCTCAATAAGCTTTATCGGTCGCTGCCGGCCCTGCACGAAATGGACTGCGATCAATTGGGTTTCGAATGGATCGTTCCCGACGACGCCAATCGCAACGTGTTTGCCTGGATGCGGAAAGGCAACGAGGCGCGTGCCCGTTGCCTGGTCGTCGCCAATTTTTCACCAAATGTATATCATGACTATCGTGTCCGGGTGCCGTTCGCCGGCAAGTGGCGCGAGGTGCTCAATTCGGACTCTGCGCATTACGGCGGCAGCAACGTCGGGAACGTCGGTGAAGTCAGAACGTTGGGTGGCCTGGTGCCTGAGCTCAATCTCACCATCCCGCCGCTGGCCGCCATATTTCTCGTACCGGAAAACTGAGCATGCGATTGTCCACTGGTACACCCTCACGCCTCGGTGCAAGCTGGGACGGCAGGGGCACCAACTTTGCCTTGTTTTCCGCCAACGCTCAAAAGGTGGAGCTCTGCCTGTTCGAAGGCCAGGGCCGCAAGGAACTGGAACGCATCGAGCTTCCGGAGCGCACCGAAGACGTCTGGCACGGCTATCTCAACGACGTAGCGCCCGGACAGCTTTATGGCTATCGCGTCCACGGGCCCTATACGCCCGAGCAGGGCCACAGGTTCAATGCCAACAAGCTGATGCTTGACCCCTACGCCAAACGAACGGCCGGGCGGCTGGTGTGGAGCGACGCGCATTTCGCCTACCGCACCGGAAGCCCGCGCGAGGACCTGTCATTCGATCGCCGCGACAATGCCCGCGGCATGCCGAAGGCGGTCGTGGTCGACGAGACCTTCAACTGGGGCCGCCGCGAGATCGTTCGTCCCAACATCCCATGGGAAGACACCATCATCTACGAAGCGCACGTCAAGGGCCTGACGCAAAAGCGCGAGGACGTGCCGCCGGGCCTGCGCGGCACCTATGGCGGCCTTTCGTCGCCGGCGATGATCGATCACCTGAAACGGCTTGGCGTCACCACCGTCGAGTTATTGCCGGTCCACGGATTCGTCGACGACAGGACCCTGATCGAAAAGAAGCTGGTGAATTACTGGGGCTATAACACGCTGTCGTTCTTCGCGCCGGAGCAGCGCTACACCCAGGACAATCCGCTCGATGCGTTCCGGACCACCGTCGCACGGCTGCACGATGCCGGCATCGAGGTGATGCTCGACGTGGTCTACAACCACACCGCCGAGGGCAACCATATGGGGCCGACGCTGTCGTTCCGCGGCATCGACAACGCCTCCTATTACTGGCTGAAAAACGATAATCCGCGTTTCTACGACGACTTCACCGGCTGCGGCAGTTCGGTCAATCTCACCCATCCCCGCGTGCTGCAGATGGCGATGGATTCGCTGCGCTATTGGGTCGAGGCTTGTCACGTCGATGGTTTTCGGTTCGATCTGGCCACCACGCTCGCGCGCGCGCCGGACGGTTTTGACCGCAACAGCGCATTCCTCACCGCCGTTCGGCAGGACCCGGTGCTCGCCTCCGTAAAACTTGTGGCCGAACCGTGGGATCTCGGCTTGGGCGGCTATCAGGTCGGCGCCTTTCCGTCGCAATGGTCGGAATGGAATGACCGCTATCGCAGCGCGATGCGGCGCTACTGGAGCGGCGAAGGCAGCCTGATCGGCGAAGTATCAAGCCGTGTGACCGGCTCATCCGATCTGTTCCACCACGACGGCCGCACGCTTCGCGCCGGCGTCAATCATGTCACCGTGCATGACGGTTTCACGCTGGCCGACCTGTTCAGCTACAACGAGAAGCATAATGAGGCCAATGGCGAGAACAATCGCGACGGCTCCAGCGACAATCTCAGCAACAATTGCGGCCACGAAGGCCCGACCGACGACCCGGCGATCATCGCGCTGCGGCGCCGGCTCCGAAAAAATCAGCTCGCATGCCTGCTGTTGGCGCAAGGCCTGCCGCTGATCCTGGCCGGCGACGAGGTCGGCAATACCCAGAACGGCAACAACAACGCGTATTGCCAGGACAACGAGATCGGCTGGGTCGGCTGGGAAGGCCTCGGCCGCGAGGGCGACGACCTGACCGATTTCATCGGTCATATGACGAAACTGCGGCAGCGGTTTGCGCAAATCCGCTCGCGGCGCTGGCTCGACGGACGGCGCGCGGACGGCTCGTATGGCGTGCTGTGGCTGACCCCTTCGGCAGATGAGATGACGGAGCAGGACTGGAATTTTCCCGAAGGAAGGTTTCTTGCCTATGTGCTCGGTCCCGTCGAGCAGGGCCAGCCGCCGATCTTTATCGTGCTGAACGCAACCCCCGAAGCCATCGCGTTCAAATTGCCGAAAATGCCCGACAAGAATTGGGAGCAGGTGCTGAACACGGCGGATGACGAGCAGATCACGGCAAGCTTCGCCTCCGGAGCGGATGCCGAGGCGCCTCCCCGTTCGGTTCTTGCTTTTGCGGGTTCGGCATGAATGGGCGGCATTTTGGGGTAAGGCTGACATCGGATGGCGCGACGTTCCGGTTATGGGCGCCCGCGGCGAAACGCGTAGACGTGCTGCTCGACAAACCGCAAGCCTTGCGTCGCGGAGATGACGGCTGGTTTTCGGCGGATATCGCCGGCATCCAGGCCGGCACACGCTACAGATTCCGCATTGACGACGCGGTCGATATTCCAGATCCGGCCTCGGCATTCCAGCCGCAGGACGTCGCCGGACCAAGCGAGGTAATCGATCACAACTCATATCGATGGCGCGCGCAGGATTGGCGCGGACGGCCGTGGCACGAAGCTGTCCTGATCGAAACCCATGTCGGCACCTTTACGCCGGAGGGCACCTATCGCGCCCTGATCGACAGGCTCGATCATCTGGTCGCGACCGGATTTACCGCGCTGGAATTGATGCCGCTTGCCGATTTTCCCGGCAGGCGCAACTGGGGTTATGACGGTGTGTTATGGTATGCGCCCGACAGCGCCTATGGGCGTCCCGACGACCTCAAGGCGCTGATCGACGAAGCCCATCTGCGCGGGCTGATGGTGTTTCTCGACGTGGTCTACAACCACTTCGGGCCCGAAGGGAATTATCTCAGCCAATATACGCCTTCCTTCTTCACGCAGGCACAGACGCCGTGGGGCAGCGCGATCGATTATCGGGTGCCGCAGGTTCGTGCCTTCGCCATCGAGAACGCATTGTATTGGCTGCGCGAATATCGCTTCGACGGGCTGCGGCTCGATGCGGTACACGCGATTCCGGAACAGGGCGAGGTTTCGGTGTTGCACGACCTCAGCCGCGCGGTCGGCGAACTCGCCGCGGAAGCCGGCCGGCACATCCATCTGGTGCTGGAAAACGACGACAACCGCGCCAGCCTGCTCGATCCGGATGAAGACCCGCCGCGCGGCAAATATCGGGCGCAGTGGAACGATGACTATCATCATGCCTGGCATGTGCTGCTGAGCGGCGAGCGCCATGGCTATTACAGCGACTACGCCAACGCTCCGCTGCGGGATATCGCGCGCGCGCTGGGGTCCGGCTTTATCTATCAAGGCGAGGCATCCGCACATCGCGACGGGCAATTGCGCGGCGAGCCAAGCGGTGCGCTTGCGCCAACCGCCTTCGTCAATTTCCTGCAGAATCACGACCAGATCGGCAATCGCGCGCTCGGCGACCGGCTGGAAAGCCTCGCTGCCGAGAAGGCGGTCGAGGCGGCGCTGGCGATCACGCTGTTGGCTCCCATGGTCCCGATGCTGTTCATGGGAGAAGAATGGGGTTCGACCGCGCCCTTCCCGTTCTTCTGCGATTTTCAGGGCGACCTCGCTGATGCCGTGCGCAAGGGCCGGCGCAAGGAATTCGCGGGAGCCTACGCCCGATATGGCGACGAGGTTCCCGACCCACTCGGTGAGCCGACCTTCCGGTCCGCTGTTCTGGACTGGAATGCGCGCGATCTGCCGCAAGCGCGGCGACGCCAGACGCTGGTGCGAGAACTGCTTGCGATCCGCCGCCGTCAAATCGTTTCGCGGTTGACCGGCGCAGGTTTCGGCGGTGCATCTGTTGAGGACAACGGCTTGTTGTCAGCCCACTGGCGAATGGGCGACGGCGCATCGCTTCACCTTTCGGCGAATCTCTCCGATCAAGTCGTCGTGCACAAAACAAGTCAGTCGAGGGGCACCAGAATCTGGGGCGGCGATGCCGAAGACACCATCGCGCCGTGGTCGGTGTTCTGGCACATCGGAGCGCCTTGATGCCCCCTGCCATTCCGATCGCGACCTATCGCGTGCAACTCACCGCCGATTTCAATTTCGATGCTGCCGCGGCTATCGTCCCCCATCTGAAATCGCTGGGCATTACCCATCTTTACGCATCGCCCTTCATGAAGGCGCGCAAGGGCAGCACCCACGGCTACGACATCGTCGACCATACCCAGTTCAATCCCGAACTCGGCGGTAAGGCCGCGTTCGAGCGGTTGAGCGAGGCGTTAAAGCGGCACGACCTCGGCCTGATCCTGGATTTCGTGCCCAATCATGTCGGCGTTCATTTCGCCGACAATCCGTGGTGGCTCGACACGCTGGAATGGGGAGCGGCTTCGCCGCACGCCGTTTCGTTCGACATCGACTGGGACATGCTGCCCTATCGCGCCCGGGGCGGCGTGCTGCTGCCGATTATCGGCTCGTCCTATGGCGAAGCGCTGGAGAAAGGTGAGATCGAACTGCGTTACGAGCTTGGCGAGGGAAGTTTTTCGGCATGGTATTTCGAACACCGGCTGCCCATCGCGCCGGAACGCTACGGTGAAATGCTGCGCACCATCGTGAGGGAAGCGGGCGCCGAAAGCGAGCCGGCCGGTAAGCGGCTGTCAGACCTCGCGTCGCGCCATACGGGGCCGCGTCGTCCTTCGCGCGATGACGCTCCCGCGTTCAAGGCCGAACTGAAGGGCGTCGCGGGGGGCGCAGAGATTATCGCGCGCGGACTGGACGCCTACCGCGCCGGCCCGGACCGCGCCTCGCAAACGCTGGCGCTGCATCATTTGCTGGAGCGGCAGCACTACAAGCTCGGCCAATGGCGGCTCGCCTCCAGCGAGATCAACTACCGGCGCTTCTTCGACGTCAATACGTTGGCTGGATTGCGAGTCGAGGATGCCGGCACGTTCGAGTCCATTCACCGCCTGGTCGAACGCCTGGTCGCGGACAACAGGCTGCAGGGCCTCCGGCTCGACCACATCGACGGCCTGCGCGATCCCGCGCAGTATTTCCAGCGGCTGCGGCGGCTGATCCGTGAAGCGCAAGGCGATGCCAGCCAGCCGTTCTACATGGTAATCGAGAAAATTCTCGGCGAGAGCGAGCAGTTGCATCGTTTTGCAGGCGTGCAAGGCACCACCGGCTATGAATGGCTGAACGTGATTTCGCAGGTTCTGGTCGACGGCAGAGGGCTGGAAGCGCTTGACGAAACCTGGCGGCAGGTCAGCAATACGTCACCCAAGCTCGAGCCGGTGCTGCTGGCGGCCAAGCGCCGGGTTCTCGAGACGTTGCTGACCAGCGAATTCACCGTGCTGACCCGCCTGCTCGCGCGCATCGCCGGCGGACACTACTCGACCCGCGACTTTTCCGCCGACAGCCTGCGGCAAGCGCTTGAGCTCTATGTTCTGCATTTCCCGGTCTATCGCACCTACCTCACGCCCGCCGGTGCCTCCGCGCACGACCGTGCGCTGATTTCGGAAACCATCGAGAAGGCGCGGGCAAACTGGTTCGGCGCCGATGAAGGCCTCTTCGACTTCTTGCGCGATACTCTGACACTGGATCTGATCGGTCCCGGCCGCGCGCCGCACAGCAAGCCGCGAGTGCGCCGCTTTGCGTTGAAACTGCAGCAATTCACCGGGCCGATGATGGCGAAGTCGCTGGAAGACACCGCCTTCTATCGCTACCACCGGCTGCTGGCGCTCAATGAGGTCGGCGGCGATCCCGCGGCCCGGGCGCTTCCGGTCGGGACGTTCCACAACATAATGCAGCAGCGCGCGAAAGAGTGGCCGCACGGCATGACCGCGACCGCCACCCACGACACCAAGCGCGGTGAGGACGCCCGCGCGCGGCTGCTGGCGCTGGCGGAACTGCCCGGGGAATGGGCCAGCGCGATCGGACGATGGAAAATCCTCAACGCGCCGCACCTTGTCGTCGAAGGAAGCCTGCGCAGTCCGTCTGCGGCCTTCGAATACATGCTGTATCAGGCGCTGGTCGGCGCCTGGCCGCTCGATGCGCGCGACGCGTCGTTTCTCGAGCGGATGCAGGCCTACGCGCTGAAAGCCGCCCGCGAGGGCAAGCAGGAAACCAGCTGGCTCAATCCGCACGCGGCCTACGAGGCCGGTTTGCGAACCTTCCTTGAGCGCATTCTGGACCCGACATTGTCGGCTGAATTTCTCGCCTCGTTGCGTTCGTTCACGCAGCGCACCTCCCTGCTCGGCGCATTGAACTCACTGATCCAGATCACGCTGAAGGCGACGCTGCCCGGCGTGCCCGACTTCTATCAGGGCACCGAGTTCTGGGACTTTTCGCTGGTCGATCCCGACAATCGGCGGCCGGTAGATTTTGCAGCGCGCCAGTCGGCGCTAGCTGCCCTCGAAACGCCGGACTGGACAAGCCTCGCGCAACACTGGACCGACGGCCGCATCAAGCTGGCCTGGACGCGCCATCTCCTAAAGCTGCGGGCTGAGCTTGCCGACGTTTTTACCCGCGGGGATTACCAGCCGCTGGAGGTCGTCGGCCCGCATCGCGATCACGTGCTTGCCTTCGCGCGACAGTATGGCGGTAACGCCGCCATTGTAGCGGTTGGGAAATCGCTCGCGCCGCTCACCCAGGGCGGCCGGCTGTGGCCCGGCGCTGGTGCTTATGAGGGCGCAATCGTCGTGAGCGGATATTCACTCGAGGGCACCGGTGGAAACGAGCTGCCGCTGGCCGATGCGTTCAAACATCTGCCCGCCGCGATGCTGAAGGCGAAAGTTGCGGGCAGGCGCGGAAAAACCTTGAGGCCAACTGAAAGGCCGCCCGGGATCGATTGAAGGCCGGGCGGCCTGGCGGATATCGTGCCGACTCGAATCAGAGGTCGGTTCCCTACCCCCGCGACGCCGATATTCCCAGAAAATTGGTTAGCATCAAGTTACCGCATCGCATATGCAGTGCATTTTTCACGATTCATTTGCGCTGTTGCAAAGACGCACCTGTCCCTCAGTCGCGTTTGGTCAGCAGCAGACGACCGCGATTCTTGATCGCGCTTTGAGCGACCTCGGCAAAGCGCTGCAGCAGCCAAGGCAGCGTGACCTCCACCCGGACGTGATCGTCCTCGACATCCACATGGCCGCCCGCCGCCTGCCCAAGGGCGCGAACGCGAAAGACCATGCGGTCGCCGTTCCATTTCTCCTCGTCGACTTTCAGGACCGGCACGCTTGCTGCGGCGCGGGTCAGCCCCGTCTGCAGACGGCGGCGTGCCTCGTCGCGTCCGAGGCGATGGGGAATGGAAATGACGAGAGGTGCCGGCATCGCTTGAATCCTTCCGAAATGTTCAAGTGCACGTAATTGCGGAATTTCCGGGAAAAAGAGGGCGGCGAACAACCTCGGGTTCCGGGATGGAACTTTATCGGTTCCCGGTCGTTTTCAGAGCTGATGGCAGAGCAACAACGGCCGGCTGCCGGGCTGAGGAGGAAATTACATGTCAATCGGAACGATCATCCTGATTATTCTCATCATCGCCTTGCTCGGTGGCTTCAGCGGCATCGGCGGCGGACCGTTCTATGGCACCGGCTATTACGGCGGCGGCGGCCTCGGGCTCATCATTGTCATCCTGTTGATCCTGCTGCTGCTCGGAAAACTCTGACACCACCACTGTCATCATCCGCGCAAATGACCGTTATCCTGAGGTGCCGCGCGCTTGCGCGGCGTCTCGAAGGATCGCCGCGGCACAGGCGCTTGTGCCATCCCTCCGAGGCTCGCCGCCAAGTGCGGCGAGCACCTCAGGAGGACGGCATTGTCGGTCTGGCATCAGCAAAACTGACCGTTAGCATGCGGCGAGCTTCTTGATCGCCGGCTTGATCGAAACGGCGGCCTTGTCATACCCCTCCCACGCCTTGGTTTTTGCCAGCAGCGCCGGCACGGTGCGGACCGTATAGCGCCGGGGATCGAGGTCGCTACGTACCTGCGCCCATGTCACGGGCATGGAAACCGTCGCACCCTCGCGGGCGCGCGACGACAATACCGCCACCGCCGTCGACATCCGGTCGTTGCGCAGATAATCGAGAAAGATCTTTCCCTTGCGCAGCTTCTTGGCCATGTTGAGCAGATAGCGCTCCGGGTCATCGTTCGCCATCCACTGGCAAACGCCTTGCGCGAACGCTTTTGCTGTTTTCCAGTCGACCTTCTCTTTCGCGCCGTATAGAAGCGGCGTTACCACGTGCAGGCCCTTGCCTCCCGTCGTTTTGCAAAAGGATTCCAGGCCCAGGCTGGTCAGCCGTTGCCGCATGTCCTTGGCGGCTTCGATCACCTCACTGAATTCAACGTCCGGCGCCGGATCGAGATCGAATACCAGCCGGCCGGGGATGTCCGGGTGGTCCGGCGCGCAGTTCCAGGGATGCAGTTCGAGCCCGCCGATCTGCGCAACGGCCGCCAGGCCCTCGACGCGATCGATCTGCAGATAGGGCTTGCGGTCGCCGGAGACTTTTACCGTATCGAGAAGATCCGACATGCCCTGCATGGCATGGCGTTGAAAGAACCGTTCGCCGCCGATGCCGTCGGGTGCTCGCACGAGCGAACTCGGTCGCCCCTTGATATGGCCGATTATCCACTCACCGACGGCCTCGAAGTAGTGCGCCAGGTCCAGTTTCGTAACCGGCTTGCCGTCTCCGGCGTCGGGCCACAGCGGCTTGTCGGGTTTTGAAATAACGACGCCCATCACCTCCGCGGATTTGCCATTGCTTCTCGCCGGCCGCGCGCCGTTTGATCCGGCGCCGCCCCTTGCGGCCGCCGGTTTCCTGATTTCCGTTGTCACCGGGCGCTCGGCCTGAACCTCTTTTGCCGGCTTGTCCTGACGAAGGCCCTTGAAAGAAGCCTGCCGCACATTGCCGTCGCCGGTCCAGCCGGCGAACTCGATTTCGGCAACAAGCTCGGGCTTTAGCCAGTGAACCTCTCGCGCCTTTCTGGGCGCATTCTTGCCGCCGAACGGGCTCGTCTTGGATTCCGCCTTCTTCAACGCCGGCATCAGGCGTTTCACCTTGTCCTGACCGAAACCGGTGCCGACCATCCCGACGTAAGCGAGATGATCGCCGCGATAGACGCCTGCCATCAACGAGCGGAATTTTCCGTTGGTGGTTTTCCACCCTCCGATCACGACCTCGTGGCCGGCGCGGCACTTGGTCTTGGTCCAGCTCTCGGCACGGCCGGATTGGTACGGTGCATCCAGACGCTTTGAGACGATACCCTCGAGCGACATCTTGCAGGCCGACTCCCACACCGCCTCGCCGCCGGTTTCAAGATGATCGAGGTAGTGAATGACGCCGCCGCCGTGCTGGCTCTTGCCCTGCAACAATTCACGCAGCCGCCGCTTGCGTTCGACCAGCGGCTGGCGGCGGAGGTCGAATTCATCGACGAACAGCAGGTCAAAGGCATAGAACATCAGGTTGTCAGTCTTGCCGTCGGACAGCGCCGCCTGCAACGCGGCAAAATTGGGCTCGGCCTTGTCGTCAAGCGCCACGACCTCTCCGTCGACCAGAACGTCGGGCAGCGAACTCGCAGCTTCCACGATGGTCGAAAATTTTTCGCTCCAGTCGAGGCCCTTGCGGGTCTTCAACGTCGCCCGGCCGTCCTCCACCCGAAGCTGCATCCGATAGCCGTCCAGCTTGATTTCGTGACCCCACCCGGTGCTGCCGGGGGGCCGCTCGACCAGCGTGCAGAGCTGCGGCGCGACGAAGCCCGGTATGGCGGCAACTGTCCGCGCAGCAGCCGGTCCAGCCGCCTGCTTATTTTTGTCGGCGTGGCCGTTGGACTTTTTTTTTGCGCTGCGGGCTTCGGCGGCGTCGCCCCGATTGGAATTCCACACCGCATCGGCCTTGCCGCCGGCATTTTTAGCCGACATGAACGGTTTTGGCGCCTTGCCCTTGCCGACCGCGATCTGCGCCATGGCGCGGCCCGATGCAACGGAGCGATCCTGCTCCAGGATATCGTTCGCCTTGCCTTCGCGCGCATATTCGTCGCGATGCTTGATCAAGAGCCAGTTGGTGCGTTTTCCGCCATTGCGGTCGTTGCGCATGCGCACCAGCACCCAGCTGCCGTGCAGCTTCTCGCCGTCGAGCGTGAATTTGAGATCGCCCTTCTTGAAGCCTTTCTCCGCGTCAGGCGATTCCCAGTAGCCGCGATCCCATAGCTGTACTGTGCCGCCGCCATACTGGCCCTTCGGTATGGTGCCTTCGAAATCCCCATAGTCGAGCGGGTGATCCTCCACTTCCACCGCAAGCCGCTTGTCATGCGGATCGAGCGATGGTCCTTTGGTCACCGCCCAGGACTTGAACACGCCGTCGTGCTCCAGGCGAAGGTCGTAATGCAGCCGGCTGGCGTCATGTTTCTGGATAACGAAACGGGGGCGCTCCGAGGGCGCGACCGCCAACTCGCCGCTCGGCTCCGCGGTCTTCTCGAAATCGCGTTTCTTCCGGTAAACCGACAGCTTTTTCTTGGCCACGGCAATTCCTGCGCTGCTATTCGGAGCCACCTTAGGGCCCGGAACCAAAACCCTCAATTGCCGTTGAAGTTCCCAGACGCGTTGCCGAATTTGCTAAGACGCTCAATGATTTGGAGATTGCGATGGCCCCCCGCGCCTATTGGAAAGGCTCCTTGAAACTGTCCCTCGTGACGTGTCCGGTGGTGCTCTACCCGGCCTCGACCAGTGTCGAGAAGACGCGTTTCCACATGATCAACAAGGAGACCGGCAACCGGCTGAAGCAGCAGATGGTCGACTCCGAGACCGGCGACGTCGTTGAAAGCGGCCAGAAGGGCCGCGGTTACGAGGTGAGCAAGGGCGAATATGTCGAGGTCGAAAAGGAGGAATTGGAAGCCGTTCAGGTCGAGAGCAACCACACCATCGACATCGACAGCTTTGTGCCGCGGGACGAGATCGACAAGCGCTATCTCAACCATCCCTATTATATCGCGCCCGACGGAAAGGCGGGCATCGACGCTTTCGCCGTAATCCGGGATGCCATGAAGGACAAGGACCGCGTGGCGCTGGCGCGCATCGTACTGTCGAATCGGGAGCACGTGATCGCGATCGAGCCGCTCGGCAAGGGCTTGCTCGGCACCACGCTGCGCTACCCTTACGAATTGCGCGACGAGCACGATTATTTCGATGACATCAAGAATCCGAAAATCTCCAAGGACATGATCGAGCTTGCCAGCCACATCCTGGACAGCAAGGCCGCGCATTTCGATCCCTCGAAATTCAAGGACGAGTACGAAACCGCCTTGAAGTCGCTGGTGAAG
>NZ_DASYMN010000019.1:0-11973 GCF_036009065.1 Bradyrhizobium sp. | reverse complement strand
CTTGAAAGCAATTTCACCCCGGTGGGACGCCTGTTCTATGCGGCATCGACCATGGTCTGCACGCCGGCGTCGATGGCGCAGGAGGTAGGCCTTGCGCTCGGCGCGCAGGCCGGCGAAGCGCGGCAGCGCGAGGTGGCAACGCAAGGCGGCTTTACCCGATTCCGCCGTGCCGCGGAGACGCCGTTTAATCTGATCCTGGAGGCGAGGAAGTAACCCTCGTGTCCCGGACGCGATGCGGCATTCTTCATGCCGCTTCGCGTTCGGGGCACGGCTACCGTCCCCACCGGTCCTGCCAGATTTTATCGCCGATCATGCAATTCACCCGCGGCGCTTTCTCGGCGACCGGGATGACGCGGCGCTCCGGCGTGCGACCGGCGACCTCGAGCACCAGCTTGGTACGGATCGCTTCCTTGAATTTCTCGCGGTCCTTGATCGTCACCACGAAGGCGCCCGGCCCGCCGATCACGCAGTCTTCGTAATAGAAATCCAGATTGTCGATGTCCATGGTCGAATAGGACGGCTCCTTCACCATGATCGGCAGGCCGTTGATGGTGACGCCCTTCTCGACCGCGGCGTCGCGCGCGCCGATGACGGGCGCGCCGTTGTTGTTGGGGCCGTCACCGGAAATATCGATGACGCGGCGCAGGCCCCGATGCGGGTTCTCGTCGAACAGCGGCATCGCGAAATTGATCGCGCCGGAGATCGACGTGCGCGACGCCCGGCGGATCGGCGTTTTAACGATCTCGTTGGCGACCGCGTCCGCCGTTTCCGGGCCGTCAATCACGCGCCAGGGAATGATGATCTTCTGGTCGCTCGAGGCCGCCCACTCGAAATACGTGATCGAGATCTTGCCATTGGGGCCGGTTTTCAGCGCCTGCAAGAATTCCTTCGAGACGATGGCCTGCGCGTAACCCTCGCGCTGGATGGCGAGCTCATCCATGTCCATCGAATACGAGACGTCGACGGCGAGAATCAATTCGACGTCGACCGACGGTACGCTCTCCTTGGCAGCCAAATGACTTCCAGGGCCTGGCGCGGCGATGCCCGCGACGTCACCCCCGGTCATCATCCCCGCAATAAGCACGGCCCCGATCGAGACACACCAGCGCATAGCGGCCCTCCGGTCATTTGACGCGATGGTGACACGCAATGGGCCCCACGAAAAGCAGGAACATGCGTTGTCCTTCACTTTCAAGTCAGTGAAAGAACGCCCTAATTTCAGGGAAACGACCGCAGGGCCCGGTTTCGCCGAAGGCCGAGAGGCTGTATTCTGGCCGGAAACCGCGGAACGTCAGGAGTTGCCGCTGGAATGATCGATACCGTCGTAAAACCCCGCACCAAGGTCAAAACCCAAACCGAACGGCCGCGGCTGCACAAGGTCATCCTGGTCAACGACGACTTCACGCCGCGCGAATTTGTCGTCACGGTCCTCAAGGCCGAATTTCGCATGACTGAGGATCAGGCCCACCGGGTGATGATTACCGCGCACCGGCGCGGCGTCTGCGTGGTCGCGGTCTTCACCAAGGACGTCGCCGAGACCAAGGCGACCCGCGCCACCGATGCCGGCCGCGCCAAGGGCTATCCGCTGCTGTTCACGACCGAGCCGGAGGAATAGCAACACAAGAAAGCCGTCATCCCCTGAGGCGCCGCGCGTCTTCGCGCGGCGTCTCGAAGGATGGCCGCGGATGCCCGTGCTCGTGTTCATCCTTCGAGGCTCGCCGAAGACGGCGAGCACCTCAGGATGACGGCAGCGGCTCTTCATCCGCTAGGCCGTAGACCCGCTCGGCCTTGGAAAACCCGGCGATCGGAAACTCGCCGAGATCGCACCAGCCTGCATTGCTGCAAATCCCCGCGAAGCTTGCGGAAGCAACCACCGTGCGGTGCAGGTTGCTGGCGATCTTTTCCAGCCGGGCGGCGAGGTTGACCGCGGGGCCGATACAGGTGAAATCGAGGCGGTTGCCGCCGCCAATATTGCCGTAAAGCACCGTGCCGATATGGAGCGCCAGGCCGAAACGAAATATTTCGACGGTGTGACCACCTTCGGAATAGGTCAACTCCGCGACGCTGGCACGGCATTCATGGACTGCCTCGAGAACCTGATTGCAAATGTCCGCGGCGTTGCCGTCTCCCACCACTGGAAACACCGCCAATAGTCCATCACCCATGAATTTCAGTACTTCGCCACCACGCCGCCTGATCGCATCGACCTGGCAATCGAAGTAGCGGTTGAGAATATCGACCACGACCTCCGAAGGCAGCCGATCGGACAGCCGCGTGAATCCACGCAAGTCCGAAAGCCAGATCGCCGCATTCATGGTGTCGGTGTGGCCGCGCCTGATCTGCCCGGCGAGAATCCGTTCGCCGGCGCGGTTGCCGACATAGGTATCGAGCAGCAGCGCCGCGGTGCGCCGCAGGCTGATGATTTCGATAATCCGCGTCAGCGGCACGACGAGTTGCCGCAGTCCGTCCAGTTGCTCGTCGGTGAAACCGCCGGGTTGCTTCGTGGTCCAGCTCGACGCATGAGTCTGGCCGTCGATGAACAGCAGCGGCAGGGCGATATAGTCGGTGACGCCTTCGGCGCGCATGTCGTCGATGAACGGGAAGCGCTTGCTCTCCGGATCATCGGGCCGGCCCCTGACCTCGATTCCTTCCCTGAACACGATCGCGAGCGGACTGCTTCGAAATTCCGGTGCATCCTGAATGTCGAAATCGACCGAGCCTATTTCGACCTCGGCGCCGGGCTTCCAGATGAAATTGCGGCCGTAGATATCGGGATGCAAGGTTCTGATGAACACGCCGACGCGCCACAACGGTATACCCGCTTGCACGAGGCGTTCGCAGGTTTCCGCCATCATCCTGGCTGGATTGGGCGTGGATCTGGCGCCGTCGATCAGCCAGTCGGTGATTTTCGTGAGTTCGGCGGCGAGCATGCTAGCCGACCTGGCCGCGATGGCGGAGGAAATGATCCGCCAGCACGCACGCCATCATCGCTTCACCGACCGGCACCGCGCGGATGCCGACGCAGGGGTCGTGACGGCCCTTGGTCATGATGTCGGTGTCGGCGCCGCTGCGGTCCACGGTGCGGCGCGGCGACAGGATCGACGAGGTCGGTTTTACCGCGAACCGCGCCACCACCGGCTGCCCGGTCGAGATGCCGCCCAGGATGCCGCCGGCGTGATTGCTCATAAAACCCGGGCCGTGATTGGTCATCCGCATCTCGTCGGCGTTTTCCTCGCCGGACAATTCCGCGGCGCCAAAGCCCGCGCCGATCTCGACGCCCTTCACCGCATTGATGCTCATCAGCGCGGCGGCGAGATCGCCATCGAGTTTTGCATAGATCGGCGCACCGAGGCCCGCCGGCACGCCTTCCGCGATCACTTCGATCACCGCGCCGATCGACGAGCCGCGCTTGCGGATCTCGTCGAGATAGGTTTCGAAGAACGCCGCCTTGTCCCTGTCGGGGCAGAAGAACGGGTTGCGGCCGATCTCGTCCCAGTCCCACTTGTCGCGGTCGATCTTGTGCGGCCCCATCTGCACCAGGGCGCCGCGCACGGTCATGCCGGGCACGATCCTGCGGGCGATGGCGCCGGCCGCCACCCGTGTCGCGGTTTCGCGCGCCGAGGAGCGGCCGCCGCCGCGGTAATCGCGCAGGCCGTATTTGGCTTCATAGGTGAAGTCGGCATGGCCGGGGCGAAACTTGTCCTTGATGTCGGAATAATCCTTCGAGCGCTGGTCGGTGTTTTCGATCAACAGCGCAATCGGCGTTCCCGTCGTGACGTGCATGCCGGTGTCGGGATGCGCCATTACGCCGGACAGGATTTTCACTGCATCCAGTTCCTGGCGCTGGGTGGTGAAGCGCGATTGGCCGGGGCGGCGGCGGTCGAGATCGCGCTGAATGTCTTCCACCGTCAGGGGCAGTTGCGGCGGACAGCCGTCGACCACGCAGCCGATCGCAACCCCGTGGCTTTCGCCGAAGGTCGTGACCCGGAACATGTGGCCGAAGGTGTTGAAGGACATTGCGAGTGCCGATTGACTACAACGTGGATATTCCACGGCCGTGTTTAATGGTGCCCACCAAGGCGGTCAAACTCTCGTTCGTCATGCCCGGCCTCGTGCCCGGCATCCACGTCTTCTGGCTTGGCTCTCCTTAAGACGTGGATGGCCGGGACAGGCCCGGCCATGACGGAGCGTCTTAACCATACTTCGTCACGCCGCCATCGCCGAATACATAGACAACGCCCTGCTCGATAAACAAATCGGACGCGCCGGCGGGTGTTTCGATGCCGAGCGCCACCATCAGCGCCCGCGCGGTGCCGCCATGGGCCACCGCGACAGTGTCCGTTTTCAACGAATCGTACCAGTCGCGCATCCGCAGCTGCACCGAGGCATAACTTTCGCCGCCCGGCGGTAGCGCGCCCCATTTGTCGCGTTCGCGGCTTGCGTAGAGTTCGGGATGTGAGACGCGCGCCTGCGCCAGCGTCGAGCCTTCCCAATGGCCGTAGCCGATTTCTCGCAGACGGTCGTCGAGCGCGTAGCCGCCCGGCGGCAGCTTCAGCTCGGCGCGTACAGTATCCATGGTGACGCGCGCCCGCTGCAGCGGGCTTGCGACGAAAGCGAGGCTTGAGGCGTCCAGGTCCTGGCGGCCAAACAGATCGGCCAGGACACGCCCCGCATGCGCGGCTTGCGAAAGACCAAGCTCATTGAGCGGCGTGTCGATGCCGCCCTGCAAGCGGCCTTCGACATTCCAGTCGGTCTCGCCGTGGCGCATGTAGTAGATTGTCGGCATGTCTCGCTCGGCGTCATTGCCGGCTTGACCCGGCAATCCATCTTTCAAAAAAGTTTTTCAAGGGGATGGATGCGCGGGTCAAGCCCGCGCATGACGGCAGCAACTATTCCTTCGCCAGCGAATTGCTGAGCGCGATATCCGGCGCGTCGGGGCGCTTCATGCCGACGACGTGATAGCCGGAATCGACGTGATGCACCTCGCCGGTGACGCCGCGCGACAGGTCCGACAGCAGATACGTCGCGCTGTCGCCGACCTCCTCGATGGTGACGGTGCGGCGCATCGGCGCGTTGTACTCGTTCCATTTCAGGATGTAGCGGAAGTCGCCGATCCCGGATGCTGCCAGCGTCTTGATCGGGCCCGCCGAAATCGCGTTGACGCGGATATTGTTCGCCCCCAAATCGGCCGCGAGATAGCGCACGCTGGCTTCCAGCGCCGCCTTGGCGACGCCCATCACGTTATAGTGCGGCATCCATTTCTCGGCGCCGTAATAGGTCAGCGTCAGAATCGAGCCGCCATCGGTCATCAGTTTCTCGGCGCGCTGCGCGATTGCGGTCAGCGAATAGCAGCTGATCAGCATGGTCCTTGAAAAATTATCCGCGGTGGTCTCGATATAGCGGCCATCGAGCTCATCCTTGTCCGAGAATGCGATGGCGTGCACCACGAAATCAATCTTGCCCCAGTTTTGCTTGAGCACGTCGAATGCTGCATCGATGGTGGTGGGATCGGTGACGTCGCAGTGACCGAGCAACAGCCCGTCCAGTTCCCTGGCCAGCGGCTCGACGCGCTTTTTCAGCGCGTCGCCCTGCCAGGTCAGCGCGATCTGCGCGCCCGCCGCGCGACAGGCTTTGGCGATGCCCCACGCGATCGAGCGGTTATTGGCGACACCGAGGATTACGCCGCGCTTGCCCTGCATCAGGCCCGAATGATCAGCCATTCCGTTTCCTGTCGATCGAATTACGCCTTGCCGGGGTACACCAGCACCTCACTTTGGTACACCCCAAATATGGGCTGTGGACCGCGCTGTGGGCGCAAGCGTTAACGGAATAGTCCCGTCATTTCGGTGTTATGTTGGGCAGGCGACGTTGCTGCCGACGGTAGCCGAACGTCCACAGGACAAGCTTCAGGACCAGGTTTGAATGACCGCGTTTCGCGATGACGTCGAAGCCATGATCCCGGCGCTGCGCCGCTATGCGCGGGCGCTGGCGCGCGACGCCGATATCGCCGACGATCTGGTGCAGGACACGCTGGTGCGGGCGCTGCGTTCGGAGCGGCTGTTTCTCGGCGGCGACATCCGAAGCTGGCTCTACACCATCCTGACCAATCTGAACCGCAATCGGCGCCGCTCGCTGGCGCGGCGTCCGCAGTTCACGCCGCTGTTGGAAAACAACCCGGATGCCAGCGGCACCGAAGCCGAAGGCCGTGACATCGCCCGCGCGCTGGCGACCTTGGTGGAGGACCAGCGCGCGGTGCTGCTGCTGGTGATGCTGGAGGGATTGAGCTACCGCGAGGTCGCCGATATCCAGGGCGTGCCGATCGGCACCGTGATGTCGCGCCTCGCCCGCGCCCGCGCCCATGTCAAGGCCTGCCTCGAAGGCGAACGTCCCGTGCTTCGGCGGGTGAAGTGATGGCAAGCATCATGCATGTGGATAACAAGTTCAATGCCGCAAGAATTTCGATGAAGAAGAGACCACGACAATGACCGACCCTAAAATTGCCGTCACCGAGGACGAATTGCACGCGTATATCGACGATGAATTGCCGGCGGAGCGGCGCGGCGATGTCGAGGCGTGGCTGGCAACGCATCCCGACGATGCCGAACGGGTGCGATCGTGGCGGGCGATGGCGGACGCGCTGCATGCCCGTTACGACCGCGTTGCCCACGAGGCGGTGCCGAAGCGGCTCGAGGTCGAGGGGCTGGCGCGGCAGCCGCGCAAATGGATGGTTGGCGCGATCGCAGCGGCGCTGGTGGCGTTCATCGCCGGCGGCGCCGTCGGCTGGATGGCGCATGGCGCGGCGGCGGCGCCCTCGGCGTTCCAGACCCTGACGCTCGATGCGCTGGATGCGCATAGATTGTATGTGGTCGAGGTCCGGCACCCGGTGGAAGTGGCGGGCTCCGAAAGGAGCCATCTGCAGCAATGGCTGTCGAAGCGGTGCGGCTATAATGTGAGGGCGCCGGAGCTGGACGGCACCGGCCTTAAACTGGTCGGCGGACGGCTGTTGCCGGGACCGCAAGGGCCCGCGGCATTCTTCATGTATGAAAGCCCGTCCGGCGAACGCTTCACGCTCTACATCTCGCGCGCGGAAACCGGCTCCACGCAGATGCGCTATGCGGCGCGCGAGAGAGACGGCGCGCTGTTCTGGGCCGACCACGGCGTCGGCTATGTGCTGAGCGGTCCCACCGACAAGGACCGGCTGAACCAGGTCGCGCGGCTGGTGTACGACCAGACCGAGAAGGCGGGGGGATGAACTGCGTGCCCCGGACGCAGCGCAGCGCGGAGCGCTTGCGAAGCGGTGCGCTGCAGAGCCGGGGCCGTTACAGAGGTCGGCGTTCGTTAGGGTCCCGGCTCTGCGGAGCGGCATGAAGAATGCCGCACCGCGTCCGGGACACGAGGCCGTTAATTCACCCCAGATCGCTTCGCGGATTATACGGGTGGCTGTCGCGCCATTTTTGCATCAAGGCTTCGAGTTCGGCGTCGTTGCCGTCGGGCAGCATGATGCGGGTGATGAAATACAGATCCCCGGCGCCGCCGGATTTCGGCAGGCCTTTGCCCTTCAAACGAAAGCTGCGCCCGCTCGAGGTGTTTTTCGGGATCGACAGTTCGACCGCGCCGCTCAAGGTCGGCACGCGCATCTTGGCGCCGAGCACGGCCTCATACAGCGTGATCGGCAGGTCGACCCGCAGGTCGCTGCCGTCCACCTTGAAGAATGCATGCGGCGCAATGCCGATGGTGATCAAGAGGTCGCCAGGGCGATGGCCGGGCGCAGTTTCGCCCTGCCCCTTGAGCCGGATCTGCTGGCCCGCGGTGACGCCCACCGGAATCTTGACATTGAGTTCCTTGCCGGTGGGCAGCCGGATCCGCTTCTCACCGCCCTTGACCGACTCTTCGAGCGACACCGTCATGGCGACGCTGAGATCGAGATCGGCGCCAAAGGGACTCTCGTCGAACGCGGTAGCCCCGCCCCGCGCGCCACCAGCGGCGCCGCCGAACATGCTCTTCAAAATGTCTTCGAAGCCGCCCCCCTCGACACCGCCGGGACCGCCGCCGGTCCGGAAGCTGAACGACTCAAAGCCGCCGCCGGGCGATGCGCCGCGTCCGCGCGCGCGCGGGTCGCCGCCGCCAAAACCCTGAAAGCGCGGCTTGCCTTCGGCATCGATTTCGCCGCGGTCGAACTGCTTGCGTTTGGCCTCGTCGCCGATGATCTCATTGGCCGAGTTCACTTCGGAAAAACGCGCCGCGGATTTCGGATCGTTCTTGTTGGCGTCGGGGTGATGCTTCTTGGCGAGCTTGCGATAGGCGCTCTTGATCGCCGCAGCGCTGGCGCCCCGCGGCACCCCCAAGACCTCATAGGGGTCGCGCATCCGTCACGTCTCCTTCGCGGGATTCAACACTCATTAGGCCGGTAGCCCTCCGGCTTCATTTGGTGTGTCAGTGGTATTTTTGCAACGGGGCCGCTGCAGCCGGAGCTTAGCCCTTTTTCCACGGCTTCAGGGTATGAATTTCCCACTGGCCATGATCGGACCGGCACGCCCCGCCCTGCAGCCAGCTTTCCGACCGGCCATTAACATAGCTCGCCAGAAAATCGCGGCAGGTGCGCCCCTCCGACGGATACGCCGCGGCGATCGGCGTCACCGAGCCGCGCGCGCCGGTTTTCGGATTTTCCCAGGGCTGGCTGAAATCCTTGCCGCCCCTGGTCAGCACGTCGGAGGCGGCATTGCGGGCAAACGCCAGATCGGCCTCGGTCGGCCCATCGCCGCCGGAGTGCGCCGGATCTACCGAGCCGGTCACTTCGCTGCCTTCCATCTTGGCGAAGGCCGAATCGGTGCGGGACATGCTGCAGCCGCCGGCGCCGGAACCGATTAGAATCAATGTGAGCAGGGTCCCCGCGGGGCCGATCGCGGATAGGCCAGGGCGCGCCCATGCCCTATATAGGCTTGGGCGGCACTGCCACAACGCGCGCTGAACCGCAGGATGCAACTCTAGAAACTCCGGCAAATGACCGACACCACCGACATCAAACACCCAACTCAGTTAACGCCCGGTGATTTCACCACCGCCGAAGAGCCGTTTGCGCTGTTTGCCGAATGGTTTGCCGAAGCCTGCAAGTCCGAGCCCAACGATCCCAACGCAATGTCGCTGGCGACCGTCGATTCCGGCGGCCTGCCGGACCTGCGAATGGTGCTGATGAAGGGCTACGACGCCGACGGCTTCGTGTTCTACAGCCACATCGCGAGCGCCAAGGGCCGCGAGCTCGCCGCAAATCCTAAAGCCGCGTTATTGTTTCACTGGAAGTCGCTGCGCCGCCAGGTCCGCATCCGCGGCAATGTGACCGCCGTGACCGAGGCCGAGGCCGACGCCTATTTTGCCACCCGGCCAAAACAGGCCCAGATCGGCGCCTGGGCCAGCAAGCAGTCGCAGCCGCTGGAGAGCCGTTTTGCGTTCGAGCAGGCGATCGCTTTGGTCGCGGCCAAACACATCGTCGGCGAGGTGCCGCGACCATCGGGCTGGAGCGGCTGGCGCATTCACCATTCGCAATTCGAATTCTGGCACGATCGGCCATTTCGTCTGCACGACCGCATCGAATTCCGCCGTGATGCCGCTGATGGACCATGGACGAAAACAAGGCTGTATCCGTGAGTCCTGACAGGGCGAAACCCGCCGATCCCAACGCGCCGCGGCGCACGCTGCTGCTCACCGGCGCCAGCCGCGGCATCGGCCACGCCACCGTGATCCGCTTTTCCTCGGCCGGCTGGCGCGTGCTGACCTGTTCGCGGCATCCGTTTCCCGAACAATGCCCGTGGGGCGCCGGCCCCGAAGACCACATCCAGGTCGATCTTGCCGACCACGACGACACCGCGCGCGCGATCGGCGAAATCCGCGAACGGCTCGAAGGTGGCGAACTGCATGCGCTGGTCAACAATGCGGCAATTTCGCCGAAGGCCGAAGGCGGCGGCCGGCTCGGTTCGATCGACACCGACGTCAACACCTGGAGCCACGTGTTCCGGGTCAATTTCTTCGCGCCGATCATGATGGCGCGCGGTCTGCTCGAGGAGTTGAAGACCGCCAAGGGATCGGTGGTCAACGTCACCTCGATCGCGGGCTCGCGCGTGCATCCGTTTGCGGGCGCCGCCTATGCCACCTCCAAGGCGGCGCTGGCCTCGCTGACGCGCGAGATGGCGTCGGATTTCGGCCGCTTCGGTGTCCGCGTCAATTCGATCGCGCCCGGCGAGATCGACACCTCGATCCTGTCGCCGGGCACCGAGAAGATCGTCGACCAGCAGATCCCGCTGCACCGGCTCGGCACGCCGGACGAGGTGGCGAAGATCATTTACGTGCTGTGCACGGAGACGAGTTCATACGTGAACGGCGCGGAGATCCATATCAATGGCGGGCAGCATGTCTAGTTGCGCACCAACGTCATCCCGAGGAGCCGCGCATCTCGCGCGGCGTCTCGAAGGACGGCTACGCATCCGTCTCTCCATCCTTCGAGGCTCGCAAGAGCTCGCGCCTCAGGATGACGGCAGTGTAGGTGGCAATTCAAATCACTCCGCGTAAAACTTGAGAGGCATATCGCGCGGCGCCGCGACGTTAAATCCCGCGCTCGAGCAGTCGTCCTCGGACTCGCCCTCGCCGAGCGCAGCACCGCAATGCCGGCAGTTGCGCGCGGACGCTTTGGCGGCGCCGATTTTACGTCCCTGTTGATAGCTTGCAAAATCGACGACGTTGCGGCCGGGCGTTAGGATTTTCTCAACCATTGCTGTCCTCGCGGCGTGGACCAGCTTTATGGCAGACAAGTTTCGCTCAAACGTTCAGCGCACCGCTCAAATTTTACGGGAGAAATTGTGGCGTCTTCACCTCTCCCCGCTCTTTCGCGGGGAGAGGTCGAAGCCGAAGCGCAGCGCAGGCTTCGGGTGAGGGGCGAGGCAGTGCGCCGAACACGCACGAAGGACTCTCAGGTCGGCTGGTTGCGGTGAGGGTTTCCGACCCAATGGTTTTTGGACCTGGCGACTCAGTGCCTCGCCCCTCACCCGGCGCTGCGCGCCGACCTCTCCCCGCGAAAGAGCGGGGCGAGGTTTAAGAGATGCCTCGCTTCAAACTCTATTCGACGATTCAAACAGCCAACCGCTTGCGTTCTCGCGGCGCAGTGCGTCCGAGGTTTGCCAGTCCCTCGCGAACCCAAGCGAGGGGATGGAGCGGCGGGAGGCGCCAGGGCACCAGCGGGCACCCCTTGAGGCGGGATTAACGTACCCACCTCGCGCGGCAAGGCTACCGCGCGCGCCCAGTGACGTAGGGCGCGGCACCTCCCGGCGCTCCACCTTGGCCACCAGCCTGTCGGCCATTCCGGGGCGCCCCGGTCCGGCCAGCTCTCGCTCCGTCCGCTAAAAGGAACGCTTCTAGAAAGCGCCCCCTCATCGGACAGGACACGAGCAGGATAAGGCAGGTTTTGGGGTGTTGGATAGGTATACATTCACAATGTCGTGAACGACAGTTCGTAGCCCGGATGAGCGCAGTGAAATCGGGACCTTTGTGCCGTCGATTCCCGGGTTTCGCTGCGCTCACCGGGGCTACGAAGAGCCACCGCGTTCTCTACAACCACTTCTTCCATTTGAAAAACAGATACGGCCCCACCGCGGCCATCAGCATCATGATCAGCGCCATTGGGTAGCCGTGCGCCCATTCGAGTTCGGGCATGAATTTGAAATTCATGCCGTAGACCGAGGCGATCAAGGTGGGTGGCATCAGCACGACCGCCATCACCGAGAACAGTTTGATGATGTTGTTCTGCTCGAGGTTGACCACGCCGAGCATGGCGTCGAGCACGAAGGTGATCTTGTTGGACAGATAGGAGGCGTGGTCGGTCAGCGAGGCGACGTCGCGCTGCATGGTTTTCAGCTGCTCGCGCATGTCCTTCGACCATTTGACGCCGTCGACCGCGGCGGCCACGAACGTCACCACGCGTCCGACCGA
>NZ_DASYMN010000018.1:0-52124 GCF_036009065.1 Bradyrhizobium sp. | reverse complement strand
CAGAAGCTGCAGGACTATTTGCACGCACAATAGCGTCATGCCTGATGCCATCAGGACGTAAGGAATCGCTAAGGGTGCCGACCACATCGAGTTCGTCACCTGGCCATCGACCCACGCTTCATGCGCCAGCGTCCAGGATTTCCAGGAGAAGAACGCGCAAAATACGAAACTGGCGACATCCACCAGCCAGAGGCGGATGCGGTTGACCAGCGGCGACAGCAACCCGACGAACGCCTCGATTCCGATGTGTCCGCGCTGCCCCTGAACATAGGCTGCGGTCATGAATGTGGCGCCGACCAGCAGAAACACCGCGGCTTCGTCCTGCCAGTAGTTTGGGCTGTGAAACAGAGCGCGGCTGAGGACGCTGTAGCTCAGGATCGCGCTCGCCGCGACCAGAGCTACCCCCGCGAGAATGACAATGATCCAGTTGCAAAAGGCGAGCGCGCGATCTAGCGCCGCCACGAGCATGTTGTCCGTGGCGGCGGCTGGTACGTCAGGCTGATCCGGAAGCGGACCATGCATCATGCGGAGACGTCGGTTGCGAGTTTCAGGAGATTGGCCGCGGCTGCGCTCTTGCCGGTGTAGTCCTTCCAGGCGGTATCGCGGGCGATGTCGCGCCACTTGCCGACCGTCGCCTGATCGAGCGCGCTGACCTTGGCGCCAGCCTTCTCATAGACCTTGGCGACCTCGATGTCGTCGTCCTGCGCGCCCTTCTTGCCGAAGGCTTCCATCTCGGCGCCGACGGCGACAAGGATGTCCTGCTGGTTCTTCGGCAGCTTGTCGAAGATCGCCTTCGACATCAAAAGCGGCTCGAACATGAACCAGTAGGAAGCGCCCGCACCCGAAGTCAGCGATTTTGCCACTTCCTCGAGCCGGAACGAGATCAGGCTGGTGGAGGAGGTGATGCCGGCGTCGCAGGCGCCGGTCTGCATCGCCGCGTAAAGTTCATTCGACGGCACTGACAGCACGGCCGCGCCGGCGCTCTGCAGCACCATGTCCATCTCGCGCGATCCGCCGCGGACCTTGAGGCCCTTGACGTCTTCCGGCGCGACAACCGGCCTCGAGCGGCTGGCGACGCCGCCGGCCTGCCATACCCAGGTGAGGATGACGATGCCCTTGTCGGCCAGGAAATCGGTCAGCGCCTTGCCGACCGGCTGGTTCTTCCAGCGCAGGCCCTGGTCGTAGGTCGAGACCAGCCCGGGCATCAGGCCGATATTGGTTTCCGGCAACTCGCCGCCGGCATAGGGCAGCGGGTACAGGCTGATATCGAGCGCGCCTTTGCGCATTGCGGAGAATTGCGCGTTGGTCTTGATCAGCGACGAGTTGGGATAGATTTCGGCGGCCAGCTCGCCGCCACTGCGCTTTGTGATCTCGGCGGCGAACACCCGGCACAACCGGTCGCGGAAATCGCCCTTGTCGATGGTCCCGCCCGGGAACTGGTGCGAGATTTTCAAGGTGGTCGCGGCATGCGCCGTTCCGGTTCCCAGGCGCAGGATAGCGGGGGCGGCGAGCGCGGACGCGATGACGTGTCGGCGTGTTATCATGGATGTCTCCCTTATGCTTTTCTCTATTGGGAATACGGGCGATGTCGATGCGGCATGTTAGCCCGTCGGCTCACGTATTTTCTCTCATCTGATAGTTTGAGGCAGTGCGGGGGGCGTGCATCATATTGTTGCACCGCACATGCACCGAGATTCGGGATGCGAATGCCGGACTAACATATTTTGTCCGAGCGAACCCAGCCCATCGCCCACGTCCTCTTCAACAACACGTCAACGCGTAGATTATTTCATGGGTCAGAAACGAAGCCCCTCGTCGCAGATTTCGTCTCCGATTCAAACAGCCACACTTCCACATTCTCGCGGCGCAAGGCGTCCGAGGTTTGCCAGTCCCTCGCGAACCCAAGCGAGGGGGTGGAGCGGCGGGAGGCGCCAGGGCACCAACGGGCACCCCTTGAGGCGGGATTAACGTACCCACCTCGCGCGGCAAGGCTACCGCGCGCGCCCAGTGACGTAGGGCGCAGCGCCTCCCGGCGCTCCACCGGCCACCGGCCTGTCGACCGTTCCGGGGCGCCCCGGTCCGGCCAGCTCTCGCTCTGTCCGCTCGGGATCGCTTCTAGAAAGCGCCCCTCATCGGACAGGACGGTTATGAGTCTATCATCCCTTAGGAACTTATCAATAGGAATTTCTAGGTCCTTTAAATAAAATTTCAGGCCCCGCCAAGCGCCAAGGCCCAATAAACACCGATCTCGATGCCGCATAGGCATCTATCCCTCGGCAGGCACCGTCGCTCAGGCGGACGGTCGTAGGTTATGGATCCCGGAGTTCGCGGGACGCGACCATGCACTACTTCCGCTTCTTACGGGCGGCGTAGCGGGCGTCGCGTGCGGCCTTGCGCTCGGCTTCCAGCGCCACTTCGCGGGCCGCGGCCTCTTGCTTTTCGCGGGCGGCGGCGGCCGCCGCTTCCTCGGCCAGGCGCGTTTCCTCGGCCTTCTTCGCAGCCTTCTCGGCATCGCGGGCGAGCCTGGCTTTGGCGCGCGCGGCGGCCTGCGCTTCGCGCTCGGCCTGACGTTGTTTCACCGCTGGATCGTCGGCGCCGGGCTGCGCGCGAAACTTGTCCAGAATATTCTTCCTGGCTTCCTGCGCCGCCTTCTGGCGGTCTGCGAAGCTGACTTCCTTGAATCCACTCATCTAGATGGGCCTTGCTGCTTTCGTTGTTCGTTGTGAGCCGCGAGATGCGTCTAATTATCCGCTAGCTTGCGCAATGTCGCGCGAAAACTGACGCTGCGGCTGCCGACCAGCGAGGTACCAAATACTTCCGCAGTGTCATCCACGAAGGTTCCGGAAAAGCCGGTGGTGACCTCGCGGCCGCCGAATACCGGCCGCGCGGCGCTCTCGCGATACGGCGTGTGCTGATTGGTAACCAATTCGCCCTTACACGCGCTTCCCTTGAAGGTATAGGAGCCAACCGACCAGAAGTAGGGATCGCCGCCCAGAATAACGCCATCCCGTGCGATAATCACCCCGCTGGCCCGGCCCTTTACGCCGTCGCGCATCTGGATATGAACCGAGTATAATCCGTTCTTCATGTGCGATATGACCGGCGGGAAGCGATTGGGTTCCTTTGGCGTGTCCAACTTGAAGTCTGCCGCAAAAAACAACGCTTGTATCGCGGTACGGAGCCTGAAAAAGACAATCGAGAAAACTCGACAAGGAGGAAAGATGCCGACCGCCCGACGTGCCAGCGCCTTGGCCGCATTTTCACTGATAGCGGCATTGCCCGCCGTCGTCCTGAACGCTCCCTTTCACGCCGCAACGGCCCAGACCGCAGGAAAACCCATGACCACAGCCTCAGGCTTGCAGATTACCGATAGCAAGGTCGGCACCGGCGCGACGCCGAAACCCGGCCAGACCTGCGTCATGCACTACACCGGCTGGCTCTATGAGAACGGCGTCAAGGGCAAGAAGTTCGACTCCTCGGTCGACCGCAACGAGCCGTTCGAATTCCCGATTGGCCAACGCAAGGTCATCGCCGGCTGGGACGAGGGTGTCGCGACCATGAAGGTCGGCGGCAAGCGCACTTTGATCATTCCGCCGCAGCTCGGTTATGGCGCGCGCGGCGCCGGCGGCGTGATCCCGCCCAACGCGACGCTGATGTTCGACGTCGAGCTGCTCGACGTGAAGGGGTGATACGCGCCGGTATCTGATCTAGCGCGGCCTTGCTCCGAATCTGCCGAACGTTGTCTTGCTAGGCGCGAGCCTTACGTGATCGTTTGTTGGCCACCTTGGCCCGGCGGCGACGCGGAGCAGCGGCGGCAACCAGTTGCGGCTGGCGAAAAATAGAGCTTCCCGGAAATTCGCCGGCTTCGGGAGCTTCCGGGCAAAAGAAAATTCCGGCCGCCTGTGCTTTGAGAAGCGATGCCATACCAGGCTGTGGCGCGGTCGTACTGCCGCCGAAATTTGAGTCTCCGAGCCAGTCAGGCATGGTCAGAGTGAACAGGACCCTGGTCGGCGTGTCCTGGAAACTGACGAAATTCAGTCCAAGCACGAGGTCGCTGCCAGCTAGTGGTGGCTCTACGAATTCATATCCCTGACGGAAAAACCTGTGAGAGTCCGGCGTTTCGAACCGATCGTCATGATCGTGATTTGCTCTCTGAACGTGACTGAAACGCATATCGTCGGTCACCAGCGGTGGTTCCCGGAACGGAGCGTTGGCGGGATCGGTCGGAGCTGAGGTTCCGGAGAACGGACAGCCATTCATGGTCGATGGATTTCCTGCCGCATCGACCGAAACAAGCGGGCATCCCGTGAGCTTGGAGCGCCCGACCACCAGCTCCTGCTGGGTTTGGGAAAGTTTCTGCCAGGCCGCCAGATCGACGGCCAATCTCACAAAGCAAAGGTAAGTGCCGCCTTCGGTCCACCGGTTTTCCGGAAGGCCCTGTCGCTTGACCGCAATCGCATGGAGCCTTGGCGTTCCGCTTCTCAGATTTGACACGCCGTCATGAAAGTCGATCCAGCTTCGCCCGTCTTCGCGATTAAAACCGGTAAAGCTGGCCGTCATTTCCAGAAGCGGCTGCGACGTCGTAGCACTAAGGGTTTTCTTCAGAAGCTTCCATGTTTCCACGATAACCCTGTTCACCGCCAAGGACGTATCGCCGATAGCCTGCACCATGATTTCTTCGGTGGCCGGGTTTCGGTCAAGGCCGGGCGCAAAGTTAATGGATGCACCTCCCAAAATGGGAGAAATTTCCGATCTTTGCGGGGGCCAAAACTGATTTTGCTCTGCAAGCTCGGAAGGAAGCCCATGATTGGCCCCGGGGATTTTAAACGCTTTAGGGCCGTACCCCCAAAGGATCGTCAGCCCCGACGCGGGTAGATCGATGCCGGGAAGATCGGCGATCCGGCCGCGCCGCAAATCGTCATGCACCTTCCACAAACGATCGAGTGCCGGCGCTATCTCGGCCACCGTTGCCCCTTGGGTCACCCGAAGAAACATGATGGCAAAGCACGGCCCTGGCGTGGCGCCCGAGTCCCAATAGATTCCTTCCTGGAGCGGCAACGTCGTTTACCTCAGCCGCAGCACGGGAGACAGGGTGTGCTCCGTTTCCCAATCCGCACGTGCCAGTGCTACTCCGGTGCATACGTCGGCCATCGTGCAGTCGAGCGGTTGCGCGGCAGGGATGTCGATCCATTGGGGATTTACGCTGGACGCGGGTTCGACCATGACGCCAGGTCCAACTTCGATGCCGCGGACCAATCTATATCCACCACTGACCGGCTGTTGCGTCGCCCCAATTCTTTCCATGATGTCATCAAGGAACGCCGGGCTATCGTCCGGTGGCCCGAACTCCAGCCTTTGCCACATGCCCGGGCCACCGCGCCTCCAGCGGATCCAGTCTTGCGGCACAGCCGCGCCGTTCCAGGTAAACGCTCCCGAGTTGAATCCCCTGATGTACATACCGAGAGGATCAGCGAGGGCCATACGGGAACTCTTGGCTGCATTCCCGTTTATCTGGCTGATAACCTGATTGTACGCACCTCTGGCTGCATGCGGATCGGCATTCCGGCAGGCTAGAAAGTCCGTCTGTTGAGAACGAAATATTTCGTAGTTCTCGGCCCTTCGCCGACCTTGCGGTCCGTTAACGGCATAGGGTCGGGCGCCAAACATCACAATATACACCAGGTCATCCAGGCCATTGATCGGCTGGCGCATGAAAAGGGCGTTCTCGCGATTCAGGCTGCCGATCGGATTAGCCGGCACGTTTGCATCCTTAAGATCGTCATGCTGGCCATTCCCCGCTACCTGCGTTGCGAAAGCAATCCTGCGTGTTGCCGGCGAAAGATGGGTGGGATCGGCATTGTTCGAGCCGTAAAGTTCGGCATAGCTGACGTCACGTCCCAATACGTCTTTGGCCATTGCGCGCAGCTGAACCGGATCCACCGATGCTACCGTGGTCCAGTATTCCGCAAGCTCGGTTGTCGCGGTAAAGCGCTTGGGTCTGACCTTGCCCGTTTGATCGGTTGCGTAGATAAGAGTGTATTCCAGATACTCGTTCTGAAACGAAGTTCGCCCCCGCTCACCCCAGTCGGACAGCCGCTGCGCCCAGGTCTCGTCAAGGCAAGTCCGGGGTTCAGCCGGAGCCCCCGACCATCTGACCGCGTCGGTGAAGGCGGCGTTGGTCAACTTGCCGGGGTCATCGATAAAATAGGGCTTGGAGTCGGCGAGACCGCGGCCCCAAAGATCGTCGAAATTAAACTTGATCTGCGCGTTCCACGCGTCAATCACAGCCTGGCTTGCTTGGTCAGCTTTTCCCGGAACGGAATAGGGCATGATTCAATCTCTTCATCGAAAAACTTCATGAAAAAGTGCGCGCGCCCCAACAAAATGGGCGTCCGGGCAGCATCGTCGAGGGCGACGCGAAAGTCAACTTTGCGGGGTAAGGTCGGCGGCTATTGGTGGTTGAGCGCGGCACAATTTCTGCGAAGCGGGGCCGGCTGCGTGCCCGCGGCGTTACTTAACGACGGGACCAATTTTTGACGTCCGAGCGGCGTGCACGGCTGCACGAAAAGCGGAATGGACCGGTCGGCCGATCCCAATATGGCGCCCACACCCGACAGCAGGGAGCGGGCATCATCCATGATGCCGACGAGGCTGATGGCAGAAACCTCTCGACGGAGCCTGACAGCTCGTCGTTTTACGACTTCGCGAAATTCAGCTCCACGCCGACGCCGTCGGGGTCGTAGAAAAAGAACTGCGTGTCGCCGGTGCGCGGCACAATGCTCTCGCGGAATTTTACGTCGTGCGACTGTAGCCGCTGGCGCACGCCGTCGGCGTCGGTGGCGGCGAAGGCGATATGGTCGAGGCGGCCGGTGTCCTCATATTTTTTCTCGGTGCCTCGCACCACGATGCCTTCGCGCGGCTTGCGGGTGCCCATCAGGTGCACGGTGGCGACGCCGCCGGAATAGAGCCAGTAGCCCGGAAAATCGAGCGGCGGACGCTCGCCGTTCTCCAGTCCCAGTACGTCGCAATAGAATTCCCTGGTGCGCTCCAGATCGGAGGGCTCGATGGTGTAATGCTGCAATCCGCCGAGGGGCATGGTGTTCTTCCTTTTTGTTTTCAGACGAAGGTGAGGTCGGCTTCGGCGCCCATCATCCAGGCGCCGACGGTTTCAAAATGCCGGAGCTGGCCCTGCAGCTGCTGGGTCACCGTGTGCATGTCGCGAAAGCGGCGCTCCAGCGGATGGCTCTCGAAGATCGCGGTGGCGCCCGCGGCATTCCAGGCGAAATCGACCGCCTCGCGCGCCTTGTGGATGGCGTGCGTGGACGCCATGCGGATGATGATGCGTTGTTTGACGGTGATCATCGAGCCTGCGGAAAGGTCCTTCCAGATCTCCGCCATCGATTGCAGCAAATAGGTCCGCGCGGCGCGCAGATTAACCTCTGCCACGGCAAGGTTGGTCTGCACCGCCGCATTGTCGCGCAATGGCCTGCTGGCGCCGCGTGGCACCTTGTTGCGCGCCACGTCGACAAAGCCGTCGAGCGCGCTGCGGGCGATGCCGCAGGCGACGCCGGCGAAGCCGACCTGGTAGCAGGTGCCGTTGCCCATGCGGTAGAGCGGGCCGCTCTCGCGGCACTCCTTGTCGAAGTCGCGGGTGATCGAGTGGTCCGCGCGGACGAAGAAGTCATTCAGCGCGAACTGGTCGCTCGCCGTGCCGCGCAGGCCGACCGTGTTCCAGATGTCGGTCCACTCCACGTCCTCGGTGCGCACCAGCATGGTGCGCTCCAGTTGTTCGCCGGTCGTGGCATCGCGTCTGGGCGAGCCATCGGCTCGATAGATCGGGCAGTGGGCGCCGAGCCAGGTCGCGTGGCGGCCGCCGGAGGCAAAAGCCCATACCCCGCTGACCCTGTAGCCGCCCTCGCATTCGATCGCCTTGACCTTCGGACCGGGACCCCAGGCGAGCACGGCGCGGGGATCGCTGCCGAAGATCGCCTGCGCCACCGGCAGGTCGAGATAGGCCGCCGACATGGCGCAGCCGCCGGCCTGGCTGAGGCACCAGGCGGTGGAGGCGTCCTCCTGGGCGATGGTTTCAATCACATGGAAGAAGGTGACGGGATCGGTCTCGATCCCGTCGGACGAGCGCGGCAGCAGCAGGCGGAACAGCCGCGCCGCGTGCAGGCGGTCGAGCAGGGCCGGCGGCAGCCGGCGGGACGCCTCGATCTCGTTCGAGGCGGCTGCTACCGCCGGACGGACGGCCTCGGCTCGCATGATAACGCTCCGGTCGCCCGCAAGCTCGGCAGAAGTCGGGGTCATCGCGTCCAAGGCAATCCTCGTCGAACGGGTGCAGCTATAAATCAGGCGGTGACGGCCAGTTCCTTGTCGATCTGCTCGATCGATTTGCCCCTGGTCTCGATTCCGAAGAAATAATACACCGCTCCGGCCATTAAAAACCAGCAGCCGAGATAGACGAACGCGGTCGGAATCTGCGGCAGGGGAACATCGGGCTTGAGATAATTGCCGGAGCCGACGATCAAGGCAAGGCCGACCGGCCCGATGATCTTGCCGATGCCGCCAAAACCATAGGCCGAACCCATGCCGGTGGTTCTGAGGTGCGAGGGCCAGACCTCCGCCGCATACGGCCCGACGATGGCAAAACCCCCGTCGGCGAAGAAGAAGGTCACGGCCAGCAGCAGCCAGAATGCAGACATGCCGAACAGCATCGCGTCGTAATTATAGCCCGCGATAATGGTCAGGACGCCGGCGCCGAAGCCGAGCAGGCCACCCGCGTTGCGCCGTCCCATCAGTTCCGAGAAGAACGAGAAGGAGAGCCGGCCGATGAAGCCGCAGACGGTGAGCAGGATCATCATCTTGGCGGCTTGCTGCGGCGTCACTTTCAGCAGCAGCACGAACAGCGACGGCGCCCACAGCGTGATGCCGTACACGCCGGTCTGCGCACCGGCATTGCCGAGCCAGGAAACAAGCAGGCTGCGCGGATATTTGAACAGGTCGAGCCAGTTGCTCTTGAGGATCGGGCCGGCATCGGCGGCGGTCGGCAGCGGCAGCGCGGCGGGCTGCATCTGCAGCGCCCAGGCCAGCGACTTGCGCGCCTCCTCATAGCGGCCCTGGCGGCACAGCCAGCGCGGCGATTCCGGCACCCAGATGCGCACCAGCAGCACCAGCAGCGCGGGCAGCACGCCGATCGCGAACAACAACCGCCACTGGTCGCTGCCCATGAAGGCGCCGAGCACCGCGCCGAGGCCGACGCCGAGCGGGATGACGCAGGTCACCAGGCCCCCAACCCAGCCGCGCTTGGAGGAGGGCATGAATTCCTGCACCAGCGGCAGGTCCACGCAATACAGCCCGCCGACGCCCACGCCGACGAAAAAGCGCATGATCGACAGATAGATCCAGCCATTGTCTGGTGTGAAATAGAGCAGGCCGGTAGCGATGGAGAAGTTCAGCACCGTGCCGATAAAGACCTTGCGGCGGCCGATGCGGTCGGCGAGCCAGCCCCAGACATAGGCGCCGATGATGGCGCCGATGCCCGAGCTCATCAGCACGACCGCCGACTCGCCGAAGGTGAGCTTCCACGGCCCGATCAGGAAGGCGAGCACGAAGCCGATCAGGAAGTAATCGAAAAATTCCAGGGCGTCGCCGATGATGGCCGCGGTGAGGATCTTGATCTGGTTGCCGGTCAGCCGCGTCTGCCGATCGAGTATCTCGAACATGGCGTTTTCCCGTGGCGCATGTTCGTTTTTGAGCGGGCGCCGCGCCTACGCCCCACCAGTGCCGGCAATGCTACGCCGCCGCCAGGGGGGAAGGAAGTGGCATGGTCATCGAGGCAGGCATGCGGCAGAGGTGGGCGGCGTCAGGGGGTTACGCCGCGGTAGACCACGCCGCCATGTCGTCCATCGAAGGGGCGATCGAAGGCGCCTGCTCGCCCTCCAGCTCGGCAAACCGCTCGAGCAGCAATCGCAGCCGCTGCGGAATCTCGGCGGATTCCTTCTCGATCAGGAACCGCAGCCGTTCTCCGATTTCATCGCAGATCGCGCGGCAATGTCCGCTGTCCAATAGTAAGGCTTCCCGGCTCGACATGACCCGTTCCTGTCTCCCAATGCCGGGCGACAATAAGCCTCAAATTTTAAGCAGCAGGCGGCGATTTCGCTCGAATTTTTCGCCGGGCCGTCACCAGACGTTAATCAGGCGGCTCCGGGAATCAGAACACCGCGGATGCCATCGAAGCAACCGCGTCGGCGCGAACGGGACTAAAGATGGCCGCCAAGGGGCCCGCAGCCGCCTGTCAGGTCAGGCAGGCGACGTAGACGATCGCGACACTGAGCACGGCGGCGATCGACCAGAAGGCCGGGTCAATTCCTGTATTCCCTACCTGATCGGTGTTCGTCGACATAGCGCGAACTCCTCAGCGCACGACCGAAGCGTCTGAACTTGTGACCGCCACCGGCTTGCCTGCCTTGACGACATGTGCGGTCTGGGCAGCGCCGTCGGAATTGGTCCGCGCCGAGATGCCGAAACCGGCCACCGCGATACCCGCCACCAGGGCGAGAACGACGATTTTGAGATGGGTCGAACGGTCTGCACTGTAAATGGAATGGTTCATTTGAAGCTCCCCGATCGCCTTTTTCGGCGTATCCTTGAGCGGAGAATGGCCTGCCGACCGTTTCAGGATGATTGCGTCGGGAACCGAAAATGGTTTCGTGGCTAAGGAGAATTGTTTCGTCCGGGGGCCGAAATGGCTTGAAGAGGAGCTTGTGACGGAACAAACCGGCGTTTTTCCGTAGGAGGCGGCCGATGCGGGGGTTAGGATTCTGCGCCGGGCCGCGACGAACATTGGAGCCATGCCGATGCCGAGCAATCTTTCGCCTTCAGAACTGGACGACCGAATCGCGGTGCTACGCGACAATATCCGGCAGTTGATCGAGCAGGCCGCCGGCGCCTCCGGCGGCCAAAACGAGGAACGCACCGCCGACCGGATCGCGCAGCAGACGGACGAGCTCGACAAGCTCGTTGCGGAGCGGGAGAAGTTGGGGCGGAAATAGTAGTCCGGCCGTTTGCGCAGTTGCCGCATCGTGCAAGGTCAGCGGACGCGGCCGGATTTGAACGGCTCAGCCCGTTACCCGGCGAATCCGAGCGCGGATTCCCAGCTCGCGAGCGACCGCGAAAGCTCATATTCCAGGACGCGTTCGCGCGCCGCCATCCCGAGTCGCCGCCGCAGCGGTGCGTCCGACAGCATCAGGCGCAACGCGGCCGCGAGCGCCACGGGATCGTCGACGGGTACGACGAGGCCGGTGACGCCCTGCTCAACCAGCTCCAGCAGCCCGGGCGTGCCATCGCTCACGATCACGGGGACACCGCAGCCCATGGCCTCCAGTAGCGCATTCGGCATGCCTTCGATGCGCGAGGGGAGCACGAACACCTGGGCGGTCTCGTAATGCGGCAGCGGATCTTTCACCAGGCCGCACCAGTCGATCCGCTCGGCGATTCCCAGCCTTGCCGCCTGCGCCCTGAGCGCCGCTTCGAGCTGTCCCTCACCCACGAGAGCAAGACGACATTCGCGATACTGTTCCGCACACAATGCAAATGCTTCCAGCAGGACATCCGGAGCCTTTTCCGGAACCAGGCGAGCCACGCTCAGCACCACCGGCGCCGTTGTGTTGTCGTACTCGCGAGCGCTTCCATGCCCGCGCTCGACCCACACCGGATTGGGAAGAAACGCAAGATTACCGGCGGCGACAAACCCACGCATGTGGCGCACCAGGGCGCGACTGTTCGCGGTTACCAGATGCGCTCGTTCATATAGTTTGGCAGTGAGCCCGCCCCAGAGCCAATTCCTGCGCATCGCCTTGGCGTCGCCGCGCTCCGAAACGACAACGCGCCGCCCAAGACCCTCGGCCGCCACGAGCGTGATCACATTGAGAGGCGTGCCCATTGACACGACAAGCGGCGCATTGACGCGCACCAGGATGCGCCGCAATGCGCGCACGTCGAGCGCGAACATGGCTGCGAGGTAGATCTTGAGCGGCGCCCGCAGCAGCAGCACGTAGAGCCCATGGCCGAACATACGCGCCGGCCGCCAGCTTGCGAGCCGCGACCGGCGCAGCTCCGCGAGAAACCGGTCGCGCAGAGCGAATGCGCGTCTCAGCCACGTCATGAGGCTGGACACGGCATCGCCCTGAAACACCACATGCTGGACGGAACCCTCGAGCGTGAAAAAACGCCGATCGTGGCGCGTGACGACGCATACCTTCCTGCCGCGCCTGCTCCATTCGTTGGAAAGTACCGAGACGACGCGCTGGATTCCACCGGCCCCGAGGCATTCACACACGAACACCAGATCCGCGCAAAGGCGCTCCGGCGTCTGCGTCGGGGGGTCTGCAATTGCGACCGCTTGCGTACTCGCCACGTAGGTTTCCTTGTCGACGGCTATCGAGCGCGGTACTATATGTTCGGCGATTGCATCACGGAAGCGTTTGCCGCCATGCCTTTACCGAATTTTTTGATTGTTGGCGCGCCGAAGTGCGGCACCACATCGCTTTACCAGTACTTGCGGCAGCATCCCGATGTGTACATGAGCCCGCTCAAGGAACCGCGCTACTTCCCTTGCTTCGGCGTATTGCCGGGAGAGCGCGTCGAGCGCAATCGTGCAGAGTACGAACGGCTTTTCGACGGCGCAAAGGCCGAGCGCGCCATCGGAGAAGCCTCGCCGAATTACCTGCACGCGCCGGAAGCGCCGGAGCGGATCGCGGCCGAACTGCCGAACGTGAAGGTAATCGTGTCGCTGCGCAATCCGGCTGACCGGGCGTATTCGAGTTATCTCGGGCGGGTGCGGCGCGGCGTCGAAAAACGGCCGATCGAAGCTGCGTTGCAGCCGGGCAATTATTACTTCGATACAAGCCTGTACCACGATGCTCTCGCGCGCTACTTCGCGACGTTCGGCAACAGCCGCGTCAAGGTCGTTTTGTTTGACGACCTCGCACGCGATACCGCCGCCGCGCTGCGCGATCTCTGCGCCTTCCTGGACATCGCTCCGAATGCGGCGATCGACACCCAGGCGCGGCACAACGTCGGCCTGATGCCGAAATGGCCCGCGCTAGACAGGATCGCGGTTCACGCCGCCACCGCAGCGCGCGATCTGCTCCCGGTCTCGATGCGCGGAACCGGCCTTGCGACGCGCTTGCGGCGTCTGTGGTTGCGACCACCGCCGCCGCTGCCGGCAGCCCTGCGCGCTTCGCTGTTGCACGCATTCGAGCCCGACATCCGCCGCACGGGAAAATTGATCGGCCGCGACCTGTCGGGGTGGCTTGCGTGAGCAGGGGAGGTGACGCGCTGGCTATCTGATTGAAATGATTGGCGATCCCAGCAGGATTCGAACCTGCAACCCACGGAGTAGAAATCCGTTACTCTATCCAGTTGAGCTATGGGACCGTGCTTGTCCTGATAGCACCGCCAATATGAAAAATCCGCTTCCCTGCCAAGCCTGAGCCGAACCAATTTGCTCTGGCGTGCGACAACGCTTGAGCGCGGGCTCTGTTGCTTTCGGTCTCGCCGTCCAACGACGCGCCGCCCCCGGCCGGCAGGTGGCCATGAACCAGTTACGGCTAACGTCGCATGCGACTTTTTCGCTATCCCATTCCCGGCCATCAGTCCGTCACCTTTTCGCGCATTTCTGTCCATCAAGCGGCGTTCGTCCGCCCCCCAAGGAGTCCATCATGATCGGTTTGGTTCGCGCCGCAGCACTTTGCGCAACGCTGGCGCTTGGCCTCATCTCGGCGCAGGCGGCGGATAAGGCCTTCAAACGCGACGATCTCGCCGATTCGGCCGTGAAGCTGGAAGCCCAGATCAAGAGCGAGGCAGGTCCCGTCGCAAAGTCGTCGGCGACACTGCGGACTGACGCCGACGCCGCCTTCAAACGCGGCGACTACCGGATCGGCCTTCAAATTCTTGTACAGATCGCCGCGGTGGCGCCGGAGGACAGCGCCAACTGGCTGCGGCTGGCCCGAACCATTTTCCAGATCCGCTCCGCCACCTCAAGCGAGCAGACTTTTCTGTATGAGCGCGCTTCCACCGCCGCCTACATCGCCTATCAGCGTGCCGGCAATGCGGGGGAGGAGGCGGACGCCCTAGCGGTGCTTGGCCGCGCGCTGTCCGACCGCAAGCTCTGGCGCCCGGCGCTGGATACGTTGCGGCTTTCGCTCGATATGAGGGAAGTCGCGGAGGTCCGCGGGGCTTACGAAAAGCTGCGTAACGACCATGGTTTTCGGCTGCTGGACTACACCATCGATTCGGATGCGGCCTCGCCCCGCGCGTGCTTCCAGTTCTCCGAGGATCTGGCCAAACGCACCGATTTCTCGCCGTTCCTGGCGCTCGCGGGCAGCGACAGGCCGGCGCTGTCGTCGGAAGAAAAGCAGCTCTGCGTCGAGGGCCTCAAGCACGGCGAGCGCTACAACATCAACCTGCGCGCGGGCCTGCCGTCGACGGTGAAGGAAAGCCTGCCGAAGTCAGCCGAGTTCAATATCTATGTGCGCGACCGAAAACCGTTCGTGCGTTTTACCGGGCGGGCCTATGTGCTGCCGCGCACCGGCCAGCGCGGTATTCCGCTGGTCAGCGTCAACACGCCTTCGGTGTCGGTGCAGGTGTTCCGGATCGGCGACCGCAACCTGATCAACACGGTCATCGACAGCGACTTCCAGAAGGCGCTGTCCAGCTACCAGCTCGGCGACCTCGGCAATGAGCGCGGCGCAAAAGTATGGTCCGGGGAGCTTGCGACCGCGACCACGCTCAATCAGGACGTCACGACCGCATTTCCGGTCGATTCTGCGCTCGGCGATTTGCAGCCCGGCGTCTATGTGATGACCGCCAAGGCCAAGGGGCCCGGTTCGGGCGGCGATGACGATGGCTCATTGGCGACGCAATGGTTCATCGTGTCCGACCTCGGCCTCACGGCGTTTTCGGGCAATGACGGCATCCACGTGTTCGTCAACTCGCTGGCCTCGACCGATGCGATCGCAAAAGCTGAAGTGCGGCTGGTGGCCCGCAACAACGAGATTCTGGCCACCCGCAAGACCGACGACTCCGGCCACGTGCTGTTCGAGGCAGGCCTCGCGCGCGGCGAGGGCGGTCTGTCGCCGGCGTTGCTGACGGTGGCCGGCGAAAAGGCCGACTACGCCTTCCTCAGCCTGAAATCCAGCGCCTTCGACCTCACCGACCGCGGCGTGTCCGGCCGCGCGGTGCCGGCGGGTGCCGACGCCTTCGTCTATGCCGAGCGCGGCGTCTATCGCTCTGGCGAGACGGTCTATCTCACCGCACTGTTGCGGGACGGGCAGGGCAATGCCGTGACCGGCGGGCCGCTGACACTGGTGATCGAGCGCCCCGACGGCGTCGAATTCCGCCGCGCCGTGCTGCCTGACCAGGGCGCGGGCGGCCGCAGCCTGACCTTGCCGCTGAATTCCGCGGTCCCGACCGGGACCTGGCGGGTGCGCGCCTTCACCGATCCCAAGGGCTCGTCGGTTGGCGAGACCACCTTCATGGTCGAGGACTATGTCGCGGATCGGATCGAGTTCGAATTATCCAGCAAGGACAATCAGATCAAAGCCGAGGCTCCTGTAGAACTTAAAGTCGACGGCCATTTCCTTTACGGCGCCCCGGCATCAGGTCTGCAGCTGGAAGGCGACATGCTGGTCGCACCGGCTTCGAGCCGGCCCGGCTTTGCCGGCTACCAGTTCGGCGTCGCTGACGAGGAGACCACCAGCAACGAGCGCACGCCGATCGAGAACCTGCCGGTAGCAGATGCGAATGGCGTCGCGACATTTCCGGTCAGTCTGGCAAAGCCGCCGTCCTCAACGCGGCCGCAGGAAGCCCAGTTCTTCATTCGCATGACGGAAGCCGGCGGCCGCGCGGTCGAGCGCAAGCTGGTGCTGCCGGTGGCGCCGGGGGCGGCCATGATCGGGGTGAAACCGATGTTCGGCGACAAGAACGTGGCGGAAGGCGACAAGGCCGACTTTGACGTCGTATTCGTCGCGCCCGACGGCAAGCCGCTTTCGCGGGGCGGGCTGCGCTACGAGCTGCTCAAGCTGGAATCCCGCTATCAATGGTATCGCCAGAGTTCCGCCTGGGAATACGAGCCGGTCAAATCCACCAAGCGCGTGGCCGATGGCGATCTTGCCATCGCCGCGGAAAAGCCGTCGCGGCTGACGCTGTCGCCGCAGCCCGGCCGCTATCGGCTCGACGTCAAATCGACTGAAGCCGACGGGCCGCTGACCTCGGTACAGTTCGATGTCGGCTGGTATTCCGATGGCAGCGCCGACACGCCCGATTTGCTGGAGACCTCGATCGACAAGCCGGAATACCAGTCCGGCGACACCATGGTGGTGTCGGTCAATGCGCGCACGGCCGGCAAGCTGACCATCAACGTCCTCGGCGACAGGCTGTTGACGACGCAGTCGACCGACATCAAGGAAGGCACCGCGCAGGTCAGGATTCCGGTCGGCAAGGACTGGGGCACCGGCGCTTATGTGGTGGCGACGCTGCGCCGGCCGCTGGATGCCGCGGCGCTTCGGATGCCCGGCCGGGCGATCGGCCTGAAATGGTTCGGCATCGACAAGAAGGCCCGCAGCCTCACCGTCGGCCTTTCGCCGCCGGCATTGGTGCGGCCGAACACCACTTTAAAGCTGCCGGTCAAGCTTGGCGGGCTTAATCCCGGCGAGGATGCAAAAATAGTCGTCGCCGCGGTCGATGTCGGCATTCTCAACCTGACCAATTACAAACCGCCGGCCCCTGACGATTATTATCTCGGCCAGCGCCGCATGACCTCGGAGATCCGCGACCTCTACGGGCAATTGATCGACGGCATGCAGGGCGCCCGCGGCCAGCTCAAGACCGGCGGCGATTCCGCCGGCGCCGAGCTGCAGGGCAGTCCGCCCGCGCAAAAACCGCTGGCGCTGTATTCCGGTATCGTCACCGCTGGCGCGGATGGTTCGGCCGAAATCAGCTTCGACATTCCGGAGTTCGCCGGCACCGCGCGGGTGATGGCGGTGGCATGGACCGCCACAAAACTCGGCCGCGCCACCACCGACGTCATTGTTCGCGATCCGGTGGTGCTGACGGCGACGCTGCCGCGCTTCCTGCTCAATGGCGACAAGGGCACCATAAGCATGGATCTTGACAACGTCGAGGGTGCGGCGGGTGACTACACCATCCATGTCAAGACCTCGGGACCTGTGAAGGTGACGGGCAATTCCGCCACCACGGTCAAGCTCGCCGCCAAGCAGCGCACTTCGATGGCGCTGGCGCTCGACGCCTCCGGCGGCGCCGGCACCGCGCAGCTCGACGTCGATATCAAGGGGCCGAACGGGCTGACGCTGGCGCGGCACTATGTGCTGGACGTCAAGGCCGCGACGCAAATCCTGGCGCGGCGCTCGATCCGCACGCTGGCGAAGGGCGAAAGCCTGATGCTGACGTCGGACATGTTCTCGGATCTCGTGCAGGGCACCGGCGCGGTGTCGATGTCGGTCAGCCTGTCCACGGCGCTGGACGCCGCGACCATCCTGAAGGCGCTGGACCGCTATCCCTATGGCTGCTCCGAGCAGATCGCCAGCCGTGCGATGCCGCTGCTCTATGTCAATGACCTCGCGGCCGGAGCGCATCTTGCCATGGACACGGCGGTCGACCAGCGCATCAAGGACGCCATCGACAAGCTGCTGGCGCGGCAAGGCTCGAACGGCTCGTTCGGGCTGTGGTCGGCGGGCGGCGATGACGCCTGGCTCGACGCTTATGTGACGGACTTCCTGACCCGCGCCCGTGAAAAGGGATTTGCGGTGCCGGACGTGCTGTTCCGCAACGCGCTGGATCGCATCCGCAACTCGGTGGTCAATGCCGACGAACCTGAAAAGAACGGCGGGCGCGATCTCGCCTATGGGCTCTACGTGCTCGCGCGCAACGGCACCGCCCCGGTCGGCGATCTCCGTTATCTCGCCGACACCAAGCTGAACAACCTCGCCACGCCCATTGCAAAATCGCAACTGGCGGCGGCGCTGGCGCTGGTCGGCGATCGAAGCCGGGCGGAGCGGGTCTATGCCGCGGCGCTGGAGAGCCTCGCGCCAAAACCGGTGCTGGAATTCGGCCGGGTCGACTACGGCTCGGCGTTGCGTGACGCCGCGGCCCTGGTCTCGCTTGGCAGCGAAGGCAATGCATCGAGCGCGACCATCACCCAGGCGGTGCAGCGCGTCGAGGCCGCGCGTGGGCTTACGCCCTACACCTCGACCCAGGAAAATGCCTGGCTGGTGCTGGCGTCGCGCGCGCTGTCCAAGGAAACGCTGGCGCTCGATGTCAACGGCAGTCCGGTGAAGACCGCGCTGTACCGCAGCTACACAGCCGCCGAGATGGCGGGCCAGCCGATCAGGATCGCCAACACCGGCGATACGCCGGTGCAGGCGGTGATTTCGGTGAGCGGTGCGCCGGTCACACCGGAGCCCGCGGCATCCAACGGCTTCAAGATCGAGCGCAATTACTTCACGCTCGACGGCAAGCCGGCCGACGTCGCGAAGGCGAAGCAGAACGACCGTTTTGCGGTGGTGCTGAAAGTCACCGAAGCCAAGCCGGAATTCGGGCACATCATGGTGTCGGATTATCTCCCGGCCGGTTTCGAGATCGACAACCCGCATCTGGTGTCGTCCGGCGACACCGGCACGCTGGACTGGATCGAAGACGGCGAGGAGCCGGAAAACACCGATTTCCGCGACGACCGCTTCACGGCTGCGATCGATCGCGGCAGCGACGACAAGGCGGTGTTCACCGTGGCGTATGTGGTGCGCGCGGTATCGCCGGGCAAATACGTGCTGCCGCAGGCCTATGTCGAGGACATGTACAACCCCTCGCGCTACGGCCGCACCACCACCGGCAATGTCGAGGTGCGCGCGGCGAAATGAGTGCACCACGCACCCGCACTTCCCCGTCATGCCCGGGCTTGTCCGGCGTATCCACGTCTACTCTTTGCAGCAGTAAAGACGTGGATGGCCGGGACAAGCCCGGCCATGACGGAGTTGGTGGTAGCCGGCCAATCAGAACATTTGCAATCGCGTTGGCCCTTGTTTGTATTTTGAGCATGAGCGCATTTGGTGCGTGGGTTTGGTCCCTCGGGCCGCTGCCGCTGGCGCAGGCGCAACAGGTCTCCACCAGCGTCGTCGATCGGAACGGCAAACTGCTGCGCGCTTATGCGATGGCCGATGGCCGCTGGCGGCTGCCGGTCGATGCACGGACCGGGGTCGATCCCCGATACCTGAAACTGCTGCTGGCCTATGAGGACCGTCGCTTTCGCTCGCATGCCGGGGTCGATCCGCTGGCGCTGGGCCGCGCGGCGCTGCTAGTGGTGACGCGTGGTCACATCGTCTCCGGCGGCTCCACCATCACCATGCAGCTCGCGCGATTGATGGAGCCGCGGCGCGAGCGCTCGATTTACGCCAAGTTGCGGCAGATGGTGCGCGCCATCGAGATCGAGCGGCAGTTGAGCAAGGACCAGATCCTCGATCTGTATCTGGCTCTGGCGCCGTTCGGCGGCAATCTCGAGGGCGTTCGCGCCGCCTCGCTCGGCTATTTCGGCAAGGAGCCGAAACGCTTGTCGCTGGCGGAGCAGGCGTTGCTGGTGGCGCTGCCGCAGTCACCGGAAACCCGCCGCCTCGATCGCCATCCGGAAACGGCGCGCGTTGCGCGCAACCGCGTGCTCGACCGGATGGTTGAAGAGGGCGTTGTCTCGCCTGACGATGCCGTGCAGGCCAAGGCCGTACCGGTGCCGCGGCTGCGCAAGCCGATGCCGATCCTGGCGCCGCATTCCGCCGATCAGGCCGTCGCCAATGTGAAGGATGCGCCGGTCATCGCGCTGACGCTGGATTCCAGCCTGCAGAAAGTTCTCGAGTCGCTGGCGCGTGACCGCGCACCAGCGTTGGGGCCGGATATTTCCGTCGCTATCGTCGCGGTGGACAACGACAGCGGCGATGTGCTGGCCCATGTCGGCTCGCCGGATTATTTCGACGAGCGGCGGGCGGGACAGGTGGACATGACGCGCGCGGTGCGCTCGCCGGGATCGACCCTAAAACCGTTCATCTACGGCCTCGCCTTCGAGGACGGTTTTGTGCATCCGGAAAGCCTGATCGACGACCGGCCGGTCCGGTTCGGCTCCTACGCGCCGGAAAATTTCGACATGACGTTTCAGGGGACGGTGCCGGTGCGCAAGGCGCTGCAACTGTCCCTTAACGTGCCGGCGATCGAACTAATGGACCGGGTCGGCGCCAGCCGGCTGTCGTCGCGGCTGAAGCAGGCCGGCGCCAATCTGGTGCTGCCGAAGGATGAAGTGCCGGGCCTCGCGATGGGGCTCGGCGGCGTCGGCGTCAGCCTGCAGGATCTCGTGCAACTCTACTCGGGCATCGCGCGCCTCGGCAGCACAAAACCGCTGCGCGAAATCGTGTGGAAGGACGACGTGCGCGAACCGCTGCGCCTGATGGATCAGGTCGCGGCCTGGCAGGTCGGCAATGTGCTGATCGGCACGCCGCCGCCAGAGAACGCCGCGCACAACCGGATCGCCTTCAAGACCGGCACCTCCTACGGCTATCGCGATGCGTGGTCGGTGGGCTTCGACGGACGCATGACGATCGGCGTCTGGGTTGGGCGTCCCGATGGCGCGCCGGTCCCGGGCCTGGTCGGCCGCACTGCCGCAGCGCCGATCCTGTTCGATGCCTTTGCCCGTACCGGAAAACTGCCGGCGCCGTTGCCCAAGGCACCGAAAGGTACGCTAGTAGCGAGCAATGCAAAGCTGCCGCTGCCGCTGCGCCGGTTCCGTCCCGCAGGCGAGCTGGTCCGGACCGGCGGCGAGCAGGCGCTGCGCATCCAGTTTCCGCTGGACGGCTCCCGGATCGACGCTGCGAGCATCGGCGAAATGCGGTTTTCCGCACTGCCGGTGAAGGTCGCCGGCGGCGTGTTGCCGATGACCATGCTGGTGAATGGCGTCTCCGTCGGCGAAATCGACGGCCGCCGCCAGCGTCTGATCGATCCGCCCGGGGCGGGTTTTGTCCGGCTGACCGTCCAGGACGCCACGGGTGCGGCGGACACAGTTGTGGTCAGAATTCAATAGCGACCGGCTAACCGGTTGTCGCCATGGCGGTTTCAGCGTATGCGGAACCGATGGTCGAGACCTATGCACGTCCGAGATTTGGAGAGCCGCGCGAGCCGAAGAGCCGGGGGATTCCGGCCAGCGTGCTTGTGAAGGTGCTCGACTTCGTCACTGCGAGCCATGCCCGCGCCATCGCGTTTCTCCTGGTCTGCGGATTGCTGTTCTTCCTGCCGGGATTCTTCAACATCCCGCCGATCGACCGCGACGAAACCCGGTTCGCACAGGCGACCAAGCAGATGGTCGAGACCGGGGACTTCGTCGATATCCGTTTCCAGGATGACGTGCGCTACAAGAAGCCGGTGGGCATCTACTGGCTGCAGTCCGCCGTCGTCCAGAGCGCAAGCAAGCTTGGCCTGCAGCGCGCCCAGGTCCGTATCTGGCTCTACCGCATTCCCTCGCTGATCGGCGCGATCGGCGCGGTGCTGATGACCTACTGGACGGCGCTCGCCTTCGTCACCCGGCGCGGGGCGGTGCTGGCCGGGCTCATCATGTGCAGTTCGGTCCTGCTTGGCGCCGAGGCGCGACTGGCAAAGACCGACGCCGTGCTGCTGCTGACGGTGATCGCGGCGATGGGTGCGATGGCACGGGTCTATTTGTCCTGGCAGCGCGGCGAGGATCCCGCGCATCCGCCGTGGACCTGGCCTGCGATTTTCTGGACGGCGCTGGCCGGCGGCATCCTGATCAAGGGACCGCTGATCCTGATGTTCGTCGGCCTGACCATGGCCACGCTGGCGATTCTCGACCGCACCGCGGTCTGGCTTTGGCGTCTGCGGCCGGTATGGGGCCTGACCTGGCTGCTGGTCCTGGTGCTGCCATGGTTCATCGCGATCTTCTGGCGCGCCGGGGAGACGTTCTTTGTGGACTCGCTCGGCGGCGACATGCTGAGCAAGCTCGCGGCGCAGGAGTCCCACGGCGCACCGCCTGGCACCTATCTGCTGCTGTTCTGGGTGACGTTCTGGCCCGGCGCACCGCTGGCGGGGCTGGCGGCGCCGGCGGTCTGGCGCGCAAGGCGCGAGCCGGGCGCGCAATACCTTCTCGCCTGGCTGATCCCGTCTTGGATCGTGTTCGAACTGGTGCTGACCAAGCTGCCGCACTACGTGCTGCCGCTCTATCCGGCGATCGCAATCCTGATCGTCGGCGCGCTGGAACGTCGCGTGCTGTCGCGATCGCCATGGCTGGTGCGGGGTGCGGCGTGGTGGTTCGCAATTCCTGCGATAACAGCGGTCTCCGTCATTGTCGGGGCGATCGTGCTGACGCGCCAACCCGCATTCCTGGCATGGCCTTTCCTGGCGGTGTCGCTGATCTTCGGGTTGTTCGCGTGGTGGCTCTATGACGACAACCGCGCCGAGCGCTCGCTGCTCAATGCTGCTGCCGCCGCATTGGTTCTGGGGATCGCGGTTTACGGCATCGTGGCGCCCTCGCTAAAGCCGCTGTTTCCCAGCGTTGAGATCGCGCGGGTGCTGCGTAATGTCGTCTGCGTCGGACCGAAAGCGGCTGCGGCCGGCTATCACGAGCCCAGCCTGGTGTTCATGACCGGCACCTCGACGCTGCTGACGGACGGCTCGGGCGCAGCCGATTTCCTCGGCCACGGCAGTTGCCGGTTCGCGCTGGTTGAAGGGCGTACGGAACGCGCCTTCGCGCAGCGCGCCGAAGCCATCGGGCTGCGCTACAATGTAGCGACACGGATCGAGGGCTACAATTTCTCGCAGGGCAAGGCGATTTCGGTGGCGGTGTTCCGCTCCGAGGGCACGGAATAGATGTCGGCGCAGACCGGCAGCGGCGTGCCGTCGAACTACGTCGTTCAGGTCTGCCGGTTTGGCTGGATTTCGCTGGCGCAACTGGTGCGCGCGCCTTCGCATTCGCGTCGCGCCGGTGCCGCACGCAGATGCGCGCGTCATTCGTTATGGCTCACGGCGAGCATTGGCGCGGCGATCATTGTGCTGATGTACCTGCTGGATGCGACGGAAATCGGCTGGATGCCGCCGCGCGGCACCGGCTGGCTCTGGCCCGTTCGCATCCTGACCGAATTTGGAAAATCGAAGTATGTGTTGTGGGCGCTGGCGGCGCTTCTGCTCGTGACCGCGCTTCTGTTTCCGCGCGCGCGGGGAACGCCGCGGTCGGTGCTGGTCGGTTTTGGCACCCGCATCCTTTTCATATTTTTTGCGGTGCTGCTGCCGGTTCTTGCAGGTGAGGTCTTGAAGGAGGTCGTGGGGAGAGGGCGGCCGTTCGTCGGCGGCGCGGCCAATGCCTTTAACTTCTCGCATTTTTCAGGCAGCGAAGCCTATGCGAGCTTTCCGTCGGGCCACGCCACTACTGCCTTTGCATTGGCTTTCGCTGTTTCAGCGGTGTGGCCGCATCTACGCAGCGTGATGCTGATCTACGCGGTGATCATCGCCGCGACCCGGCTCGTTCTGCTGGCGCATCACCCGAGCGACGTGGTCGCGGGAGCCCTGGTCGGCGTGATCGGCGCGATGTTCGTGCGCTACTGGTTTGCGGCCCGTCATCTTGCCTTCACGATCCGCCGCGACGGCGCGATCGAACCGCTTGCGGGACCCTCGCTGGGGCATCTCAAAAGGGTTGCCCGCGGCGCATTCGCGCCATAAGAAGCGGACGCCGCCGCGGGTCCGGGCCGCTGGTTCCGGCCGCCGATGTACTCAAGCCACGAGCCTTGATTTGCCATCCCCTGACGCAGCCGCTGTCGATGTTTCCATCGTCGTGCCCGTTCGCAACGAAGCCGGGAACGTGGCGCCGCTGATCGCCGAGATATCAGCCGCGCTCGATGGCCGCTGGCGTTACGAAATCATCTACGTCAACGACGGCTCGACCGATGCAACGCCGCAGCGTCTCGCCGAGATCATGAAGGCGCGTGCAAATCTGCGCCGGATCGATCATGCAATTTCATCCGGACAGTCCGCGGCGGTGCGCACCGGGGTTCGCGCCGCGTGTGGTGTCATCGTCGCGACGCTCGACGGCGACGGACAAAACGATCCGGCGTTTCTGCCGGAATTGATTGCGGCGATCCAAAACGGTGACGGCCGCATCGGCCTCGCCGCGGGTCAACGTATCGGGCGCAAGGCTACCGGGTTCAAGAAGATGCAGTCGCGCGTTGCCAATAGCGTGCGCAACGCCATCCTGCGCGACGGCACACGCGACACCGGCTGCGGCCTGAAGGCGTTCCGGCGCGATGTCTTCCTTATCATGCCGTATTTCGACGGGCTGCATCGTTTCCTGCCGGCGCTGGTGCGCCGTGAAGGATACGACATCGCCTATGTCGATGTGATTGACCGGCCACGGCACTCCGGCGTGTCCAATTACGGCTTCTTCGACCGGCTGTGGATCGGGATCATGGATCTGGTCGGCGTGTGGTGGCTGATCCGCCGCAAGAAACCGACGCCTGTAGCGACCGAGGTGACGTCTCATGGCTGATCTGTTCAACGCGCTCGCCAGCTATCTGCATGATGTCTTCGTCATCAAGTTCGATGGCTGGGTGATCCTGGGGTTTATCGCGCAAGGCTTCTTCACCATGCGCTTCGTGGTGCAGTGGATCGCATCCGAGCGCGCGCGCAAGAGCGTGATTCCGGTGGCGTTCTGGTTCTTCTCGATCGGCGGCGGCGTGCTGCTGCTGATCTACGCGCTGTACCGCCGGGACCCGGTGTTCATCGCAGGGCAGGCGCTCGGCCTGCTGGTCTACTTCCGCAACCTGTATTTCATCATCGTCAACGGACGGCAGTCGTCGTCCAGCGATTGAGACTTTGCTCAACGCTGGCGATCAATCCGTTTGTCCGCAAGGTCGCCATACAGCTACCATCGTCATCCTGAGGAGCCGCGCGCTGGCGCGGCGTCTCGAAGGATGATTGTTCAACTCGGTGCTCGCAGCCATCCTTCGAGGCTCGCCGTGAAGAACGGCGAACACCTCAGGATGACGACGCGACGGCGGCGTTGAACGCCGCAAAGCCGCGCTCGAGATCGGCCTTGAGGTCATCGACGTGTTCCAGCCCGATGTGCAGCCGCAGCGTCGGCCCGCCCGGCGACCATTTGGTGGCCGTGCGATAGTCGGAGCAGTCGAACGGGATGACGAGGCTTTCAAAACCGCCCCACGAATAGCCCATGCCGAACAGTTTTACGGTATCGAGCAGCGCATCGACGGCTTTTTGCGGCGCTGGTTTGAGCACGATGCTGAACAGGCCGGACGCGCCGGTAAAATCCCGCTTCCAGATCGCGTGTCCGGGATCGCTCTCCAGTCCGGGGTGCAGAACCCTGACAACCTCGGGCCGCGTTGCAAGCCAGCGCGCCATGTCGAGCGCCGACCGCTGATGCTGTTCGAGCCGTACGCTGAGCGTCCGCAAGCCGCGCAGCGCCAGAAACACGTCGTCCGGCCCGGCGCAGACGCCGAGCAGCCGTATCGTCTCTGAAATCAGCGGCCAGGCCTTGGCGTTGGCCGAGATGGTGCCGAACATGATGTCGGAATGCCCGCCGATATATTTGGTCGCGGCCTGGATGCTGATATCGACGCCCTGGTCCAGCGAGCGGTGAAACAGCGGCGTCGCCCAGGTGTTGTCGTCGATGACCAGCGCGCCCTTTTCGTGCGCAGCGGCAGCTATCGCAGGGACGTCCGGCATCTCGAAGGACTGCGATCCCGGCGCTTCGACGACCACCGCCCTGGTGTTCGTCTTGAACAAGCTGCCGATGCCGGCGCCAACGAAGGGATCGTAATACGTCGTCTCGACGCCGTAGCGGGCGAGCATCCCGTTGCTAAAATTCCGCGTCGGGCGGTAGGCGTTGTCGCAGACCAACAGATGATCGCCGGCCTTCAGCACCGCCAGCAGCGTCGTCGAAATCGCCGCCAGGCCGGAGGGGGCGAGGCCTACGCCCGCGCAGTTGGGGCCCTCGAGCGTCATCAGCGCATCCTGCAGCGCCCGCGTGGTCGGCGTTCCATGCCGCCCATACTGGAACTCGCTGCGATGCGCATGCAGATCCGCTGCGGTCGGATAGAGAACGGTAGAGCCATGGACCACCGGCGGATTGACAAAACCCTTTTGCGCCTTGGTATCGCGGCCGGAGGTCGCCAACGCGGTTTCCGGCTCAAGCCGTGGCGATTGCCCGTCATCTGCAGAGAAATTCATGCGTCCGCCGCCGCCAAAGACGTTTTGCCGCAGCCGCGACGTTTCGCGAACACCCGCCGGGAGGCGGGTTCGGCTCAACTTTGTAATAACAGGACACAGAAGACCCCCGTCAACCCCTTGACCCGGCTCTCCAACCGTTCTGTGATGCAGGCGAGCTATTCAGTCGCCGCACGTTGAGGGGCCTGCTGCGAACGTCGATCCATCGCCCAGCCGAATCGGTTGCCAGTCTGCTCCTCAGGCCGGCATCCAAAGGGGTGGCCGGATCGATGGGCTGGCCTTTATGCGCGCCCGCGACGACAATGCAAACGTCCCGACCCCTGAAAGGTTTTGCCATGAATCGCGTATCTCTCGCTCTTACCGTTGCTCTCGCCGCCGGTCTTTCAGCGCAGGCGGCCACCGCGCAAACCCTCAAGACGGTCAAGGACCGCGGCATGCTGTCCTGCGGCGTGAGCCAGGGCCTGCCCGGCTTCTCGGCGCCCGATGACAAAGGCAACTGGGCCGGCCTCGACGTCGACATCTGCCGCGCGATTGCGGCGGCGATCTTCAACGATCCGGCCAAGGTGAAGTTCGTGCCGCTCTCAGCCAAGGATCGCTTCACCGCGCTACAGTCCGGCGAAATCGACGTGCTGTCGCGCAACACCACCTGGACGCTGTCGCGCGACACCTCGCTCGGCGCCAATTTCACCGGCGTCACCTATTATGACGGCCAGGGTTTTCTGGTCAAAAAATCCCTGAAAGTGAATTCCGCGCTGGAACTGAACAGCGCCTCGGTCTGCGTGCAGACCGGCACCACGACCGAGCAGAATCTCGCCGACTACTTCAGGGGCAACAACATGAAGTACGAGGTGATCGCGTTCAGTTCGGCGGACGAAACCGTCAAGGCCTACGAATCGGGACGCTGTGACGTCTTCACCTCGGACGTGTCGCAGCTCTACGCCGAACGCCTCAAGGTTTCAAATCCAGCGGATCACGTCGTGCTTCCCGAGGTGATCTCGAAAGAGCCGCTCGGCCCGATGGTGCGCCATGGCGACGATCAGTGGTTCGATATCGTGAAGTGGACGTTGTTTGCCATGGTCAGCGCCGAGGAACTCGGCGTTACCCAGAAGAACGTCGACGAGATGGCCAAATCGGACAAGCCGGAGCTCAAGCGGGCGTTCGGCACCGACGGCAATCTCGGCGAACAACTCGGCCTCACCAAGGATTGGCTATCGCGGATCGTCAAGGCGGTCGGCAATTACGGCGAATCGTTCGAGCGCAATGTCGGCGCCGGCTCGAAACTTGGAATTGCCCGCGGGCTCAACCAGCTCTGGAACAAGGGCGGAATTCAGTACGCGCCGCCGATCCGCTGATCTCATGACCCGGTAGCGGCGATGGCCGTCGAAGCCCGCAAACCACCGCCGCAGTTTGTCGCCAGGCTGCGGCGTGCGCTCGGCGGGCGCGCCGGCTGGAGCGGATTCGGGCTCCAGATTCTGTTCGTCGCGGCGCTTGCCTGGATTGCCTATGAGATCGTCGCCAACGCCCGCGCCAATCTCGAAGCGCAACGGATCACGTCGGGCTTCGGGTTCTTGTCGAACACGGCGGGCTTTGACGTCAGTCAAAGCCTGATTCCATATTCCGGATCCGACACCTACACCCGCGTGTTTTTTGTCGGGCTGCTCAATACGCTGCTGGTGTCCGTCATCGGCATTTTTTTTGCCACCATTATCGGTTTTCTGGTCGGACTTGGGAGGCTGTCGCCGAACTGGCTGCTGTCGCGCGTGGCCGGCGCTTACGTCGAACTCGTCCGCAATCTGCCGCTGCTGTTCCAGATCCTTTTCTGGTACCTCGCGGTGCTGGCCACCTTGCCTAATCCGCGGCAGAGCATCTCGCTGTTCGGCAGCTTCTTTCTTTCCAACCGCGGCTTTGGGATCCCGAGGCCGGTCGGACAGGAGGGGCTAACAGCATTTGTCATCGCCATTTTAATTGCAATCGCGGCTTCGTTGCTGTTGCGCAGCTATGCCCGCCGGCTGCTGTTCCAGTCGGGCAAGCTCTTGAGGATCTGGCCCTATGTGCTGGGCCTGCTGATCGGGCTGCCGCTGTTGAGCGCGCTGATATTCGGCAAGCCGGTAACGTTCGAGGTTCCCGAACTCAAGGGGTTCAATTTTTCCGGCGGCTGGCGCGTGATCCCTGAATTCGTTGCGCTAACGGTGGCGCTGTCGACCTATACCGCGGCCTTCATCGCGGAAATCGTCCGCGCCGGTGTTTTGTCTGTCCACAAGGGACAGATGGAGGCGGGGTCCTCGCTCGGGCTGTCGCGCGGTTCGACTTTGCGATTGATCGTGGTGCCGCAGGCCTTGCGCGTCATTCTGCCGCCGCTCACCAACCAGTATCTCAACCTGACCAAGAACTCGTCGCTCGCGGTCGGAATCGGGTATCCCGAACTGTTCTCGGTGTTCGCGGGGACGACGCTGAGCCAGACCGGACAGGCGATCGAAATCATCGCCATCACCATGGGCGTCTATCTGCTGATCTCGCTCGTCACCAGCGCGATCATGAGCTTCTACGGGTGGCGGCTCAGCCGGAGCCTTGGCAACACATGAGCGATCTCGGCGCAACGACCGATCTGAATGTTTTCATTCGCAAGGAACTCGTTCCCGAGCGAGCCGCGCCGATCAAGACCACCGGCTTTGTCGGGTTTCTGCGCACGCGGCTGTTCAATTCGCCGACCAACATCCTGATCACCATCGTCAGCGCGCTGCTGCTGTGGTTCACGATCATTCCTTCCGTAAAATTCCTGCTGATCGACGCGGTATGGACCGGCAAGGACCGCAATGCGTGTCTTGCGGAGAATGCGGGGCATGCGGTCGGGGCGTGCTGGCCTTATATCCAGGCCAAGTTCACGCAGTTCATCTACGGATTCTATCCGGAGCAGGAGCGCTGGCGGGTCAATCTGACCTTCATTCTGGCCGTGATCCTGCTGCTGCCGCTGTTGATCCCGCGGCTGCCGGGAAAAGCTATCAATGCCGGCCTGTTCTTTATCGCGCTTCCGATCGTCGGCTTCTTCCTGCTGCATGGCGGCGGAATAAAAGGTTTCGGCATCAGCTGGACGGCGGATTTCCTGGCCGGCTTCAACAACAGCATCGGCGACGCCGGACGCAAGCTGGCCAGCGTTGGCGAAGCCAAAGCGGCCATCGGACCGGTGCTGGTGCTGCTCGGCAAGCTGATCGTTTTCCTGAGCACCGCCGTGTCGTTCGTGATTTGGCCGTTGACGTGGCTGCGCGACCAGATCCAGGCGGCGGGCAACCCGGTATGGGCGGATTTTGCGGCCACCGCGGCGATCGTCTCGATCGCGCTGTTTGTCCTCAACGGCGGCTTCCGCACCGGATGGCGCGCGCTCATTGTGAGCCTTGCGATCTTCGCCGGCATCGGCGTCGTCATCGCCGCGATGGGCCTCGACCGCGGCGGGTTGCCGATCGTCGATACGAGGCTATGGGGCGGCCTGCTGGTCACGCTGGTGGTGTCGGTCACCGGCATCGTCGCCTCGATGCCGATCGGCATCGCGCTGGCGCTGGGGCGGCGTTCGACCATCCCGCTGATCCGGACATTTTCAGTGGCGTTCATCGAGTTCTGGCGCGGCGTGCCGCTGATCACCGTGCTGTTCTTTGCGACTTACATGCTGCCGCTGTTCCTGCCCGCGGGGTTCACCGTGGATGGCCTGGTCCGGGCGCTGATCGGTATCGCGCTGTTCGCCGGCGCCTACCAGGCCGAGGTCATTCGTGGCGGTTTGCAGGCGATTCCGCGCGGGCAGGCGGAGGCTGCGAGCGCCCTCGGCCTGTCCTACTGGAAGACCACCGGGCTGATCGTGATGCCGCAGGCGCTGCGCCACGTCATTCCCGGCCTCGTCAACAGCTTCATCGCGCTGTTCAAGGACACCTCGCTGGTGTCGATCGTGGCGCTGTTCGATCTGCTCGGCAGTTTGCGCGCCTCGTTCGCCGATCCGAACTGGGCGACGCCCAGCACGCTGTTCACCGGCTTTGCCTTCACCGGCATGGTCTATTTCGTGTTCTGTTTTGGAATGTCGCGCTATTCACTGTTCGTCGAACGCCGGCTGAATGCCCACCGGCGCAACTGAGATCAACTGGCCATGACAACGAATTCCATCGTCAATGTCGCCGCCCTGAACAAGTGGTATGGCGATTTTCATGTGCTGCGCGACATCAATCTGGACGTCGCCAAGGGCGAGCGCATCGTGATCTGCGGCCCGTCGGGCTCCGGCAAATCGACGCTGATCCGCTGCATGAACGCGCTGGAGGAGTTTCAGGAAGGCGAGATTGTCATCGATGGCATCGAGCTTGGTCCGAACCTGCGGCGCGTCGATGAGGTGCGGCGTGAGGTAGGCATGGTGTTCCAGAGTTTTAACCTGTTCCCGCATTTGACCGTGCTGGAGAACTGCACGCTGGCGCCGATCTGGGTGCGCAACATCCCGAAAAAGGACGCCGAGGCGGCGGCGATGAAATTCCTGGAGCGCGTCAAGATTCCGCATCAGGCCAACAAGTATCCCGGCCAGATGTCCGGCGGCCAGCAGCAACGGGTCGCGATCGCGCGGGCGTTGACCATGAACCCGAAGGTGATGCTGTTCGACGAGCCGACTTCGGCGCTGGATCCGGAAATGGTCAAGGAGGTGCTGGACACCATGGTCAATCTTGCCAATGACGGCATGACCATGCTGGTGGTCACCCACGAAATGGGATTCGCCAAGGAAGTGGCGAACCGCGTGGTGTTCATGGATGCCGGGCAGATCATCGAGTCGAACACGCCGGCGAACTTCTTCGCCAATCCGCAACACGCGCGGACGCAGCTGTTCCTGAGCCAGATTTTAAGGTGAGCACCGGATGCGCCGTCATCCTGAGGTGTTCGCCGTTCTTGACGGCGAGCCTCGAAGGATGGGCAACAAGCGCAAGCGGCGATCCTTCGAGGCGCGCAAGAGCGCGCACCTCAGGATGACGTTGGTGAGTGCGGCAATAATCAAACCTTCTCGAACGGCACGTCGATCTTGGTCGTGTGCTCCAGCCATTCCGGCACCGGCAGGTTTTTCGAGCGCATGAAATCCGGATTGAACAGCTTCGACTGATAGCGCGTGCCGTAGTCGCACAGCACGGTCACGATAGTGTGGCCGGGCCCGAGCTCTTTTGCGAGGCGAATGGCGCCGGCGACGTTGATGCCGGTCGAGCCGCCGAGACAAAGCCCTTCGTGCTCGAGCAGATCGAAGATGATCGGCACCGCTTCCTCGTCGGGAATCTGGTAGGCGTCGTCGATCACAGCACCTTCGAGATTGGCGGTGACGCGGCCCTGGCCGATGCCTTCGGTAATCGAGGAGCCTTCGGATTTCAGCTTGCCGTGCTTGTAGAATTCATACAGCGCGGACCCCATCGGATCGGCCAGCACGATCCGGACTTTCGGATTCTTCGCCTTCAGACCCAGCGAGACTCCGGCAAGCGTGCCACCGGAGCCGACCGACGCCACAAAACCATCGACCTTGCCATCGGTCTGTTGCCAGATTTCCGGCGCCGTGGTTTCAACATGGGCGTCCCGGTTGGCGACGTTGTCGAACTGGTTGGCCCAGATCGCGCCGTTGGGCTCGGTCTTGGCGAGCTGTTCGGCGAGACGTCCCGACAGCTTTACGTAGTTGTTCGGATTGGCGTAGGGCACCGCGGGCACTTCGATCAGTTCGGCGCCGCATAGCCGCAGCATATCCTTCTTTTCCTGGCTTTGTGTTTCTGGAATCACGATCACCGTGCGAAAGCCGAGCGCGTTGGCAACCAGCGCCAGCCCAATTCCGGTGTTGCCGGCGGTGCCTTCGACAACCACGCCGCCCGGCCGAAGCGTGCCGCGTTGCACGGCGTCGCGAATGATGAAGAGCGCGGCACGGTCCTTCACCGACTGGCCGGGATTCATGAACTCGGCCTTGCCGAGAATGGTGCACCCGGTTTCCTCGGATGCGCGCTTCAGCTTGATGAGCGGCGTGTTGCCGATCGCTTCGACGACGTCTTTGTTGAATGTCATGAGGTGGGAATTCTGCCAGCGGGGGGAGATCAGGCGGCAACCCTAATAGAGGCGTGATAGCCGCACAAGTGAGCGCAACGCCGCTGCAAGCCACCGCTATTTCGATTTCGCGAACACCACCTGCCGCACGTCGATATTTCCCGACAGAAAACCCGCCTCGCAATAAGCGAGGTAGTATTCCCACAATCGCCGGAACCGGTCGTCGAAACCCAGCGGCATCAGGTTCGGCCATGCGGCGCGGAAATTATTTCGCCAGGTCGCGAGCGTCTTGGCATAATCTTGCCCAAACACGCGCTCGCGGATGACGGGAACGCCGAACCGCTCGCCCAGCGATTTCAATACCTCAGGCGACGGCAGCATTCCGCCCGGGAAAACATAGCGCTGGATGAAATCGACTTCCCGGCGATAGGTCTGGAAGAATTTGTCCTGAATGGTGATGGCCTGGATTCCCGCCAGCCCGCCGGGCAGCAGCCGGTCGCGCAGCTGGGAAAAATATTGCGGCCAGAACTGCTCGCCGACCGCCTCGATCATCTCGATTGACGCGATCCGGTCGTATTGGCCGCGTTCGTCCCGGTAGTCCTGAAATCTGATCTCGACCTTGTCGCCGAGGCCCGCGTCCTGCATTCGCTGCTGCGCGAAATCGCGCTGCTGCTTGCTGATCGTCAGCCCAACCACATTGGCGCCGTAGTTCTTGGCCGCGTATTCGGCAAAGCCACCCCAGCCGCATCCGATCTCCAGCACCTTCTGTCCGGGTTGCAGGTCGATGGCTTCGGCGAGCCGGCGGTATTTGTTGTGCTGCGCGGCGGTCAGGTCGGATGTGCCGTCCTCGAACAGAGCGGAGGAATAGGTCATGCTCGGGTCGAGCCACGCCGAGTAGAATGCGTTGCCGATGTCGTAATGCGCGTAGATATTGCGCCGCGCCTGCCGCCTGGTATTGCGGTTGAACCAGTGGCGGACGATCTGGACGAACCGCATCAGCGGATTGTCGCCGAGCATCGTCTGGATCAGGTCGTGGTTGACGCAGAACAGATACAGAAACTGGGTGAGGTCCGGCGTGTCCCATTCGCCTTGCAGATAGGCTTCGGCTATTCCGATATCGCCGCCGTTCACAAGCCGCGATGCAAATCCGTAATCGTAGATCGTCATCTCGGCCGCCGGTCCGGGTTCCATGCCGCCCAACCTGACCTTTCGGCCATCGGGCAGCTTGATATCGAGCGTGCCGCGGCGCAGTTTCGAGCCAAAGCCTAGTGCCAGCCGCACCAGTCGCGGCAGATCAGAAAGCTCCTGATCGACATTTTCGGGAGTGAGACAGATCAGGTCAGACATGACGACCCCCACTGAGCGATGTGTCGACGGCCGAGTCTATCCGAGATTCGACCTTCACTGCATCAGAGCGCCTTTCCGCAGACCGGGCTTTCGTCCGGTTCCGGACAACGCAGTCTCAGTATAATCGCTGCACTCAGGGGTCGCCAAGCCGGTTTTTATGCCGGCACCGGTTTGTGCGGCATTTGTCCGCGGCACCGGCCGGGCGCCCTTGAGCCAGAGCCGCAGCGCCTGCCAATGGATCGCTGCGACGATTTTGAAGGTGAGAAGCGGCAGCGAAAACAACGATTCCAGCAGCGCCGGCGTGGTCAAACCGCGGCGCCGGCCGTGGAAGGTGGCCGAGAGCAGGGGGCCTTCGTGGCCGGTCTCCAGGATGCGCAGTTTGACGCTTTCTGCCGGCGGCGCGACGCGGAAACGGTAGCGCATCGCCATCTCGATAAAGGGCGAGACGTAAAAAAGCTTGTCCTGCTGCTGGCGCAGGCCGGCTTCGCTGATCTCGCCTGGCTGCACCGGAAGCACGTAGCAATGCAGTTCGCCAAGGGTGTTGCGGACCTCGTAGATGATCAGGGCAAGTTCGCCCTGGGCGCGATAACAAAAGTAGACCGACAGCGGATTGAAGACGTAACCGAACAGCCTGGGGTAGCACAGCAACAGGACCCGGCCGCCGGTCAGATCGATTCCGCGCGCGGCAGCGCACCGCTGCGCATAGGCGCGCAAGGACGATCCATCGCGCTCGCCATGATCGGCTTCGTTGAAACTGTACAGCGCCGACCGGTTGACGGCGAATAGCGGCGATTGCCGGTCGGCCTCGCCCAGCCGGTCAAGATCGATCAGCAGGCTCATCACGCGATAGCTGAAGCGGTGGCCTATCGGCTTCAGCCGCGCATGCATGACATTGCCAAAATAAAGCACGGCGGCATCGGCCGTAACCGTCCGGGCGCGCTTGTCGGTATCGTTCGGCATCGCTATTCCGCGGCTTGCGCGAGTTCGGGCGGCGGCGCGCGCCACGGTACCGTCGCCCCCAGTGCCTCGGCGACCGCAAGGCCGGATCGCAGACCGTCCTCGTGAAAGCCGTACCCGGTCCAGGCGCCGCAGAACCAGGTACGGCGCCTGCCCTGAATCTCATGAAGCCGTTTTTGCGCGGCGAAAGCGGCTGCGTTGTATTGCGGATGATCGCAGATGTATTTGCCGAATGTCAGCGCCGGATCGGGCGCGAACGGCGGATTGAGGCTGACGAACAGCGGCATGTCGTCGGCGATCCCCTGCAGGCGGTTCATCCAGTAGGTCACGGCGACGTCGTTGATCACAGTCCCTTCGCGCCGCCAGCGCAGAAAATTCCAGGATGCCCAGGCGCGCCGGCGCCTCGGCATCAGGGCGATGTCGCGATGCAGATAGACGAGGTTGGGCGCGTAGCGGATGCCGCCGAGAACGGCGCGTTCCCGGTCGCCCGGGTCGGACAGCATCGCCAGCGCCTGATCGCTATGCGCAGCGATCACCACGTGATCGTAAGTGTCTCTTCCGCCATGGCTGTCATTGACCACGACGCCATGTGGGGCGCGTTGGATCGAGGTCACGGCGCAGCCAAGACGAAGCCGGTCCCGGAATGCCGAGGTCAGCTTTTCCACATAACGGCGGCTGCCACCCTTCACGGTGCGCCAGACCGGGCGGTCGTATTGCAGCAGGCGATGATTGACGAAGAACGCGACAAAATTCTCGGCGGGAAAATCCAGCATCTGGTCGGATGGTGCGGACCAGATCGCCGCGCCCATCGGCGCGAGGTAGTCGGTCAGCAGCCGCGGTGCGAATTTGCGATACGCAAAATATTCGCCCAAAGTGCGGCCGGCTAGTCTGCCGGCCGCATGGTCCTCGATGCTTTTGGTATTGAAAATCAGGATGTCGCGCAGCATCCACAGGTAAGACGGCGACAACAGGTTTTTCGGCTGGGCGAACAGGCCTTGCGCGGTATCGCGCCAGGTGTCGCCGCCGCCTTTCCATTCGAAACGGCCGGCATCCGCCGTGACCGCGAAGCTCATGCAGCTTGGCTCGGTGTCGACGCCGAGATGCGCAAACAGCGCCGTCAGGTCCGGATAATTCAGCTCGTTGTAGACGATGAATCCGATGTCGACGGCAAGCGGCCAGCCATCATAGTCGATAGTCACGGTGTGGCTGTGGCCGCCGGATCTGAACTCGCGATCGTAGACGGTGACCGGGTAACGCTTCGACAAGGCCCAGGCTGCGGCGTTGCCGGCGATTCCCGTTCCAATAACCGCAACGCGCATTCCAAAGCCCCTGGCATCCGTTCACCTCCGAGCTACGACGCCGCTATCTCGAAAGTTTCAGCTGTTGGCGGGGCAGGCCGCCACGAGCAGGCCGAAGGCACATGAAATCTTCGTAAGACTCCGCCATCGCCGAATCGCGCCGAGTTCGACAAAGCCCAATAAAATAGCCCGGATCGGCAAATTTCGACGGCCCTGCACGCAGCCTTAACCGGTGCAGCTTGCGGGGACAGTTGCCGAACAGGACTGTCCGCACCTGGTTCGTACAGCTACAATGGCGGCCGGTTCCATTGGAAGCATCACCCCGGTGACTACGTTGCAAGTTGCGTCGGCAAAGCCTGGTTTAGTGCGTTCGGCGAACCTGCTCGTGGCGTTCATCCTCGTCGCGGCCTCGGCGGGCTGTATTCTGACCAAGGACCTTCCCGATCCCGCGCTGGAGATTCCGGACCGCTACAAAGCTGCGCGACTGTCCAGGCTCGATGCCCCGCCAACCCTGGATTGGTGGCGCGGGTTCCGGTCGTCCGAATTGACCACGCTGATGGAAGAAGCACAGACGGTCAATCTCGACATCGCGGCGGCTACGTCGCGAATCCGTCAGGCCGATGCGCAGGCGCGGATCACCGGTGCTGCGTTGCTGCCGACCCTGAACTTCAACGGCCAGGAAGCCTATTCCCGCACCTCGGGCTCCAGCGCCAGCGGGTTGTCGATCGGCGGCCGCGAAGTGGTCAACTACACGGCCTCGCTCAGCTCCGCCTATGAAATCGATTTCTGGGGCAAGAACCGCGATGCCGCGCTGGCGGCCGAAGAAATCTCCACGGCTAATCGTTTCGACCGCGACGTGGTGGCGCTGACGACGCTCGCCGCCGTCGCCAACGCTTATTTCCAGGTCTTGGCCTCGCAGGATCGGCTTCGCACCGCCAGCAGCAACATTGCCAGCGCCACGCGAATTCTCGACGCCATCAAAGCGCGCTTCAAGGCCGGAACCGGCACCGATCTCGACGTAGCCCAGCAGGAAGCCGTACTCGCCAACCAGAGAGCCTTGGTTCCGCCACTGCGGCAAACGCTCGCGCAGAACGTCAACGCGCTGGCGACGCTGGTGGCGCGACCGCCGGAAAGCGTGAAAGTCAGCGGCGGCTCGCTCAACCTGATCGTGCCGCCGCGGGTGACGCCCGGGCTGCCGTCGGAATTGCTGACGCAAAGGCCGGATATTCGCCGCCAGGAGGCGCAGCTTGCCTCCGCCACCGCCAATGTCGGCAGCGCGCGCGCGCAGTTTTTCCCGAGCATCCAGCTCACCGGGCAGGGCGGCTATCAGAGTTCGTCGCTGGCGTCGCTGTTTCAGCCGCATGCGGCGTTTTTCAACGCGGTCGGCAGCCTGACCCAGCCGATTTTCGACGGCGGCCGGATTCTCGGTAATTTTGAGTTCACCAAGGCGAGACAAGACGAACTGCTGCAGACCTACCGCAAGACGGTGGTCCAGGCCTTTGCCGACGTCGACAATGCGCTGGTGGCGATTCGGCAGACCACGGAAAAGCTGCGGCTGCAGCGCGAGGTGCTGGCAGCTTCGAAGCGGGCGTTTCAGCTCTCCGAACAGCAGCTACGGGCGGGCACCGCCGACATCGTGACTGTGCTAAATACCCAATTGACGCTATTTCAGGCGGAAGATTCGCTGTGGCAGGCGCAACTGGCCCGGCTGCTGGCGATCGTCAGCCTGTATCAGGCGCTGGGGGGCGGCTGGGAGCCCTTGGAGCCGAAGCTCCTGGGGCCAAGAATCCTGGGGCCAAGAATCCTGGGACCAAGATTGGAAAGACCGGTCAATGCTCTTTAAGCCGGATTTGAACGAAACCGCGAAAGCAGCCGGCGGCAGCGTTGCCCGCGTGGCCGGTCGCGCGCGCCGGCGTACGGTTTCTATTTTCATCACGCTGCTGATTCTTGGCGGCCTCGGCTATATCGGCTGGACGTCGTTTCAGCAGAAGCAGCAGCAGGCGGCCAACCGGGTCCGCCCCGATCTGGCGGTGCCGGTGCTGGCTGCGACGCCGCGCATCCAGGACGTGCCGGTGTATCTCGAGGGCGTCGGTTCTGTTCGCGCGCTGAACAATGTCCTGGTTCGCGCGCAAGTCGATGGCAAGTTGATCGCCGTCAACTTCACCGAAGGGCAGGAGGTCAAAAAAGGCGATATTCTCGGCGAGATCGACCCGGTGATCTATAAGGCGCAGCTAGACCAGGCGGTCGCCAAGAAGGCGCAGGACGAAGCCCAGCTTGCCAACATGCGTCTCGATTTGACGCGCTATCAGCAGCTTGCCGCCTCCAATGCCGGCTCGAAGCAGCAGGCCGACACGCAGCGCGCCGTCGTCGCGCAGCAGGAGGCGCTGGTCAACGCCGATCAGGCCATGATCGACAATGCCCAGGCAACCCTGGGCTATACCAAGATCATCGCTCCGCTATCCGGCCGCGCCGGCCTGCGCCAGGTCGATCAGGGCAACATCATCCGCGCGTCCGATGCCACTGGTCTGGTGATCATCACGCAGCTGCAGCCGATTACCGTTCAGTTCAGCCTTCCGCAGCAGCAGATCGTGCGGGTCAATGCCGCTTCCGCAAAGGGCGCACTTTCGGTCGACGTGTTCGGCAATGACGGGGCCACGGTGGCGGACACCGGCACGTTGAAGGGAATCGATAACCAGGTCGATCCGACCACCGGAACCCTGAAGCTCAAGGCCGAATTTCCCAATGCCAATTTTCAATTGTGGCCGGGTCAATTCGTCAACGTGCGGCTCAAGGTTGAAACGCTGCCGAAGGCACTGGTGATACCGGCGTCGGCGGCGCAGCGGGGACCGGCCGGAACATTCAGTTATGTCATCGACAACGACGACACCGTGACGGCCAAACCGATCACGGTGATCCAGCAGAACGAGACTGACGCCGTGATCGGCAGCGGGCTCACGCCATCCGATCGGGTGGTGACGACCGGCTTTGCCAACCTGTCCGACGGCGCCAAAGTCATTGTCGGCAAGGACGAGCAAACGCCGTCGGCCGATCTCGCGCCGCGCAAACGGCAGGGCAGGGGCGCGCAGGGCGGCCAGGGCAAGGAAGGTCAGAGCGAGCGTCGCGGCAAGAAGGCCGAGAGCGGGCAAGGCGAGGGCGATCAAAAGGGTCAAACCGGACCGGCGCAGGGGAGCGACAAGTCAGGCAGCGGAGCGAAGGCGCAGCCATGATTCACACATCGAGCGCGTGACGTCATGACCGTCGCAGCAATGGACACGCAGCCATGAGCGTTTCGGAACCATTCATCCGCCGGCCGATCGCGACCTCGCTGCTCGGGATCGCGCTGCTGATCGGCGGGGCGCTCGGCTATTGGGCGCTGCCGGTCTCGGCGCTGCCGCAGGTCGATTTCCCGACCGTGCAGGTGACGACGCAGTTGCCGGGCGCCAGCCCGGACGTGATCGCCTCGCTGATAACAGCGCCGCTGGAGCGCCAACTGGGGCAAATTCCATCTTTATCGTCGATGACATCGACCTCCTCGTTCGGCGTCAGCCAGATCTCGCTGCAGTTCGACCTCAACCGCGACATCGACGGCGCCACCCAGGACGTGCAGGCGGCGATCAATGCCGCGGCGGGAATCCTGCCGAAGAATCTGCCGTATCCGCCGACCTACGCCAAGGTGAACCCGGCGGACGCGCCGGTCATGACCCTGGCGCTGACGTCGGAGACGATTTCGCTGCGCGCCATGAGCGACATCGCCGACACCTTGCTGGCGCAACGCCTGAGCCAGATTTCCGGCGTGGGACGCGTGTCGATACTGGGCGGCCTCAAGCCGGCGGTTCGCGTGCAGGCAGACCTGGCGCGGCTCGCGGCCTATGGCATTGCGATGGAAGACCTGCGCAACGCCATCGCCGGCGCAAACGTCTCGGGGCCGAAAGGATCGCTCGACGGTGCGCAACAGGCCTACACCATCGCCGCCAACGACCAGATCGCCGCGGCGGAAGCCTATAAGCCCATTATCATCGCCTACCGCAATGGATCGCCCGTGACCATTGGCGACGTCGCGAAAATCGTCGACGGGCTTGAGAACGACCGCACCGGCGGATGGTACAACGGCACGCCGGCTGTCATCATCGACATCCAGCGCCAGCCCGGCGCCAACGTCATCGAAGTCGTCCGCCAGATCCGCGAGGAAATCCCGAAAGTTCAGCGGGCGATTCCGGCCGGCGTCAAACTGACCATCGTCAGCGACCGCACCGTGACCATCCGTGCCTCCGTCAACGACGTGCAGTTCACGCTGATCCTGAGCGTCGTGCTGGTGACGCTGGTGGTGCTGCTGTTTTTGCGGTCGATGCGCGCGACGCTGATCGCCGGCGTGGCGCTGCCGCTGTCGCTGATCACCAGCTTCGGGATCATGTATTTTTCCGGCTTCAGCCTCGACAATTTGTCGCTGATGGCGCTGACCATCGGCACCGGCTTCGTGGTCGACGACGCCATCGTGATGATCGAGAACATCGTTCGCCACATGGAAAACGGCGAAAGCGCGATGGAGGCTTCGCTCAAGGGCGCCAGCGAAATCGGTTTTACCGTGATCTCGCTCACCGTGTCGCTGATCGCGGTGTTCATTCCATTGCTGTTCATGTCCGGCCTGGTGGGGCGGATGTTCCGCGAATTCGCGCTGACGCTGACCATCGCGGTGGTGACGTCGGCCATTGTCTCCCTGACGCTGACGCCGATGATGTGTTCGCGGCTGCTCAAGCATGCCGGCGAGGAGATCGCGGTTCCCGGGCTGGCCGCGGTCAGCCGCGGTATCGATCGCATGGTCGCGTTCTATCATCGCACGTTGATGTGGGTGCTGCGGCATCAGCGCGCGACGCTGGTCGTTACATTGGCAACCATCGCCGCGACGGTTGCCCTGTATATCGTGGCGCCGAAGGGCTTTCTGCCGCTGCAGGACACCGCGTCGATCACCGCGGTGACCGAAGCCGGACCCGACGTATCCTTTGCGGAGATGCAACGCCGGCAGACCGAGGCCGCGGACGCGATCAGGGCTGACCCCGATGTCACCGGCGTGGTGTCCGTGATCGGCGCGGGCTCGGTCAATCCGACCACCAATGTCGGCCGCCTGGTGATGACGCTGCGGCCACGCGGCGAACGCCGCGACGATATCTCGGTCGTGGTCGCACGATTGAAAGAACGGGTGGCGCCGATCCCGGGCATGACGGTTTATTTCCAGCCGGTGCAGGACGTCCAGATCAGCACCCGGTCGAGCCGCTCGCAATACCAGTACACGCTGACCGGCACCGATTCCGCACAGGTGGTGCTGTGGGCGGGCAAACTGGTCGCGGAATTGCGGCGCGATCCGCTGTTCCGTGACGTGTCATCGGAGGCGCAGGAGGGCGGCCTGCGCGCCGCGCTCGACGTCAACCGTCAGCGCGCCGGCCAGCTTGGTGTCAGCATCCAGGCCGTGAATGACACGCTGAACGATGCGTTCGCGCAGCGGCAGATTTCGACGATCTACGGGCAGGCCAACCAGTATCGGGTCGTGCTGGAGGCGTTGCCGGAGTATCAGCGCGATCCTTCCATCCTCTCAAAGCTCTATGTCCCCGGCGCCGCCAGCGCACTTCCCGGCGTCGCGGCCGGGCAGGTGCCGATATCAGCGGTTGCCACCCTGACGCGAACCACCGCGCCGCTGGCGATCTCGCATCAGGCGCAGTTTCCCGCGGTATCGCTGAGCTTCAACCTGGCGCCGGGTGCGGCGCTTGGCGACGCAGTGGAGGCGGTCAAGACCATCGAAACCGGGATCGGAATGCCCGGCAGCATCGTCGGACTGTTCGCCGGCGACGCCGCCGAATTCTCCAAATCGCTGGCCGGGCAGCCGTGGCTGATCCTCGCAGCCCTGGTCACCATCTACATCGTGCTGGGCGTGCTCTACGAAAGCTACATTCATCCGATCACCATTCTTTCGACGCTGCCGTCGGCGGGAGTCGGCGCCATTCTCGCGCTGATGCTGTTCGGACAGGACCTGTCTGTCATCGGCCTGATCGGCATCATCCTGCTGATGGGCATCGTCAAGAAGAACGCGATCATGATGATCGACTTTGCGCTGGAGGCCGAGCGGCATCAGGGCATGTCGCCGTACGACGCCATCGTGCAGGCCTGCCTGCTTCGGTTCCGCCCGATCATGATGACCACGCTGGCCGCGCTGTTCGGCGCGCTGCCGCTGGCGGTGGAAAGCGGCACCGGCGCCGAGCTGCGGTTTCCGCTGGGCATTTCGATCATCGGCGGCCTGCTGCTCAGCCAGCTGCTGACGCTCTATACGACGCCGGTGATCTATCTGGCGCTCGACCGGCTGAACCGGCGGATCGAGAAAGCGGTGCCGCCGGTTGGACCCGAGTTGCCGTCGCCGCCAATCGCGGGAGCGACCGAGGGGATGCAGTAATGCTGTCGATCTCCGAGCCATTCATCCGTCGGCCGGTCGGCACCACGCTGCTGGCGATCGGGCTGTTTCTGGTCGGCGCCGTTGCCTACAACTTCCTTCCCGTCGCGGCGGTGCCGAATGTCGACTTCCCGATGATCCGGGTTTCGGCAACGCGCCCCGGCGCGGACCCGACGGTGATGGCCGGGACGGTCGCCGCGCCGCTGGAACGCCGGCTCGGACAGATCGCGGGCATCAACCAGATCACATCAACGAGTTCGCTGGGCTCGACCAGCATCCAGCTGCAATTCAACATCGGCCGCGACATCGATCGCGCAGCGCGCGATGTCCAGGCCGCGATCAATGCCTCGCTGGCGGATTTGCCGAGCGACCTGCCGTCACTGCCGAGATTCCGCAAAGCCAATCCGGCCGCCGCCCCGGTGTTCGTGCTGGCGTTGACCTCGAAGACGATTTCGCCGAGCGCCATTTATGATGTTGCGGACACCGTGGTCGCGCAGCGGATTTCGCAGGTGCCCGGCGTCGGCGAGGTGACGGTCACGGGAGCCGACCAGCCCGCCGTGCGCATTGCGCTCAACCCGGTCGCGCTCTCCAATGCCGGCATCGCGACCGACGATGTCAGGACCGCCGTCATCGGTGCCAACGCGCTGGGTCCGGTCGGCATTTTCAACGGCGCCCGCCAGAGCGAGACCCTGTCGGTCAACAAGCAGATGCGGACCGCGGCCGAGTTCCGCGACATCCTGGTCAAGAGCAGGAACGGCAGCTTCGTCCGGCTCTCCGACGTGGCCGAGGTCGAGGACTCCGTCCGCAACAGCCGGTCGATCGCATGGTTCAACAAGCAGCCGGCGGTGCTGATCCAGATCACCAAGCAGGGCGACGCCAACGTCATCGACATGGTCGACCGCGTCAAGGCTTTGATACCCGAACTGAAGCAGTGGATTCCGGGCGGCGTCGAGATTTCAACCTTGACCGACCGCACCGGCACGATCAGGGCCAGCGTCGAGGATATGCAGCTCACGCTGCTTGCCACCGCATTCCTGGTCATGCTGGTGGTGTTCGTATTCCTGCGCCGGATCACCCCGACTATCGCCGCCGGCGTCTCCGTGCCGCTGGCGCTGGCCGGCACCTGCGCCGGGATGTGGCTCGCGGGATTCTCGATCGACAACCTGTCGCTGATGGCGCTGGCGATCTCGATCGGCTTTGTGGTCGACGACGCCATCGTCATGATCGAGAACATGTACCGCAATCTCGAACAAGGGATGCGGCCGTATCGGGCGGCACTCGAGGGCGCGCGGCAGATCGGCTTCACGGTGCTGTCGATCAGCCTGTCGCTGATCGCAGCCTTCACGCCGCTGATTTTCATGGACGGCATCGTCGGCCGGCTGCTGCGGGAATTCTCGCTGACGCTGACTTTCGCCATCGTGGTGTCTACGGTGGTGTCGCTGACCATTACGCCTATGATCTGCGCGCATTACATCAAGGAAACCACCTCCAGCAGTGCCACATGGTTCGACCGCCTCGTCGAAGGCTCGCTGTCCCGCGTCGTCGCATTTTACGAGCGGACGCTGCGCTTCGTCCTTGATTTCCCGTTTTTGACGCTGCTGGTGTTCTTTGCGACGATCGCCCTGACGGTGACGCTCTATGTCAAGACGCCGAAGGGATATTTCCCGGTTGACGACAGCGGTTTCGTGATCGGTTCGACGCGCGCCTCGGCCGACACCTCGTTCCAGACCATGCTCGGGCTGCAGCAGCGGCTGGCCGATATCGTGATGGCCGATCCGGCGGTGGCGGGGGTCGGATCGTCGCTCGGCGGGGCCGGGGGCCCCGGCGGCGGGGGATCCAATCGCGGGGTCATGTTCATCAGCCTCAAGCCGCCCGCGCAGCGCGGGGCGACCACGGCGCAGGTGATCGACCGGCTGCGCAAGGATCTCTACCAGGTCGCCGGCATCCGGCTGTTCATGTTTGCCGCCCAGGATATTCGCACCGGCGGACGGCAAAGCGATTCCGACTACCAGTACACCTTGTTGAGCACCGACCTCGATCTCTTACAGAAGTGGGCGCCGCTGGTGGCCAAGCGCATGGAGACCGTCGAAGGCATCACCGACATCTCCAGCGACCGCGACCCCGGCGGGCTGCAGCTGACATTGGCGATCGACCGGCAAAAAGCCTCGAGCCTTGGCGTGCGGGTCCAGGACATCGACAACGCCCTCAATAATGCGTTTTCGCAGCGGCAGATCTCGATCATCTACACCCAGCGCAACCAGTACATGGTGGTGCTGGAGATCGATCCGAAATTCCAGAGCGACCCGTCCAATCTCGAACGCATCTTCGTCGCCGGCGCCAATGGCACGCAGGTGCCGCTCTCGGCGGTGGTTCGCTATCAGCGCGGGCTGTCGCCGCTGGCGGTCTATCACTCGCAGTCGTTTCCCTCGACCACGGTTTCCTTCAATCTTCTTCCCGACGTTGCACTGGAGGTCGCCACGTCAAATATCCAGCGCGCGGTCGATGAGCTGCACATGCCGGAAGGCATTCGCGGCAGTTTCGACGGCAATGCCGGTGATTTCAACAGGACCGCAGGAAGGCAGCCGCTGCTGATCCTCGGCGCGCTGGTGGCGATGTATATCGTGCTCGGCGTGCTCTATGAGAGCCTCGCCCATCCGCTGACCATCATTTCCACGCTGCCGTCGGCGGGCCTCGGCGCGCTGCTGGCGTTGCAGGTCACCAATACGCCGCTCACCGTCATCGCCTTCGTCGGCATCATTCTGTTGATCGGCATCGTCAAGAAGAACGGCATCATGATGGTGGATTTTGCGCTAGATGCCGAGCGCCATCGCGGGCTGTCGTCGGCCGAGGCGATTTTCGAGGCGTGCAGCGTGCGGTTTCGCCCCATCCTGATGACGACCATGGCGGCGTTGTTCGCCGGCATTCCATTGGTCATCGCCACCGGCCCCGGCACCGAACTGCGCCGGCCGCTCGGCATCACCATCATCGGCGGACTATTGGTCTCGCAGATCCTGACCCTGTACACGACGCCGGTGATATATCTCTTGATCGACCGGCTGCGGCGGCGGCGGTCCAGGCCGGCGCCCGTCGCCGCACCGGCGGAATAGCACCTGCCAACCGCGCACACCGACGTCATCCTGAGGTGCTCGCCGTCCTTGACGGCGAGCCTCGAAGGATGGGCCACAGGGGCAAGCGGCCATCCTTCGAGACGCGCGCAAGTGCGCGCTCCTCAGGATGACGGCATTTGTGGCGTGGCGCATGTTTCATTTCCTGACTGTTGAAGGCCGGGCCTGCAAAGCGTATAGCGAGCCATGTCAAAACACCTCGAGCCGGCCGCCGGCAACGCCGCGCCGCAGGCGATCCCGGATTGCCCGGACTGCGACAAGCCGCTGCCGCTCTGCATCTGCGACAGCATCACGCCGATCGAGAGTCGCATTTCGCTCTTGATCCTGCAGCATCCGCAGGAGCAGGACAGGGCGCTCGGCACCGCGCGGCTGACCGCGCAGCATTTCAAGAACGCAGTGTTGAAGATCGGGCTGTCCTGGCCGAGCCTGTCCAAGGCGCTGGGGCGGCAGGTAGCTGATCCCCAGCGCTGGGCGGTGCTTTATCTCGGCTCCGCCAAAGTCGCCGAGCTTGACACCGACCGCGAGGTCGTCGCCCTCAACCGCAAGGGCGAGGTCGAGGACAATCAGCGCGCGATTCTGAAGGACATCGAAGGCATCGTCCTGCTTGACGGCACCTGGAGCCAAGCGAAGGCGCTGTGGTGGCGCAATGCGTGGATGCTAAAGTGCCAGCGCGTCATCCTCGGTCCGGCGCGGCCATCGCGCTACGGCAAGCTGCGCCGCGAGCCGCGCCGCGACGGATTGTCGACCATCGAGGCCGCGGCGATGCTGCTGGCTGCCCTCGAAAAACGCCCCGACATCGAGGCGACGCTGAGCGCCAGTTTTGAGCGGATGCTGGCGAAGTACCGGGAGGCGCAGGCGGTGCTGCCGGAACTCGCACCAAAACCCCGGCCGAAACGCGATTACCGCCGCCGCAAGCGGGCCTGAGCGGCCTCGGTTGCCTATCGTGGCTCCGGCGTATATGAGGTTCGCCCATGGGGCCACGTGGCGGAGTGGTTACGCAACGGTCTGCAAAACCGTGTACACCAGTTCAATTCTGGTCGTGGCCTCCAGCCATCCCATTGAAAAACCCTTGAAATCGGTTTGGCTCAAAGCGGCTTGCCGCCGCTTTCATTTCGGTTTTGCGTTCAGCCCGAGCTGCACCAGGCGGCGGATGGCTTCGGGGCGATCGAGTTTGACATCCTGACGGGCGATCCACTCGTCAATTGATAGCATTTCGTATTCGGTCCAATCAGGGTTCGGGTCGGCTGCCAGGGCCTTTTGTGCCATCCCTCGTGCAGCGGCTACGGAAGCTGTGATTTTGGCCAGGGTGCTCTCTTTCATCGTCTTCGCCTTGTTGGGGGTTTTTCGCCCGAAATTTTGGTGGCGGTGGCAAATCTACGGATCGTCGCGCTGCCTCGCCGGTGCTGGATCAGCAAGCGCTGCGCGTTCGCCGATTGGATCATGTCCTGCTGGCTATGGCTGCCGGCGGGGAGGCCGAGGCTCGAAAATTCTACCAAGGTATTCTCGGAATTCCAGAGGCGGTCAAACCACTCGAACTTGCCCCGCGCGGTGGCCTTTGGCTTGAAGATGGTGAACTAAAGGTTCACCTCGGCGTCGAGCAGAATTCTGCGCAGGCGCGAGAGCTTTTCTAAATCAGATCAGTTGCTTGAACTTATTATTTGAGAAATCAAAATAGCCAACGAGTGGTTCGAAATCAGCAGGACCCCGACCAGCCCTGGGGAAAGGGGACGAACGGCCAGGCCAGCTGATTGTCGTTCGCAGCCAGCGGCGGCGCGTCGAAGACCGGCGGCAGGTGCGAAAAATCCGGCGGCGGAGCGGGCACCATGGCCGTCCGGACGGCGTCCAGCAATCGGTCGAATTCGACTTCGCTCATGGGTGTTCTCCCTCGTTCAGGAGCCACCTTGTCAAAAACCTTTTGTTTGCGGGTTGAAGGGATCGTTCAAATTGTATCGATCGGCCGGTGGGGCCGGGCGTGGTTACCGATTGCTTGATGGTGTGTGAGATCGGGCGAGGCGGGCGAAATGATCGCGTCCGGTGGCGCTCGCTAACCGGCTTCGGCCGCTTCGCGAATTCCGATCAACGCAGCAAGATAATGCTGCACGAAGTCGATGCATATTTCGCTGGCTCGCGCGCTTCGCCGCAGCCCGCCGATTGCCATTGCCGGGTTGGGAAGCAGGGACGCATCGCGGGACTGGATGATCAAACCGTCCAGGAATTGCAGCCCGCGCCGGCACGAGTCGATGTAGTCGCGATGGCGCTCCTGGTTTCCCGTTAGCCGCGCGAGGCAGGCCGCGGCGGCCAGGCCCTCCAGATACAGCGCGGTCGTATAGCCCGGCGTGTCGGACTGATGATCGTTCAGGAACGCGCCGGACTTTTGCTGCTGGAAGCCGAGGATCCAGTCGGCGACGTCGAAAGCCAGATCGGCGAAGCACGGATCGGGCTTGATCCGCCAACAGGCGAGGCACGCCTGCGCCAGCCATGAGACCTGCCCGAAATGCGGCCGGGCGCGAAACCGGTGCCGGTAATAGCGAAACGCCCGCGTGAACTTTACGTCGTCGAGTGACGTCAGTCCGGCCTGCGCCGCGGTGGCGAGCGCCAGCAATACCTGGCCCGGGAAGTAATCCTGATAGGCGTCCGATGCCGCGGCTTGATCCGCATGCGTGTGGACGCGGCCATGCGCATCGATGCGCGACCAAAGCGTCGCCGCAAGCCGCGGGACCCACCGCTTGCGGAGCTTCTGGTCCGAAATTTTGCATAGCGCGAGAACGAGCAGGGCGTTTTCGGCGACCGAACGATCGTTGTCGGCGTAACTGAGCCACAGTCCGTCAGCGGTTTCCTCGACGGCGTCCAACAGGAATTTCATCGTGCGGAGGGCGGCCTTGCCGGCCGATTCATCGGTTGTCCCGGAGGCCCGTGCCAGCACCCACGCGGCATGGGCAAGCCGTGGCAGATCGACGCTCTCATAGAGTTGATCCAGTAACGGCTCGTAGCGGGTGAAGAACGTGCCGTCCGGACGCTGGTGCCGCAACAAATAAGCGATGGCGAGCGGAGCAAGCCGCCCCAACAATGCCGGCAATCCGGCCGGGGCAGCTTCGGGCGCGAAACTTCCTTCGACAGGTCGCTCGCCCGCCTGATCCGCAAGCCACGCCGCACACGCGAACCGGGTCCACCGGTACGGCGGCTTGGTGATCGCGGCCTTGCGCAGCAGTTCCTCGACGAAGGCAACGGGATAAAGGCTGTAACGGCTGGCGACCGAAGGCAAATAAAGTGCAAACCGTTTCTTCTGCTCGACCATCAGCGCGTGCTCGCCATAGCGGATGCGGCGGATGATGTCCTCGATGGAATGAAGCCCAAGCTCGAGGCGGTCGTACAGCAGCGCGACGGTGACGGATACCGCCTCCGGCGACGTCACGTCCGCCGGAGCTTCGAAGCGCGTATCGCCCAGCGCGGCCTCCACCAGCGTCGCCACATCCTCGTCGAGCCGGCGCAGCACGGCGCCGAAACATCCGCGCAGCCGCCCACCCAGATAGACGCTGACGTAAAGCTGATCGGTATCGGAGGGCAACAGGTCATCGCGAAGCGGCGCCGTGCACAGTTCGCTGCCGAACAGCCTGGCGACGGCGAGATCGCGCGCACGTGCGGCCACCATGCCGCCGCGGTCGGCTCGCGTCAGCGGATGGGCCGCGGCGAAGGGAACGCCGGTCGGCTGCCAGCTCACGCCGGGCTCCGCCGCCTTGATGACGTCGTGACGAAGGATCGCGTGCGGCTCGAACGAAATCAGCCCGGCATTGGTCGTGCGCGCGTGCTGATACTGATCCCACTCATTCAGGATGCCGGGCATGCGCGGCAGCGCGCCGCCCATCCAGCCCGGCCGTTCCAGGCTGCGCACCACGATCCCGTAGCGGTCGTTGTCGAGCGCGCCGACCGGACACTGTTCCATCGCGGTAAAGAACGTGACGGCGATCGCGCTATCGTCGAGCAAGGCAAGCGCCTTGTTCTTCGGCAGGGTTTCGGCCGTCTTGAGCGCTGCCCACAGCACCGCTTCGCTCGCCGGCCAGGCTTTCTCGCCGGGGAAATTCCAGTATCCGTCACGCGCGTGGCGGACGTGAATGTCCTGGAGGGAGCGCAGGCTTACCCAGGCGCCGCCTCCAGCCGGATAATCGCTGTCGAGCGCCTGCGGCGGGCGCGGCAGTTTTCCGGAGGTGAGGTATTCGCGCATGGCGATGCGCGCCAGTTTGGCCGGATGCAGCTTCTCCGGGGCGCGCGCCTTACTCCATCGGATTTGCGGAAAAATCTTGGTCGGATTGCCGATCGGCTTCGGCTCGTCATCCATGTGATAGATGAAGTCACTCCAGATGTCGGTTACCGCCTCGACGTGGTAGCCCTGCTCCTGCATGCGCGCAAAGCCGCCGTGCCAGCCGAACCGGACCAGGAAGATTCCGCCCTCGACGCGAATGCCGGCGGCGCGCAGCGTATCGCAGGCAAGCTGCATGGAGGTGCCGGAGCTGATGGAGTCGTCGATTACGATGGTGGGTTCGTCTTTATCGATCGGACCTTCGATCAGCTTCAGTGAGCCGTGCTTCTTGCGCTGCTGGCGCACCAGCAGCCCGTGATAGCGGCCGCCCGACTGCATGATGACGGAATTCAGGATCGGCACGGCGGTCAGTCCGAGGGTTGCGATCTGCCGGCCCTCGAAACGCTTGAGCAGTTCGAGCACGCAGCGTCCGGCCAGCTCCGCGCCGCGCGGCGTCAGCGTGACCTGCAGCGAATTCAGCATCCAGCGCGCCGTCGATCCGTCGCGCGACAGGATCGGCTGTGTCGGCGATTCGTAGAGGATGGCATCCTTGCGCATCATGCCGAGGAGTTCGTCGCGGTCCGCATGAAACGCAGCCGGCAGGCGCGCCAGGCTGTCCGACCACGCCTCCGCCACGAAAAAATCGCCGATGCGGTCGCGCCGCATCAGACGTAGGAATTCTTCGGAAGCGCGAGACTGAGATATTGGTCGTCCAGCCGGATCATGAGATCTCGCTCGCGAAATTCAGCCAAAGCCGGCGCCAGCCAGTCGGTTTCGCCGAACTCGGTCCGGATTGCGTGTTCGGTCTTCGCATCCATGCAGAACTCATAGAGCGCGGCGTGGCCGTCGGAATAGTCGAACTGCCGCGGCGTGCCGTTGCGCGCGTCCTCGATGAAGATCGACGCGCATGACTTTCGGTACTGCAGCGTCGGCCGTTCGCCGTTGCGCCAGCGCTCCTGCCAGCCGCCGACGGCGCGGAAAATGTCGTCATATTCGTGTTCCGGCAGCATGCCGGGACCGTCGTGATCGAAATAATACGAGATCCTGTCCAGGTTGAAGCGTCCGCGCGGGAAAATGTAGCGATAGCAATCGGCCGGACGCAGGCGGCCGACGCCATGCTTGTCCGGATCGGTGAACATCGGCGAGCCGCGGTCGGCGCGGGCCCTCGCGATCGCGTAAGGCGGCTGGAGATGCGGAATCTTGTCGATCACGTCGCATTGCTGGCGATAATCGTCCGCCGTCTCGCCGGCGAAGCCGACCAGTATGTTGTAGAGATTGTTGATGCCGTAATAGGTGCACCACTTCATCAGTTCCAGGTTGCGCATCCCGGTCGAGTGCTTCTTCATCAGTTTGAGCACGTGCGTCGAGAAGCTCTCGATACCGGGTTGCACCGAAACCAGTCCGCCGCTGCGCATTCTGGCAAGCTGATCGCGTTTGAAATGCGGACGGATTTCGTAATGCAGGCGAATGTCGCTTTTGGCCTCCGCAAGCCGCCCGAACAGCTGCTCGGTATATTCCGGCGCCATGATGTTATCGATGGCGTTGAAGTCGAGGCGCCCGTAGCGGCGCGAGAGCGTCTCCAGCATGTCCATCACCTGCTGCGGCTCCTTGGCGCGGAATTCCATTCCCGCCCGGTTCAGGCCGCAGAACGTGCAGTGGTGTTTTACGCCCCACCAGCAGCCGCGCGCGGTTTCGATCGGAAGCAGCACCTCGCCATGCGGACTATATTGGGCGTATCCGCTCTCGCCCCTCGCGTAAAAATATTCTTCGAATTCCGGCACCGGCGTGACGTTGAGGTCGCGCAGGTTGGCCGCGCGCCCGCCGAACACCACCCGCCCGCCGTCGCGTGACATCAGGCCGGGAAACCCGCTCACGGGCTTTTCCTCGAGAATGCCCTGGATTATTTTCGGCAGTGAAATCTCGGCGTCGCCGCAAAAGACGTAATCGACTTGCGGGCAGCCGCGCACCACCTCTTCGGCGATGTCGTCCTCGAGGGCGGCGCCGCCGAAAATGATCGGCAGCGACGGATGGCGCGCTTTCAACGCGCGCGCCAGCGCGACGCTGGCCAGCAGCTGCTGAAACACCAGCGAAAAGCCGACCACCCCGAAGCGGCTCCAATCGACACTGTCCACGCAGAAGTCGATAAATCGCGGAGCCGCGTCATCGCGAAGGCGCCTGAGATCGTCGAGCGAGCAGTCGGCGAGCTTGCAGATGGTGCGGAAATTACGTTCGAAGACCTCGAAATATTCGGGGTCTTCTTCGTGCTCGCCGAACGCGGCCTTGGTCCATATCCATTCGCCGATCAGGCTCGGCCAGACCTCGGCGAGCACTTCGTTCATCTGCCAGCCGACATG
>NZ_DASYMN010000017.1:0-7649 GCF_036009065.1 Bradyrhizobium sp. | reverse complement strand
TAGGCCGTGTAGGTCGCCCCGCCGGTTTCCGCCAGGACCTTGGTAATCGCCGCCGTCAGCGACGTCTTGCCATGGTCGACGTGACCGATCGTCCCGATGTTGCAATGCGGCTTGGTACGTTCAAACTTTGCTTTGGCCATTCATCCACCTCTGTCGCCGGCGCTCTTTCGCGCGGCATCTGAAAACGCGGCTGGTTTACTCTCGAAAAACGCCTCTGTTCAAGCCAGAACTTCTGGGCCAATCTCGCGCTCACCATGCCGGCTGAGCACCTTATTTAGGCGTGGAGATAAAAAGAGCAATCGGGAGACGCCCATGAACGCGCAAGTCGCCACCAAGCAAGCCACCGATCCGCAAACCCCGCCGCTTCCCGAAGCCAGGCCTCAGTCGCTGGGGCTGTCGCCAACCCGGCTGGCGCGGATGTCGGACGCGTTCAAGCGCGAGATCGACAAGGGCACCATTCCCGGCGTCACCGTGATGGTGGCGCGGCGCGGCCAGATCGGATGGTTCGAGGCGCTGGGCCGGCAAAATCCGGCGGAGAGCGCGCCGATGACCCGCGACAGCATTTTTCGCATCTACTCGATGACCAAGCCGATCATCTCCATCGGCATCATGCAGCTGGTCGAGGACGGTTTTTTGCTGCTCAGCGAGCCGCTGACCAAATACATTCCGGAGTTTTCCGCGCAGAAGGTCGGCGTCGAGAACAACGGCAAGTTCGACCTCGTGCCGCTCCAACGGCCGATCACCATCCAGGACCTGCTGCGGCACACCTCCGGGCTTACCAACGACACCGCCGGCAACGGCCCGCTGCAGCAGATGTACCAGCAATCGAGGATTCGCGACCGCGGCATCAGCAACGCCGAACATGCCGCCATCGTCGCCGGCATGCCGCTGCTCTGCCAGCCCGGCGCGGAGTGGAACTACAGCCGCTCCACCGACATTCTGGGCCGCATCATCGAAATCGTCTCCGGCAAACGCTTAAGCGCGTATCTCACCGAGCGCATCCTGGCGCCGCTGCAGATGACGGAGACGGCGTTCCACACGGCTAAGGAGAACGCGCACCGCCTGGCCGAGCCGTTCGCGAACGATCCGTGGAGCGGTGAAGCGGTAAAACTCATCGACATGCTGGAAAAGCCGGTGATGGAATCCGGCGGTGGCGGCCTCGTCTCGACCACGATGGATTATGCGCGGTTCTGCCAGATGCTGCTGAGCGGCGGCTCGCTCGACGGCGACCGCATCATCGGCCGCAAGACGCTGAAGGCGATGGCATCGAACCATCTCGACCCGAGCGTGAGGATCAACGGCACCCTGCTGTCGCCCGGCCACGGTTTCGGACTCGGCTTTGCGGTGCGCACACATGACGGCATGGCGCCATTTGCGGGCTCGGCCGGGCAGTTCTTCTGGAGCGGCGTGGCGGGCACGTTCTTCTGGATCGACCCTGCGGAAGAGCTGTTCGCGGTGTTCATGAGCCAAGGACCTGGGCAGCGCGTATATCTCCGCGACCTGATGCGCGGTCTGGTCTACGCGGCGGTGGAGTAAAGGTCGCCCGCGCAACAAGCACAATGTCGTCCCCGCGGAAGGCGGGGACCCATAACCCCTGGCTTTTCAGTTGCGACGTGTCGTCCGCAACAATCCAACAGCGGCGACACGGAGTATGGATCCCCGCCTTCGCGCTAGGGCATGCACACATCGTTTTTGCTGACGAAAAGACCAGCACTGCCGTCATCCTGAGGTGCTCGCCGTCTTCGGCGAGCCTCGAAGGATGGCCACAAGTGCCCGCGGCCATCCTTCGAGACGCCGCGCAAGCGCGCGGCTCCTCTCGTGACAACGGCGCAGCCGTTGCGCGGGGATGACGGTTGAATGTGTGACGAGGAAAAGTCCTTGGCGTGGACCTGCGCCAATCGGGCCGGCCCTTGTAACGATGTGTGCATGCCCCAGGCGAACGCCGGGACGACGCAGAATGTAGTTCGACGCGTTGCGCAATTTCGATTCAAATTTCAAACAGCCAAGCCTCTATATTCTCGCGGCGCACTGCGTCCGAGGTTTGCCAGTCCCTCGCGAACCCAAGCGAGGGGTGGAGCGGCGGGAGGCGCCAGGGCACCAGCGGGCACCCTTTGAGGCGGGATTAACGTACCCACCTCGCGCGGCAAGGCACCGCGCGCGCCCAAGGCAGGCGCTGCGCCTCCCGGCGCTCCACCTGGCCACCGGCCTGTCTGCCGGACGCTGCAGACGCCGGCACGAGCTGGCCATATATAATCCTAGGCTAAGTTACCTGTCAACAGGAAAATCGTCACCTGCGGTGCTCGCTCACGGCACGGCGTCTGTGCTTGGCGCGGACGACCAATCGGCTCGGCCTATAACGATGTGTGCATGCCCTAGCGCGAAGGCGGGGACGAGACATGAGTGATAGCGGCAGCGCTATGCATCTCGGGACACCAGCTCTGGATTGCTTCGCTTCGCTCGCAATGACGTAAACATACACATCCCTCGGGATGACGTGGAGTTGGTTGCGCGAGGATGACGATGTGCTTGAGCTAGCTGATCGTCGCTCCGCCATCGATCACGATGCTCTGCCCGGTCATGAAATTCCCCGCCGCCGAGCCGAGGAACACCGCGGCTCCCGCGATCTCGTCGGGCGTGCCGATGCGCAGCAGCGGCGAGCGCGAGGTCGAGGCTTTGAGGTTTTCCGGATTGTCCCACAGCGCCTTGGCAAAATCGGTCTTGATCAGGCCGGGCGCGATGCAATTCACCCGGATGTTGTGCTTGCCGTATTCGCAGGCAAGATTGCGCGCGAGCTGCATGTCGGCGGCCTTCGAGATCGCATAGGCGCCGAGATTGGTCGAGCCCTTCAGGCCTCCGATCGACGAGACGATGATGATAGCGCCGTCCTTGCGCTCGATCATCTGCGGCACCACCAGGCTGGTCAGCCAGTTGTTGGCGACGATGTTGTTGTCGAGAATCTTGCGGAACTGGTCGTCGGAAATGCCGCCGAGCGGGCCGTAATAGGGATTCGAGGCGGCGTTGCAGACCAGCACGTCGATCTTGCCGAAGGCGCGGTTGCTTTCGCCCACGAGGTTTTGCAGGTTTTCCTTGCTGGAGATGTTGGCCGCGATGGCGACCGCGGCGCCCTTGCCGAACTTGTCATTGATTTCCTTGGTCACGGAATCGCAGACGTCCTGCTTGCGTGAGGAGACCACCACCTTGGCGCCGTGCTCGGCCATCCGCTCGGCGATGGCACGGCCGATGCCGCGCGACGAGCCGGTGATGACGGCGACTTTTCCTTTCATGTCGAACAAGGTCATGCGTTTCCCCCTTGAGTCTATTCGTTGAATTGAAGCTAAGCAGTGTTTGTGGATTTCGACAACCTGTCCCCGTCATTGCGAGGAGCCCTTGCGACGAAGCAATACAGACCTTCCTCGCGGCTTCTGGATGCTTCGCTTTGCTCGCAATGACGCGCGGGCTTCGCCCGCGCTCACGCCAGCTTGGTCGCCGGCACCACTTCCGGCCCCGCCGGCTGATGCATCGCGGCGTGCGAGGCATCCGCGATCCACGGCTGCTGGTTGACAAATGGTATGCGCCAGCCGCTGTGGCCGGAGCTTGTGAGATGATCCAGCCGCGTGATCGAGCAATTGTCGATGGTAAAGGCGAGGCCTTTTTCCGGCTGGTCGCCCAGCGCAATCCCGATCGCGGCCTTGATGGTGCCGCCATGCGCCACCGCGACGATATCCTTGCCGGCGTGCTCGGCGTTGATGCGTTCGATCGCGCGGGATACGCGGTTGTACAGATCCATGAAGCTTTCGCCGTTCGGCGATGGCTCGTCGATCGGCGCGAACCAGTAACCGCCGAGTTTGATGGGGTGACTGGCGAAGAATTCGGCGCGGTTGAGGCCCTGCCAGTCCCCGAGATGCTGCTCGTTGAAGTCGGCCTCATAAGGCATCGCGTGGGGTTTTGGAAAACCGGCGGCCCAGATCGCTTCCGCGGTCTGGTGGGTGCGCTGCAGCTTGCTTGCGACCCACACCGCATCGCGCGGCAATATCTTGCCGACCGCGTCGAACACGACGCTGTCGCTGCAATCGCAGGGCATGTCCTTCTGTCCGTAAATATTGCCGCCGTCGCCGCGCACCGGGGCGTGGCGTATCCACCACCAGCGGGTCGCGACCACACCTAAAGGAACGGCATGTTGCAGGACGAATGGCTTGTCGGGATTGGACATCTTAAAAACCCTTCAATACTGTTCATGCCGCTGTACGTGAGACTGAGCGATGCCTCAAGTCACTTCGGCGCTCTGCGACTTCAAATTCCGCATGGCGGCAAGCGCTGAAAAAACCGGCAACAGGGAGAAACATATGGGCCGCCTCGAAGGCAAAATCCGTCATCATCACCGGCGCCGGCAGCGGCATCGGCCGCGCCGCCTCGCTGCTGTTTGCAAAAGAAGGCGCAAAACTGGTCGCCGTCGATCGCAGCGACAGCGTGCAGCAAACCGCAAAGCTGGTCAGCGAATCCGGCGGCACCATCGCAGCGCTGCAGGCCGATGCCGGATCGGAAGCCGACGTCAAGGCCTTCATCGACAAGGCGGTGTCCAGCTACGGCAGGCTCGATGCGATCTGGGCCAATGCCGGCGTCAGCGGCGGGCTGGTGCCGTTAGCCGAGCAGACCGTGGAGCACTGGATGGAAATCCTGCGCATCAACCTGATCGGGCCGTTCCTCGCGACCAAGTATGCGACGCCGCACATGATCGCGCAGAAGTCCGGCTCGATCGTCTGCACCGCGTCGGTCGCGGGCCTGAAATCCGGCGCCAGCGGCCATCCCTACGGCGCCAGCAAGGCCGGCGTCATCAGCTTGGTGCAGACCACCGCCTATTCGCTGTCGGGCACCGGCGTGCGCATCAACGCGGTATGTCCCGGCCTGATCGAGACCGGCATGACCAAGCCGATCTTCGACAACGCCAAGCAGCGCGGCACCGATCACAAGATCGGCCAGCTCAACCCGCTCAAGCGCGCCGGCCAGCCGCATGAACTGGCGGCAATGGGCCTGTTCCTCGCCAGCGACGAGGCGTCCTATGTCAACGGCCAGGCAATCCCGGTCGACGGCGGGCTGACGGCCTCAATGCCCTATGCAGGCAAGCCGATCTAGCGTCTCGCAACGCCTTCCGCTGGCGTTCCCCGGACGCAGCGCAGCGCGCGAAGCGGCGCGCTGCAGAGCCGGGGCCCCGGTTGCTCGCGAGTCAACGTAAACCGGGGTCCCGGTTCTGCGAAGCAGCGTTCGCAAGAGCTACGCGCTGCATCGCCCGGGACACCCGGGACACAAGCCTCGTCACAGCCCGTCGGGCGGCAGCCCGGATGCGCCTGCCGCCACCGGCCGATCGCGCTTGCGCTCGCGGTAGAAGGCGTAAAGGCCGGACAGCACGATGATCGAAGCGCCGGTCACCATCAGGCCATCGGGCACGTCGCCGAACACCAGATAACCAAGCAGCATCGCCCATAGCAGGGCGGAATAGCGGAACGGCGCCACCGCCGAGATATCGCCGATGCGCAGCGCCATGATGACGCATTGATAACCGATCAGGAGAAGAACCGCCGCAAGCGCCAACAGAGCAAGCCCGCGGCCGGAGGGTGGCGTCCAGCCGCCGAGCGGAACGAGTATGGCGGCTCCGGTTGTCGTAACCGTAACGGTGGTCAGCAGGGTGATGAACAGCGATGGGATGTGCGCTTGTATTTGCTTGGTCGCAAGATCGCGCAACGCGCAGAAGACGACCGAGACCAGCGCCAATAGCGAAAACCGGTCAAAATCCTCGAGCCCCGGCCGAACGATAATGAGAACGCCGATAAAGCCGGCCGTGATGGCCAGCCAGCGGCGCCAGCCGACGGGCTCGCCGAACATCAGCGCTGCGCCAAGCGTGACCGCCAATGGCAGTGCCTGAAAGATCGCCGCGGTATTCGCAAGAGGCAGGTGCACGATCGCGGCAAGGAACGACACCGTTCCCCCGACTTCGCCGGCCACCCGCAGCGCGAGCGGCCTCATCATCAGTGTGCGCAGCGGACGCAGCGCGCGCTGACGCCAGGCAAGCGCTGCGATCAGCACAATTGCGAACAAGCCTCGCACCAGAATCATCTGGCCGAAGTTCATCTCAGCCGACACCGCCTTGGTGATCGTGTCATTCATCGTGAAGCTCGCCGTGGCAACGGCCATCAACAGGCTTCCGCGAATATTCGGGGAAAGGGCCAAGTGAGGTTCCTGCAGGCTGAGACGCGGCTCGTGTGTGCCCCGGACGCAGCGCAGCGCGTAGCATTTGCGGAGCGGTGCTGAGCCGGGGCCCCGGTTGCTTGCGACTTTAAGAAAGCGGGGTCCCGGTTCTGCGAAGCAGCGCTTTGCAAGAGCTACGCGCCGCATCGCGCCCGGGACATGGGAGCTACGTCGCCCCCGCCTTTTGCGCGTAGTCCCAGGAGGCCTGCGAGAGCGGCACGGTGCGCTTGGCGGACTCCATGGCCTTGGCGCTGGCTGCGGTGCCGTCGCGGATGCGGCCGGCGATGCCTTGTGTAATGCCGGCGAGGCGGAACAGGTTGTAGGAGAAATACCAGTTGAGGTCCGGCACGGTCTCGCCGGTGACGTCGCAGTAGATTTTCGCCGCCTCGTCCATGGTCGGAATGTTCAGCGCCGCAAGATCGGCGTTGGCAAGGCCGGGCATGGTCCACTGCATCAACAGGTAGGTGAAATCCGCCATCGGATCGCCCAGGGTCGACAGTTCCCAGTCCAGCACCGCCTGCACGCGCGGCTCGGTGGGGTGGAAGATCATGTTGTCGAGGCGGTAGTCGCCGTGCACGATCGAGACGCGCGTCTGTTCCGGCACCGTGCGCGGCAGCCACTCGATCAGTTTTTCGACTTCCGGGATGTGCTGGGTTTCGGAGGCGCGGTACTGTTTGGTCCAGCGATCGACCTGGCGCGCGAAATAATTGCCTGGCTTGCCGAAATCGCCGAGGCCGATTTTTTCCGGGTCATATCGATGCAGTCTTGCCAGCGTCTCGATCTTGCTGGTGAAGATCTTGCGCCGCGCATCCGGCACCTGGCTCGGCAGCGCTGGATCCCAGAACACCCGGCCCTCTTCCATCGACATGATGTAGAAGGCGGCGCCGATCACGGTATCATCGGTGCACAGCGCGTAGGCTTTGGCGACCGGAAAGCCCTGCTTGCCCAGCGCCGCGATGACCTTGAATTCGCGGTCGACCGCATGCGCCGACGGCAGCAGTTTTCCGAAGGGTTTTCGGCGCATCACATAGGAACGGCCCGGCGTATCGAGCCGGTAGGTTGGGTTGGACTGGCCGCCCTTGAACTGCAGGACCGTCAATGGACCCGCATATCCCTCGACATGTTCGCGCATCCAGCTATCGAGGCGCATCTCGTCGATGCGATGACGCTCCTCGACCGGCTTGGTGCCGGAAAATTCCTCGTCTTTCCTGACGCCCTCGGCCACGATGACGCTCCCTGTATTTTCTCAAGAGACGCCGGAAAACACCCAACCTCATCCTGAGAGTCTGATTCAAAATAAGTGACTCAAATCATTGGAGTTCGAGACACGGAAAGTCAGCCCACTTTCAGATGCGACTTGTTGAAACCCGTTGGAGCATCGCAATAACTGCAGATTTGCCTGAGGTCAG
>NZ_DASYMN010000016.1:0-1858 GCF_036009065.1 Bradyrhizobium sp. | reverse complement strand
CCGTGGCATCAACGGCCCTGTGCGGAGGTGGCTGCGTGCTGGCAAGGCCCACGCGGTCCTGGCAGGTGATGCTTATTTTGTAACAGCCCAGGTCGCGGGCGGTCACGCAACCCTGAGGTCTGCGATCAGGCGATCTGGGTTGGCGTTGAGGGTTTGCAGGATATCCCAGCCCTGCTTCCTCGCCGTCGACAGCAGCGAGCGGATCACGGCAAAATCCATCGCCCCCTCCATGGAGCGGAAGCCGCCGGAGATCTTCTGGCGCAATTTCATCATCCGCCCGTCGCGTTCCGCCAGGTTGTTGCTGAACGGCACAAGCGGGTCGGTGAGACAGCGCAGCCCGTCGGTTTTTCGGCTGCCGAGCCGCAACAGCAGGTTGTGGCCAACCCGGCGTGGCGGCCGGCCGCGAGGTTTGCCTGTGCCGACAGCGCGGACCAAGGCCGGTTGCGTGTCATGGAATGCCAGACCCTCCGCCAGGATCGTGTCATAGCATCGCTCGAACAACGCGATCAGGCCCGGCTTCAACGGCACGCCCCGCTCACGCGCGAGGTTGCTCGCGTGGCAGGCGCGGCGCAGCAGGCGCTGCATCCGGCGCGCCCAGTCCTCTTGTTCGATGTCGACCAGCGCCTTCAGTTCGCGCAGATGATGCGCGTTGCACAGCGCGTGCCGCACGCCGGTCATCGTGTAGTACGGCTTCCAGTGGTCATGCACGACGATGCCGGTGACGTTCGCCAGCAGGCTGCCGCGCTTGGGCGAGACCCGGTAGAAGGTGAGCCGGAGGGTCGAGGCGATGTGCAGCCACTGCGTCTTGCCGCCGATGCGGAAGCCGGTTTCGTCCAGGTGCTTGAGCGCCGCCGCCGCGACCAGGTCGCGCACGGCATCAGCGAAACCCGCGTAGCGCCCGGCACAGTCCCGGCTGATCCGCGCAATGGTCGCAGCCACCAGCGTGACCCCGAACAGATCGGCCATCAGCATGGCCAGACGCTTCTCAGGCAGCCGTTGATAGTGCAGCAAATACAGCACAAAGCCAGCGATCCGCGGGCCATATTGCACCGGCGCCGTAACCCCGTCAGGGAAGGCGGCTCGCGTCTGTGCGCCGCAGGCGGTACAGCGGCAGCCATGCGCGCGGTGTTCGGTGACGATCAGCGGCCTCGGTTCCGGCAAATCGAACACCTGTCGGGCGACGTGATCAGTCGCCGTCGCCGCGGTCAACGCCTCGCCACACCCGGCGCAGACAGCCAGATAAGGGTTGATCGTGGCATCAGGGGTTTCCGTGCGGCGCAACGTCTTGCCCGGATGACCCGGCTGACCGCCGGTCGTCTTGCCGGTTGGCTCACGTAGGCTATTGACCCGCGGCGGCTTCTTCAATCCGTCGCTGGACGGCGGCTTGCCGCTGTTGCGGCTGTTCAGCCCGAGACGGCGCTCCAGTTCCGCCAACCGCGCCGTCAGCACCGCATTCTCGGCGCGCAGCCGCGCATTCTCGGCCTGCAAGGCCGCAATCACCGCATCGCTGTTCGTCGCGACCGGGGCGCTATCTCCGCAGGGGGTGTCATCGGGCGGTGCCATCGACACGTTGACCCGTACTCGCCCGTGACTTGTCAATACCCCTCGTCACAGCCGTGACCTAGGCTGTTACCAAAAAAGAGATGTGGTGATGTCCGCGGGCGGACTTGACCCGCGGCTCCGCATGGCGTTGAAAGCGCCTCGGCGAGCCTGTAGCTCAGTTGGTAGAGCACGAGACTTTTAATCTTGGGGCCGTGGGTTCGAATCCCACCGGGCTCACCAAACCAATGGCGACGTCGCCTGTCGACCGGATCTAATGGCTGACAGGCTGTCGGCTGATGACGCATCGCAGATTACG
>NZ_DASYMN010000015.1:0-6915 GCF_036009065.1 Bradyrhizobium sp. | reverse complement strand
CGCGTTGGCCCCCGCCAACCTGACGGCCAGCCTGGACAGCGCCAACAAGCTCGTCTTCACCACGGCCAACGACTACGCTTCGTCCACGATCGGTGCGGTTACCGTCGGCTCGACTCCGGGCACCGCGACGTTCGGAGCTGCTGTTGCTCCCGTCGCCGATGCCGCCTCGCAGACCATTCGCGCTAATTTGGTCAGCCAGTACAACAACATCATCACCCAGATCACCACCACGTCGCAGGATTCGTCGTTCAACGGCATCAACCTGCTGAACGGCGACGACCTCAAGCTGACCTTCAACGAAACCGGCAAGTCGACGCTGAACATCAAGGGCGTGACCTTCAACGCGGCGGGCCTCGGCCTTGCCCTGTTGACCTCGGGCACCGACTTCCTGGACAACAACTCCGCGAACGCCACGCTGGTCAAGATCTCCAACGCCAGCACCACGCTGCGCACCGAAGCCTCGACGCTGGGATCGAACCTGTCGGTCGTGCAGATCCGCCAGGATTTCAACAAGAACCTGATCAACGTGCTGCAGACCGGCTCAGCCAACCTGACGCTGGCCGACACCAACGAAGAAGCGGCCAACAGCCAGGCGCTGTCGACCCGCCAGTCGATCGCAGTCTCGGCGCTTGCGCTCGCCAACCAGTCGCAGCAGAGCGTGCTCAAGCTGCTGCAGTAATCTGAAGCTTTCAACCGGCAGTCGAAACGGCGGGGGCGGCCCCGCCGTTTTTGTCGTTGCCGACATGGCTGTCATTGCGAGGAGCGAAGCGACGAAGCAATCCAGCCGATAACTCTTCGTTAGGAGTTGGGTTTATCATGGAATTGATTCGGGTCGTTGCGACAACGATACTCTGGTCGATCTCAATTCCAAGGGACGTATGCAATGGGCCGGCTTCAACCTCGTTTCAAAAGCCTCGAGCAGAGCAGAACAAGGCGCTCTCCGGCCGATCTGCACGCCGCCGCCGTGCGCCACTTCTTGTCCAAACGATATGGAGCGGCCGAAGACCGCTGTCGGCAGGCATTGACGCGTGATCCGAAGCACGCGGATTCGCTCCATCTTCTTGGTTTGGTCCACTGGCAGACCAACAGCCCGGATCTGGCCGTCGATCTGATCGCCTCGGCGATCAGATGCAATCCGAACAATCACGAATATTTCTTGAACCTCGGCGAGTTGCTTCGAGAACAGAACAAGCTGGATGAGGCCAGGAAAAGCTTCGACATCGCGATCAAGCTGGCTCCAGATCGGGCCGCGCCCTGGATCAAATTAGGAAACCTGCTGCGCATACAGCGCCGGTACGATGAAGTGCTGCTGACCTATGAGCATGCTTTTACGCTCGATCCCAACAATGCGGAGGCATCGGCTCTAAGCGGCGGCGTCTTGCTCGAATTAGGCCGGTACGAGGAGGCGCTCGCCAAGTGCGATCTTTCGCTGGCCATTTCTCCGGATCAGGTTGAAGCGCTCTGTGTCAAAGGCGATTGCCTGCACAATCTCGGCAGGAATGCAGAGGCAGCGGCAAGCTATCGGCGGGCATCCGAGTTGGAGCCGGGTCGGGTGTCTGCTTGGCGGTTGCTTGGAAAAGTGCTCGAGCAACTCGGGGATCGTGACGGCGCGATTCTGGCCTTGCGCCGGGCGCGTGAACTGGATCCTTCCGATGCGTTCGGTGCGAGCGTCGAACTGATGCGGCTGGGCGCCGACGAAGTGTCGGAAATGCCCGCTGCCTATGTGCGTCGGCTGTTCGATCAATATGCGGATACATTCGATACCGCTCTGCTGGAGAGGCTCGGATATCGCGGACCCCAGGTGTTGCTGGAAGCGGTGCGGTCTGCATGCCTCGCGCATCGGAAGCCGGCCCATTTCAGACACGCGATCGATCTCGGTTGCGGTACGGGATTGGCGGCGGCCGCCTTTGCTGAAATGGTCGATCGATTCACGGGCATCGACCTTTCGCCGGCTATGATCGAAAAGGCACGCGCCACGGGTCTCTATGCCCAGCTTAAAGTGACCGATATGCTGGAGGGTCTGCGGTCGACGCCTGACTCCAGCGTGGAGTTCGTCCTCTCCGCCGATGCGATGGTCTATGTCGCCGATCTCTTTCCGGTTCTGAAGGAAGCGAGCCGTGTTCTGGCTGCCGGCGGCCTTTTGGCTTTCACCCTGGAAAGGCACGACGGCGACGGTTTTACTATGGGCGAGGGCAGGCGCTACGCTCATAGTGCTTCTTATGTGCGCGCGTCGATAGAGGCAGCCGGCCTTGTGGTGTTACAGCTCGAACAGCAACCGATCCGCACCGAGAGAGGCGTGCCCGTGCCGAGCCTTGGGATCGTTGCGGAGAAATCGTGAATTGTTCGCCAACACTTAGGCCGCAGTAATTGGTAACCCGGATTGAGCTACAGGCCCGCTACTCCGGATGAGGGCAAGAACTTCCGGATGGCGCAGCTGCCAGTCCGCGCACAATCCGGGCTCCATCTCGTCACAATCGGAAATGGTAATTAACCATATTTTAAAGGCACAACTGTATAAATCGTGGGCATTTTCCGCCGCCCTGCCGCCCAGATCGAGGTCATGAATGTCCAGCGCCGCCCAGACCTACGCCCGCAATTCGCAGACCACCGCATCGCCCCGCGAAATCGAAGCGCAGGCGCTTTTGAAGGCGGCACAGCAGCTTCAGGACGTGGTGGAGAACTGGAGCGGGGCGGGCAGCCGGCTCAATTCGGCGATCATGTTCAATCGTAAGTTGTGGTCGATCTTCATGAGCGACGCCATCAACGATGAGAATCCGCTGGCGGTCGAAATCCGCCAGAACATCGCCAATATCGGCATCTTCGTGATGAAGCAGACCGTCGAGATCCAGACCAACCCCGCGCCTGAAAAGCTGAAGTCGCTGATCGACATCAACTGCAACCTCGCCGCAGGTCTTTCCGGCCGCGCCTGATGGCCGATATTCTCAGCATCATCGCGACGAACTACACCACCGTCGGCGGCATGGTGCCGTCGAAGACGCCCTATGTCGCGGTCAATGCGGCGGACTACCAGGGCACCTGGCAAGGCAAGTACTCGACCGGCGAGGACTTCAGCTTCACGGTTTCCAACGTCAACGGCTTTCGCGCAAAGGTCCGCTACCAGAGCGGCTCGACGGTGAAGTACCAGGACGTCCTGATCAGGGACGCCTCGTTCCGGATCGGCGATTCGAAATTCATGCTGGCCAAGCTCGGCAAGGCGACGATCAAGACGGTCGTCACCAACCCCTATGACGGCTCCACGCGGCTCAACACCGCGTATGCGACGCGGGACTAGGTGTCGCCGTGTCCCGGGCGCGATGCCGCGTTCTTCACGCTGCTTCGCAGAATCGGGACCCACCCAGCCATGAACACCGTAAACGTTGGTGGGCCCCGGCTCTGCAGCGCACCACGCCGCGAAGGGCATAGCGCGTCGAAGACGCGCGTAAATGCGCTTATGGCGCTGCGCTGCGTCCGGGGCACGAGAGCGGCGCTTCTTAGATCTGCCTGTCGATGCGCAGCGCGTGGACGTCTTCGCGCGCCTGTTCCAGCGCGCGGGCGTAAGCGCGCCGCCGCAACATGCCCTGGTCGGGAAACTGCTTGACGACCAGGCTGGTGCGGTTGTCGACCACCTGATAGACCACCGAGCCGGCGTCGCGGTCGAGGATGACGTGGTTCGAGGTATGACCGCCGGAGTTTTGCGTGTCGTTGCGGGCGTGTGGGCCGGCATCCGCCGCCGCCACGCTTTGCGGCGCAGGCAGGTCGGTCGCAACCGCCTGCTCCGCCGCGGGCGAGACGGGCGGCAACGGCGTGGCAACCGGCGTCCCCACCGGCTTGATGCTGAAATCCGAACTCATGGCGGCCTCCAAGCCTTCCTCGAGTCAAACCCCAACCTTTCCCGTTGGCAACCATAGCGCCGCGGCCCTCACCACCGCGTTAGAAAACGCGCTGAATTTCGCACTGACGGCGGGCCGATAATTTGATGAAAAATGCCCGGTTTCCGCGATGTCCTTGGGGCTATGCGGCCACAGGGCGCGCTTTGCACCCCGAAAGTGCCTTCCATAGCTGCCTTCTTTTGCATACGCTTGCGACGATCGCCGCCGCATTGCCGGCGGCGACGCCCAAGATCCCAAAGGGACGGGTATACCAGGGAGGAAACCATGAAGCGAAGAACCGTACTTGCGGGACTCGGCGCCACCGCGGCCACCGGCGTTCTCGGGATGCCGTCGATTCTAAAAGCGCAGGCGCCTATCACGCTGAATGGCGCCGTGCAGTTCAACGACGATCACGCGTTCAACCGGGCGCTGCTCAAATTCGAAGAACTGGTGAAGCAATATTACGGCAAGCCGGTCAACTTCACGCTGCACAAGAACTCGTCGCTCGGCCTGGAGAAGCAGTATTTCGAATACATGTCGCAGGGCAAGGCCGTCGACTACGGCATCGTCTCGCCGGCCCACATGTCGACCTTCGCCAAGGCGGCGCCGTTTATCGACGCGCCCTTCGTGTTCAAGGGCATCGACCACATGAACAAGGTGGTCGAGCAGAACATCCTGGCGCCGATCGCCGATGAGGTCGCCGCCAAGGCCGAGGTGGTGCTGGTCGGCTATGCCGGCGGCGGCATCCGCAACATCTTCGCCAACAAGCCGATCCGGAACCTGGCAGAGATCAAGGGCCTCAAGGTGCGCGTGCAGGGCGCGCCGATCTGGTCGAAGACGTTCGCGGCGGTCGGCATGAGCCCGACGGTGATCGCCTACAATGAAATCTACAATGCCATCCAGAACGGCGTGATCGCGGCGGGCGAAAACGAGGCGGCCGGCGTCGAGGCGATGAAGTTTTATGAAGTCGCGCCGCATCTCAACCTGACACAACACGCGGTGTCGATCCGCCCGATCTGCTTCTCGGTGAAGACGCTGAAGACGCTGCCGAAGGAATTGCAGGAGGCGATCTTCAAGGCCGGCAAGGAAGCCGGCGATTACGGCCGCAAGCTGGAATCCAGCGAGGAGGTGACAAAGCTCGATGCGCTGGAGAAGGCGGGCAAGCTCAAGCGCGTGCCGTTCGAGGAGCGCGACGCCATGAAGAAGCTCGCCGATCCCGTGATGGCGCAATACGCCAAGGAAATCGGCGCCGAGGGCATCTTTGAGAAGATCAATATCGCTTGAGACCGATCCATCCGACCGTAAACATAAGTGCTTTTCCGAGCCACGCATTCAGCCGTCATCCTGAGGAGCCGCGCCCTTGCGCGGCGTCTCGAAGGACGGCCGCAAGTGCCTGTGGCCGATCCTTCGAGGCTCGCCCAAGAAGGCGAGCGCCTCAGGATGACGGCGCTGCATATGGCCGGCAGCAAATTGATGCCCGCGTCTGACGTTTCACTTGCCCGCCCGGAGTGCCGATGACCGAAATACCGTTGTCTCCCAGCCCGTCGCTGTGGCGCCGGGTCACCGCCGCCTACGGCAAACTTTTGGAAATACTGTTGGCCGCCTGTGTCGGCATCATCATCATTCCGGTCACGCTGCAGGTGGTCTCGCGCTACACTCCCTTCATTCCGTCCTATATCTGGACCGAGGAGATGGCGCGGTTCCTGTTCGTTTGGACCATCATGATCGGCGCCATGGTCGGGGTGCGGGAGGCGCAGCACTTCGAAGTAGACGTCTGGCCGGACCTGTCGCGGCGAAGCGAAGCTTTGGTGCGGATCGCGGCGCGGCTCGGCATCCTGGCGCTGGCGCTGGTGTTCGTGTGGGCCGGCATCGAGTTCACCCGGTTCGCATGGAACAGAACCTCTGAACTTGCCGATCTGCCGCTCTGGCTGATCCATGTCGCCTGGCCGGTGGCGGGCTTCACCTGGATCGCATTCGCGGGCGAGCAGATCGTCGATGAAACGCGCATCCTGTTCGGGACCGCGCGATGAGCGGCACCGTTTTTTCAGCCGGCCAGGCGGCCCTGGTGCTGTTCGGCGTTTTCATCGCGCTGTTGATCGTGCGCGTGCCCGTCGCCTTCGCGCTCGGCCTTGCCTGCCTGCCGGTACTGCTGATCGAGCCGCGGCTGTCGATGATGACGCTCGCGCAGGAGACTTTTAATGCCTACAATTCCTTCATCCTGCTGTCGGTGCCGTTCTTCCTCTTGACCGCGAACCTGATGAGCATCGGCGGCATCACCGACCGGCTGGTGGCGCTGTCGCGCTCGATGGTCGGGCACTGGCCGGGGTCGCTGGCGCAGATCAATGTGGTGCTGAGCGTGTTCTTCGCCGGCATCTCCGGTTCCTCGACGGCGGACGCCGCGAGCCAATCCAAGATCTTCATCGATGCGCAAACCAAGGAGGGCTACGACCTCTCGTTCTCGATCGCGATTACGGCGGTGTCGGCCGTGCTCGCGGTCATCATCCCGCCGTCGATCCTGATGATCGTGTGGGGAGGGCTGATCTCGACCTCGATCGCGGCGATGTATCTGGCCGGCATCGTTCCGGGCCTGCTGATCGCCGGCGCCCAGATGGCGACCGTGCACGTCTATGCGGTGCGCCGCGGCTATCCGACCTATCCGAAGGACAGCTGGGTGCAGATGCGCTGCGCGATCTGGCAATCGCTGCCCGCGCTGATGACGCCGTTCATCATCGTCGGCGGCATCCTGCTCGGCTGGTTCACCGCAACCGAATCGGCGTGCGTAGCCGTGCTGTATTCGGTCGTGCTGTCGACGTTCTTTCACCGGGAGACCGGCGCGAAAGAATTGTACAAGGCGCTGCTCGACACCGGGCGGCTCGCCGGCGTGGCGCTGTTTTGCGTCGGCACCGCCAGCGCATTCGGCTGGCTATTGGCCTATTACAAGATTCCGGAGGCGCTGCTGGCCAACGTCTCGACCTGGGGCATGGGAGCGATCGCGGCGGGCTTCTTCATCGCCTTCTGCTTTCTGGTGGTCGGCTGCTTTCTCGAC
>NZ_DASYMN010000014.1:0-11804 GCF_036009065.1 Bradyrhizobium sp. | reverse complement strand
GCGCTGGAAACCCGCACCGTCGACGGCCAGGAAAATCCGTTCTCGGTGATCCTCTCCAACAAATTCTACGAAGTCCAAAAATATCTCAGCGTCACCAACCACACCTACAGCACCAACATCATCCTGATCAGCAAGAAATTCTGGGATCAGCTGTCGGCGGACGAGCAGAAGATCCTGCAGGATGCGGCCAATGAAGCCCGCGATTACCAGCGCAAGGTCAGCCGCGAGCAGGCACAGTCGGCGATCGGCGATCTCAAGGCCAAGGGCATGGAGGTCAACGACATCGCACCGGCTGAGCTGACGCGGATGCGCGACAAGACCAAACCGATCGCGCAGAAGTTCTCCGCCGAATACGATCCGGAGATCGTAAAACTGTTCAACAACGAACTCGACCGGGTTCACGCGCTGAAGTGACGGATAGTTGCTTGGTCATGGCCGGGCTTGTCCCGGCCATCCACATCTTGATCGTGCGAGCGCAAGAAAGACGTGGATGCCCGGCACAACGCCGGGCATGACGAGCTTGAACAGCGACAGGCAGTAGCCCATGCACCGGATTGTCGAAGGCTATTTCTGGACCATCAAGGCGACCATGGCGCTGCTGCTGTCGGCCATGGTCGTGCTGGTGTTCGGCAACGTGGTGCTGCGTTACGGCTTCAATTCCGGCATCGCGGTCTCCGAGGAATTGTCGCGCTGGCTGTTCGTCTGGATGGTGTTTTTGGGCGCGATCGTCGGCATGCGGGAGCATGCCCATCTCGGCGTCGACACCCTGATCCGGAAGCTGCCGCCGATGGGCCGCAAGATCTGCTACGGCCTCAGCCATGCGCTGATGCTGTACGCATCAGTGCTGCTTACCGAGGGTTCCTGGAAGCAGATGATTATCAACGCCGACACGACGGCCCCGGCCTCCGGATTGTCGGTCGGCATCTTCTACGCCGCGGGCCTCGTGTTCGGCGTCTCCTCATGCGTCATCCTGGTCAGCGAGCTCTATCTGTTGCTCGCGGGGAAACTTGCGGATGCGGACCTGATCGCGGTCAGCGAGTCCGAAGAACAGCCGGTGCCGCGTTGAAAGCGAAAATCGCATGACGGTAGTCGTCTTCATGTCCTCGCTGCTCGGCGCGATGGCGATCGGCATGCCGATCGCGTTCGCGCTGATCATCTGCGGCGTCGCGCTGATGGCGTATCTCGGGATCTTCGATTCCCAGATCGTGGCGCAGAACGTCATCAACGGCGTCGATTCCTTTCCGCTGATGGCGGTGCCGTTCTTCATCCTCGCCGGCGAGGTGATGAACACCGGCGGGCTGGCGCGGCGCATTCTCAATTTCGCCATTGCCCTGGTCGGGCACTTTCGTGGCGGTCTCGGCTATGTCGCGATCCTGACCTCCTGCATCCTGGCGTCGCTGTCCGGTTCGGCCGTGGCCGATGCCGCGGCGCTGAGCGCACTGCTGGTGCCGATGATGGTCGCAGCCGGCCATAACCGCGCCTCGTCGGCGGGTCTGGTTGCCGCCGGCGGCATCATCGCGCCAGTCATCCCGCCCTCGATCGGCTTTGTCATCTTCGGCGTGGCCGCCAACGTGTCGATCTCAAAACTGTTTCTTGCCGGCATCTTCCCCGGCCTGCTGCTCGGCGTCGGCCTGTGCTTTGCGTGGTGGTGGGTGGTGCGCGCGGAAAATACCGTGAGTCCGCCGCGCAAAAGCCTTGCCGAAATATGGCGCGCGCTGATCGACGGCTTCTGGGCGCTGATGCTGCCGATGATCATCGTGGTCGGCCTGCGCTTTGGAATCTTCACGCCCACCGAAGCCGCGGTCGTGGTCGCAGTCTATTCGCTGTTCGTGGCGATGGTGATCTATCGCGAACTCAAACCGTCGCAATTGCCGGCGCTGCTGGTCAGTTCGGCGCAGATCACGGCCGTGGTGATGTTTCTGGTCGCAGCCGCGCTGGTTTCGTCCTGGCTCATTACGGTGGCGGAGATTTCCAGCCAGATCGTCGACATGGCGAGGCCCTTCATGGGCAACCAGACCATCCTGATGATCTTCCTGATGCTGCTGGTGGTCGTAGTCGGCACCGCGCTCGACATGACGCCGACCATCCTGATCCTGACCCCGATCCTGATGCCGATCGTGAGGGAAGCCAATATCGATCCGGTGTATTTCGGCGTGCTGTTCATCATCAACAACGCCATCGGCCTGATCACGCCACCGGTCGGAGTGGTGCTCAATGTGGTGTGCGGCGTCTCCAAGGTCAGCATGGACGATCTGATCCGCGGGGTCTGGCCGTTCATGATCGCGCAGCTTGCGGTACTGTTTCTGCTGATACTTTTTCCGGTACTCGTCACCGGTCCCGCGAAATGGTTCGGCGGCTAATCTGGCAAGGAAACACCATGAAACGTTTGATGATCCTCAACGGCCCCAATCTCAATCTGCTGGGCGTGCGGGAGCCGCATATTTACGGCACCACCACGCTGGCGCAGATCAGGGAAAGCTGCGAACAGGCCGCCGCGGGCCTTGGACTGACGCTGTCGTTTCATCAGTCCAACCATGAGGGCGAGCTGGTCGACCTGATCCAGTCGGCAAGACAGAGCGCCGACGCCATCATCATCAATCCGGCCGGCTATTCCTTCACCTCGATCGCCATCCTCGATGCCATCAAGGCGTTCGAAGGACCGGTGGTCGAACTGCACATTTCCAACATCCATGCGCGCGATGAATATCACCGGCATTCAAAGATTTCGTCGGTTGCCACGGCGGTTATCTGCGGCCTGGGGCCTTACGGCTATGTCGCGGCAATGCACGCCGTCGCCCAGATGCCGAAGACAGCCTGAACAGCTGCGAGGTAGCCGGAGCGCTTCAAGGAAGGTACCCGCCGTCCGGCGCCGAGCAGATGCGGTGGAGGATATGGTAATCGGTGCAGCCGCCATCGACGCCGATATGTTGCAGGTTGAATCCCTGCGTCTGATTGAGCCAGAATGCATACCACTGCACTGCGCGGTAGTTGTTGCAGCCCATCGGCCTTTGGCAGGGCTGGTCGCCCCACACCGCCGACCATGCTTCGTTCATATGGTGCAGCCGATAGGCGCCGATCATCTCTCCGGTGCGGTCGCAGCCGCCGTCGCAATGCACGTAGATTACGATAGGGCCACCCTCTGGACCGCTCGGGTCCCAGGGACCACTCGGTATCTGGTTGGGATGCTCCAGCCAGGTTCGGATGGTGGCAACGCGCCAGACCAGCGGATCTCCAAGCCATTCTTCGATCGTCGCGACGAGTTGCTCAGGATCGGAACCCGGCGGTGGATTGAAATAGCAGACATCCGTCCCGTTGGTGTCCCACAGATTGACCTGGCCGAGGTTCTTGCGCTCCGTGTGCTGTGGGTCGTTGAAGTAATTCATCGCAGGCTCAAATTCGCCGACCTCGCTCGAGTGCACCAGATCGATAATGACAAGGTAGTATTGGGACGGCGGCGGCGGCGGCACACAGGGCCGATTGGGCGCCGACGCGATCGCCTTCGTCAGCCCCTCATAGTCGAACACCTGCAGGCACTTGTTGGGATTGTTGGGATCGTTTGGATCCGGCTTGCATTTGCCCGGATTGTTTGGATCGGGAACGGGTTGCAGCGGCGCGCCGCCGCGAAACAGGTAATTGTTGCCGACCTGGTCGACAAAGCGCAACGTGTTGTAGTCGTTAGGCTTGTATTGCATGGTCCGCACCGGCAATCAGTGTCAGAATCGTCGCAGGTCGAAAAGTCATGTTTCCCCCTAGCTGCGCCCTTGATGAGCGCCGGGAGCATCAAACACTCATTAGGAGGACAAGACAATCACGGCGTGTGCATTTTGCGCCATGCTTTATCCGGCATCTAGCGGCTTGCCGCGCACGTTGGGACCCCAGATCGCAATGGCGATGATGACGATCACCATCGCCGCGGTGATCAGGCCGAACACGCCGCCGACGCCGGCCTCGCGCAACGTCCATGCGACGATGAAGCCGGAAAACATCGCGGCTACCCGGCTCATCGAGTAGACGAGCCCGGCCGCCCGCGCCCGCACCGCGGTCGGAAACACCTCGGTCTGATAGGGCGTGATAGGCGTAGGACAGCGTCATGTTGGACGCGGTGATCAGCACGCCGCATGCGATCAGCAATGCAGGCTCGGTGAATTGCGAAAACGCCATGCCGAACGCGCCGATCGCCACCGCCGCACCGCAGATAATCCATTTGCGCTCAAGCTTGTCGGCGAAGCTCGCCGCCAGTAGCGGCGCTATCGGATAGGCGAAGGCGATGATGAAGGAATATTGCAGGCTCTTGGTGACGGTGATGCCCTTCTCCACCAGCAGCGCCGGCACCCAGTTGGCAAAGCCGTAGACGCCGAAGGCCTGGCAGAAATTGAACACCATGAACATCGCCACCAGCGACAGGTATGGCGGCCTGAACAGCTCGGCGTAGCCCACCTTCGCCACCGCGCGCGACGGCGCGGCACGCGATGCCGGGCGCGAAGGCGCCGCTCCAGCGGCGGTTTCGATGGTCGTGAGAATCCTGTCGGCGTCTTCCATTCGGCCATTGCGCGCCAGCCAGAGCGGGCTCTCCGGTACGAACAGCCGCAGGATCCAGATCGCGATGCTGCCGGCAGCGCCGATCAGCACCACCCAGCGCCAACCATCGATGCCGTAAGGCGACAGCGGCACCAGCCACCACGCCAGAGCCGCGACCACGGGCACGGCGGTGAACATCACCGCCTGATTGACCGCGAAGGCGCGGCCTCGCATCCAGCTGGGCACCAGTTCAGTGATGTAGGCATCGATGGTGATGATCTCGACGCCGATGCCGACCCCGGCGATGAAGCGCCACAGCAGCACGCCTTCGGAGGTGGTCTGAAATGCCATCACCACCGAGGCCGCAGTATAGAACAGCAGCGCCCAGGTGAAGATGAACCGACGTCCGAACCGGTCGGCCAGAAAGCCGAGGAAGAAGGTGCCGACGAACAGTCCGGCGAAGGTCGCCGCCACGAAGGCGCCGATCCCGGAAAAGCCAAAAAACGCCTGCGTGGTGGTGGTCAGTAATCCGCTGCGGTTGAGGCCCGGCGCGATATAGCCGGTGAAGAACAGGTCATAGACTTCGAACCAGCCGCCGAGCGACAGCAGAATGACAAGCCACCACAGAACCGATGACGCCGGCAGGCTTTCGAGCGGCGAGATATATCGTCCGGTGCGCCGCGCGCGGGCTCGAGCCCGGCATCGATCCCGGCTGCGCTCATGATGTCCTCCGGTGTTCTTGTTGATGAGCGCGCGGCGCGCATTGCTGCATTGCGCGCGCGCTTTTCTCGTCGCTTGCCATGCTTATATTTAACCGCTAGCGCTCGGAAGCCGAATTCCGCCGCCCAAACACGGCTCGGACGCGAGAGGCAGACGCCGATGACCACGCCAAGCTTGCCACTGACCGGCGTGCGGGTCGTCCGCTCGCGGTGGTCGACCAGCGCCGCCGCCTGCGCGACATCGACGCCTTGCGCGTTATCGACACCTCGATCATGCCGGACCTGGTGTCGGGCAACACCAACGCCGCCGTCACCATGATCGCCGAGAAGGCGTCGCGGATGAATTTGAAGGACGCGCGGTGAGACAGACCGTGATCGGCCGCACGTCAAATCGTTCGCGGTCTGGCGGTCCAGTCCGGGATCGGGTCGCCGGCTTTCCAAGGCGCTTCCCTCCAGGCCGGAATCCAGTCTCGCAGCTTCTTCAGACCGGGCGCGACCACCACAAAGAAGCCAGCTCCCACGGCAATTCCGATCCAGGCCCGCACCGGATCGGCTCCCAGACCGCCATGGAAAGCCACGATCATAAAGACAGCTTCAAGGATATAGAGCGGCGTGGAGAACAGCCCCGGATTGGGGTCATAGCCTTGGTAGTGAAGCTTCCAGTGCGAGACCCACGTATCGGACAACCGCCCGCCGATTACAGCGCCCAGGCAGAATGCGGCCCAACCACTGCCCGCCGGTCCCGCGAAAGGAAGCCGCCCCGCGATGCCGACGATACCGCATGCCCACAGCAGAAGCGTCAAGCCGGCCGTGAACGACAGGAAGCCAAGGATGTCCGGGACTCGCGTGCCGGCAATCGCGCCAAGATAGCGCCACTGCGGCAGCTGCTTGGGATTCCACTCCTGCCAGGAGTGGATTGCGGTGATCGCCAGGTTGGCAACAAGAACCAGGATAAACAGGGTGGCGGAACGGCCGAAAATCGAAACTTGGCTGAAATGGTTGAGGGCTTCATCCATGCGATGCTTCCTTTAAACCGCAGGCGACAATGTTAACCGGTAATGGTCCTTTCGAACGCGCAGCAATGTGCGCCAGGATGTTCCAAGTCTGTAAAATTAAACGCAAAGGGCGACGTTCCGCAACTACAGATTGCTGCAAGTACGCCAAAAATATCCGGCAGGGGCGGTCGTCAGGGCGGCCGGAACGAAGCTGAATATGCGCTTTTCCAGCCGCTTGCCCCTGCCTATATTTAACCGCTAGCGCTCGACAGGCCTGATGCTGGAGACCCCGATGACCACGCCAAATTTGCCGCTGACAGGGGTGCGGGTCGTCGAGATGACGCACATGGTGATGGGGCCGACCTGCGGCATGATCTTGGCGCAGCTCGGCGCCGAAGTGATCAAGGTCGAACCGCCAGGCGGCGACAAGACCCGCAGCCTCGGCGGCATGGGCACGTCGTTCTTCCCGCTGTTCAACCGCGGCAAGCGCAGCCTCGTGCTCGACCTCGACAAGCCCGCGGACCAGGAGACCATGCACCGGCTGCTCGCCAGCGCCGACGTGTTTTTGGAAAACTTTCGCGACGGCCTGCTGGGCAGGCAGGGCCTCGGCGCCGATGAGCTGAAACGAAAGCATCCGCATCTGATCGTCGCCGGGCACAAGGGATTTTTGTCGGGCCCCTACGAGCACCGCCCGGCGCTCGACGAGGTGGTGCAGATGATGTCAGGGCTCGCGGTCATGACCGGGACCAAAGCAAAGCCGCAGCGCGTTGGCTCCTCCGCCAATGACATCATGGGAGGCATGTTCGGGGCGATCGCCATCCTCGCAGCGCTTTACCAGAAGCGCGGCGGCGGTGCTGACGGCGCCGGCATCCGCATCGGGCTGTTCGAGAACTGTCTGTTCATGGTGGCCCAGCACATGGTCGAATACGAGATGACCGGCAACCGGCCGCGCTCGATGCCGGAGCGCGAACATGCGTGGCCGATCTACGATATTTTCGAAACCGCCGGAGGCGAGCGGATTTTCATCGGCGTCGTCACCGAGGGCCACTGGCAGAGTTTCTGCAAGGAGTTCGGGCTTGCGGAATTGCTGAATGATGCGGCGCTGCGCACCACCACCGACCGGATTCTGGCGCGCGGCCGGATCATTCCGCGCGTCGCCGAGGTGATCGGGCGGCAGAACATCGCCGAGTTGTCGGCGACGCTGGACCGGCTCAACATCTGCTTCTCGCCGATCAACCGGCCCGAGGACCTGTTCGACGATCCGCATGTGCTGCGCGAAGGCGGCCTGGTCGGCGCCACCAACGCCGACGGCGCGCCGTTCCGCGTTCCGGCGCTGCCACTGGAATGGAACGGCGGCAGCATCGGCGACGGCCTCAAGGTTCCTGCGCTGGGCGCTGATACCGCGGCGATACTTTCCGAACTCGCGCCCGCGGCAAAGCGCGCCGCCGGCAAGGCCCAGTGAGGATATCATGAGCTACGTCCACGACGTTTATCCCGACGACCGGATCATCCTGCGCGAGGTCGGCCTGCGCGATGGGCTGCAACTGGTAAAGACGTTCCCCTCGACGGCGGCGAAGCGGAAATGGGTTCAGCGCGAATACGCTGCCGGCGTGCGGCATTTCGAGGTCGGTTCGTTCCTGTCGGCAAAAACCTTTCCGCAATTCGCCGATGTGCTGGAGATCGTCGCCACGGTCGCCGCACTGCCCGGCGCGCATGGCATCGCGCTGGCGCTGAACGAGCGCGGCGTCGACGGGGCGCTGGCGTCTGGCGTCGCCGAAATCGGCTCGGTGGTCTCGGCCACCGAAGAGCACAGCCGCGCCAATGCCAACCGGTCGCGCGATGCGGCCATCGCCAATATCCGGCGGCTTTGTGACCTGCGCGATGCAAGTTCGCATAAGCCCATCGTGTCGGCGGCGATCTCGATGGCGCTGGGATGTTCGATCGTGGGGCCTGTGGATCCCAGGGAAGTGATCCGATTGGCCGAAAAATGCTACGAGGCCGGCGCCGACGTCGTCGCGGTTGCCGATACCGTCGGCTATGCCGGCCCGAAAGCGGTCGGCGAACTGACCGCGGCGGTGGTCAGGATCGCGGGCAAGCATCCGGTGTGCGTGCACCTGCACGACACCCGCGGCATGGGAATCGCCAACGCGTCCGCGGCGCTCGATGCCGGTGCGCGGATTCTCGATGGCTCGCTGGGCGGCCTCGGCGGCTGTCCGTTCGCGCCCGGCGCTACCGGCAATGTGGTGTTCGAGGACCTGGTGTTCTTGTGCGAGAGCAAGGGTTTTGGCACCGGCATCGATGTCGAGAAGTTGCTCGGCGTGCGCGGCATCCTGCGCGAGGCAATGCCGGGCGAGACGCTTTATGGCGGGCTTGCGCGTGCCGGGATGCCGGGGAGAGTGGCGAGCGCGGTGGCGTGAGCGGGGGGGCAATACCAGTCCGTATCACTTATGCTTCGGCGATCCCATGTGAGCGCAAAATCGCTCCACTGCTTCTGCGACAACTCGTTCGGAAACCCGTCCAACGGTTTTTACTACGAGGCTCACATTGAGCGTGACGACGCGGTTTGTGCGAATCCAGCTCGCCGCGGGAAGCGACCCAGTCACAAGATCGGCAGCCGCGAGCGGCAGGCCATGCTCTGTCTGCGGACGCGAGGTGACCGGTAGCGCGATGAAGTCTCCGTAACTGTCGGATGCGGTAAGCGCAAGCACCGGTCGTCGCTTGGTGGCAGACAGATCGGAAAAGGGAAAGGGTACGAGCAGCAAATCCCCGCGCTCAGACATCGTCCCAGACTTTGTCCTCGGCATTGTCCCAAACCGGCGCAAGCGAACCAGCTTGGGCGTCGATCAGGTCGCGCCAATCGGCACGGTCCTGCCGCTCACGAAGATAGCCGACGAAGTCGAGGACCTGACGGGCGAGCGGCTCAGGCAGCGCCTTTACCTGCTCATAGACGACATCGGCGATAGTCATGTGGATCTCCTCAACAGGTTCGCGCAACCTACCACAGTTTAGTGGCTTGGGGAGGCAGTCCCCTCACCGCGTCCCGAACGTGGTCGCGCCGAACAGGGCCTTCTGCGTCGAGGGTTGCGAGCGCCAGTATTGCGGGGGCGCTTCGACCTGGCCGCCGAGTTCAACCGCGGCGTGCCAGCCCCAGCGCGGGTCGTAGAGCATGCCGCGGGCCAGCGCTACCATGTCGGCCTTGCCGGATGCGACGATGTCTTCGGCCTGCTTTGCCTCAGTAATCAGGCCGACCGCCATGGTGTTGACGCCGGTGGCTTGCTTGATGGCCTCGGCAAACTGCACCTGATAACCCGGCCCGAGCGGAATCTTCTGCAGCGGCGACACGCCGCCGGAGGATGCATCGATCCAGTCGACACCGCGCTTTTTCAATTGCTTTGCGAGTTCGATGGTCTGCGCGATGTCCCAGCCGCCCTCGACCCAGTCGGTCGACGAGACCTTGATGCCGACCGGTTTGTCTGCCGGAAACGCCGCGCGAATCGTGTCGAATACTTCCAGCGGATAGCGCAGGCGATTCTCCAGCGGCCCGCCATATTGATCGGTCCGCCTGTTGGAGATCGGCGACAGGAACTGATGCAGCAGATAGCCGTGCGCGCAATGCACCTCCAGCGCGTCGATGCCGAGCCGTTCGGCGCGTTTCGCGGTGGCGGCGAAAGCATCGCGGATACGCTTCAGCCCCGCCTCATCGAGCGCCAGCGGCGGCGCTTCGCCCTCCTTGTGCGGCACCGCGGATGGTCCTTCGGCCTGCCAGCCGCCTTGCGAAACCGGGATCTGCTGGCCGCCGTCCCACGGCACATGGCTCGACGCTTTTCGGCCGGCATGGGCGAGCTGAATCGCCACCGCGGCCCTCGAATGCTTGCGCACCGAGGCCAGGATCGGCTTCAGCGCCGCCTCGGTGGCGTCGTTCCACAGCCCGAGGCAGCCCGGCGTGATGCGGCCGATGGCTTCCACCGCCGTCGCCTCGATGCAGAACATCGCCGCCCCCGACAGCGCGAGGCTGTTGATGTGGGTGAAGTGCCAGTCATTGGCCTCGCCGTCGACGGCCGAATACTGGCACATCGGCGCCACCATGATGCGGTTGGGCAGCTCGAGGCCGCGCAGCGTGATCGGGGAAAACAAGGCGCTCATGAGGGATTTCCGGTAGGGAGATAGGTGGTTCTAGCTCATAGAGCATAGATGGTTGCTTGCGAAGCTCGCGCCAAACATATCCGTCATTCCGGGACAGGCGGCGGCATCACTCCCTCAGCGTGAACTGCAGCAGCAGCGTGCGCTGGAGCATCGAGAAGTTATCGTCGGAGATCATGGTCAGCACGGTGTCGCCTTCGGGCGAGACATGGGCGTCAATCCCTTCCATGTTGTCGACCTCGTGGCCGAGATCAGCCTCGAAGATCGACGGGCCATCGAGGGTGGCGCCGCGATCGATGGATTTCAGCGCGATCCGCCGGATACGGATCCCGACGCCTGCGACCCATGAAAACTTGCGCTCCAGAATGAGCAGGTCGGCCGATCGCAGCAGCATCGCGTCGCTGATGTCGAAATCGTTGCTGCGGCGAACGGCAAAATCGCCGGGCTTTGGGCCGCCGATCAGGAATCCGATGATGTTGCCGTCGGCATCAAGCGCACGCTCGGAAATCGCGATCAAGGTTCCCGCCAGCGGCAGGCCTTTGGGCACCACCACCAGTGCCTCCAGCCCCTTATTGTAGGGAAGCTTGCGCATCGCCGGCGGCAGCGGGATCGGCTGTCCGAACGCGCGCGTGCCGCCCTTTGCGAAATCGAATTTCAGGATCTGGTTGACCCGCTCCAGCGCGGCATAGACCAGCGTGCCGTCGAGCGCGATCGCCTCGGTGTCGAACCAGCCGCGCGCGGTGATCGGCTTGCCGTCGGCGCCGAGCATGGGCGCGGCCTCGGCATCGGCAAGCCCGGTCATCTCGCGGCCCTGATAGACGATGCGGCCGGTGAACCAGATGCCCTTGTCGCTCATCGAGATGAACCGCTCGCCCTTGGCGTCGAGCCGCCATCCCGACAGCCCGCCAAAGCCGCGAAACCGCGAGGTCAGGATCAGCCCGCTGCGATACTCCAGCGCGCCGAAGCGCGTGTGCGTGCGATCGCGGGTATCGAACGACGGAATCGGCCGGGCATTGACCTCGATCGGCACGGGAGCTGCGACTGAAAGCTCATCCGGCGCGGGCTGTTTCGGCGGCGGCCGTGTTGCCGTTTGCGCGTAAACGAACGAGGGGCAGAGTCCCGCTGTTACGGAAGCAACGAAGCGGCGGCGGGTGAGATACGGAGGCATCCGGTTCTTCGTCATTGCGAGGAGCCAACGGGTCCGGCCTTTGGCCGGCCCGATGATAAACTCCGCTCCGAAGCAATCCAGTCTTCGCTTGTTGCTTCTGGATTGCTTCGCTTCGCTCGCAATGACGGTCCTCTACGAATGCAGTCTTCGCCGCCGCGTCGGCGCGGCCGGCGCGTTTTGGGTCTCGCTGAACAGTTCGGCCAGTTTTTCAGTGATGGCGCCGCCAAGTTCCTCGGCATCGACGATGGTCACCGCGCGGCGGTA
>NZ_DASYMN010000013.1:0-2639 GCF_036009065.1 Bradyrhizobium sp. | reverse complement strand
AGAGTTCGATCTGGAAGCCGAAGGGATCGGTGAACTGCAGCGTACGGCCCTGAAACGGCTGCTCGGCAAAGCCGTAGGCGATGCCGTTTTCCGAGAAGAAAACCGCGGCCTTGTCGAGATCGGCCTCGTTGCCGACCTTGAAGCCGAGGCGGTTGCAGGCCGCACGCGCCGCCTTGCGCAGCACCAGCGAGTGATGCTGGTGCTCCTCGCTGCCGCGCAGATACACCGCGCCGTCGTCGCCGTCCTCGACATGCAGCCCCACCGTGGTCTCGTAGAACGCGCGGCTGGCATTGAGGTCCACGACATCGAGCACGACGTGGCTGGACCGGATGATGTTGAACGGCGGCTCGAAGGTGTGCGTTGGCACCGGCATGCGGGGTTCCTAGTTGGGTTTCGTCATTCCGGGATGGTCCGAAGGACCAGACCCGGAATCTCGAGATTCCGGGTTCGCGCTTTGCGCGCCCCGGAATGACGGCCTCATCAAACGATAGTGACCCGCTTCCCATCCCCCCGCAAAATGCTCTAAGAAACATCGGCACATTCAAGGAGAATTGACCATGACCATCCAAGTTGGCGACAAGCTGCCCGAGGCGAAGTTTCGCGTGATGACGGCGGAAGGTCCGCAGGTCAAGACCACAGACGACATCTTCAAGGGCAAGAAGGTCGCGCTGTTCGCCGTCCCCGGCGCCTATACCGGCACCTGCCACAAGATGCATCTGCCGAGCATTTTCCTCAACGCCTACGCCATCAAGGACAAGGGCGTGAACACCATCGCGATCGTCTCGGTCAATGACGCCTTCGTCATGAACGCCTGGAAGCGCGACACCGACCAGCGCGACGAAGCCGTGTTTCTCGCCGACGGCAACGCCGAATTCGCCAAGGCGATCGGCATGGAGCTCGACGCCTCCGGCAACGGCCTCGGCATCCGCTCCAAGCGCTACTCGATGCTGGTGGATGATGGCGTCGTCAAGAAGCTCAACCTCGAGCCGGCGCCAGGCAAGGTCGAGGTTTCCGGCGGCGATACGCTGCTCGGGCAGCTGTAAGTTACGCCGTCGCGGCCGTCTTTCGACCGTTACATCGAGGCGTGTTCGGCACGCCCCGCATTCCAGCGCGCGACGGTGATTGCGGCGGGGTGAGAGAACTACAGACGTCATCGCCCGGCTTGACCGGGCGACCCAGGGCGGATTCAACCGGTCGTCGCAACACTTTGTGTATGGCTCAATCGTAGGAATTCGTCGAGAGTTTCGGCCGGTGTTTTCCAGCCAAGAGTTTTCCGGGGCCTGGTGTTGAGTGCAAGGGCTACGGACTCAAGGTCATCGGCGTTGTGAGCGCTGAGATCGGTGCCTTTGGGAAAGTACTGGCGTAGCAACCCGTTGGTGTTCTCGTTGGTACCGCGCTGCCAAGGGCTGTGAGGATCGCAGAAGTAGACCTGCATGCCCGCGTCGATCTTCAGGCGTGCGTGCTGAGCCAGCTCAGCTCCTTGATCCCAGGTCAGCGACCGACGCAGTTGCTCAGGCATGGTTGAGATCGCGCGGGTGATGGCGTCGCGCACGGCTTCAGCACCATGTCCGGCGAGTGCGGGTCCTTTCTTCACGCGAGCTTCCCGGTCATGGCCCGTCATGCGCGGCAGGTGCAGCAGCATGGTGAAACGTGTGGTGCGCTCCACCAAGGTGCCGATCGCGGAACTTCCAAGACCTATGATGAGGTCACCTTCCCAGTGGCCCGGCACGGCTCGATCGGCGGCCTCCGCCGGACGTTGGCTGATCATGATCTCAGGAGAGATGAAGGTCCTGCCTGGCCTGCGCGTGCGCACCCTCGGCATCCGCAGCGCCCGCCCGGTGCGCAAGCAGGCCGACAGTTCACGGCGCAACGCTCCTCGACCTTGCACATAAAGTGCCTGATAGATCGCCTCGTGACTGATGCGCATCATCTCATCCTCGGGAAAGTCGAGCCGAAGGCGACGAGAAATCTGTTCCGGGCTCCACGCCGTCGCCCAGCGTCGGTGCTGTCGATGCACAGCCCGGCGCCCCTTCCACACCACCTTCGGGCCGACGAGGGGGATCCCGTCCGGCCTGGCGATCATACCGGCAAGCCTGTCTTGCACATAATCTCGCAGGATTGGATTAACCGCCAACTTCGCCGGCTTTGGCCGTCGAGCGGACCGATCGGCATGCCATTGTGCCGTGGTCGCTCGATATTCTGGAGCGCCGTGGCGGCGCGCCGCATTGCGCAGGAGTTCACGAGAGATCGTGCATGGAGGGCGATCGAGCAGCCGAGCGATGGCTCGCACCCCGTTCCCCTGCGCGCGCAAGATGGCGATCTCCTCACGTTCGGTGAACGAAAGGTAGCGCCCTGATAAAGGTTTTGACGACTGCGAGAAATGCGTCGGGGGCATGCCACCCGCCCTCCGAAACCACCGTACGCCGACAGCCGGCGACACCCCGGCGTCAACGCCAGCATCCTCGCTCGATCGCCCCGAGGCAATCGCCACCCAGAATTGTCTACAATTCTCCCGCAGTGCTTCTTGAGACCGGCCTGGCGATCGCAAAGCTGCCCGCTCACCGCTATCCAAAACGCGCCCGTATCTCTTCATCGCAACCTCCTTTGCTGGAGTGTTGCGACGATCGGTTGAATCCGCC
>NZ_DASYMN010000012.1:0-28028 GCF_036009065.1 Bradyrhizobium sp. | reverse complement strand
GTTGGCGATCCGTATTTCCAGGCGGCGCACAGGTCGCTGGCGCTCGGCGGCCGGCAGGTGCTGATTGCTGCGGTTCACCCGGTCGTCGAGTTCAATATCCTGGAGTTTTATCGTGGCCGACACACTTATGTCGGCATCGATACGCTGGCATTCTCGTCGATCGAAAGCGGCGATCTGTTGCGTGAGGCGCTGCCGGGCTTCGCCAGCGGCTATCTCAAGCCGTACCCTATTTCGCCCGATGCGATTTATTCGTTGGCAGATGCCAAGGCTGCCTATCTTGCCGTCATCAGTTCCTCCAGAGATCGCATCATTTTCAGACCCTCGGCATGACAATGCGCTTCGCAGCTAGGATGGAGCCAACGGGTCGCGCGAAACGCGCGCCCGATGATAAACTCCGTGAAATCCGGGACTTGCGATGCGGAAGCGCTGATCCCCGGATTGCGCTGCGCTCCATCCGGGCTACAAGTAAAGAAATACAAGGGAAACAATGACACAGCAAATCAGCGGCGAAACCCCCAAGGACGCATCCGCGTCTGTCGTGAAGCAGCACGCCGCTACCCGCGCCGCGCTGCCGTTTTCGGACACCCGCGATTTCGACGATGCCGCCCGCGGATTTCTCGGCACCCGCGAGAATGCGAAGATTACCTCCGAAGCGGGCCGAACGGTCTGGAGCCTCGAGCCGTATGGCTTCCTGTCCGATGAGGAAGCCCCGCCGACGGTCGACCCCAGCCTGTGGCGGCAGTCGCGGCTCAATATGAATCACGGCCTGTTCGAAGTGGTGCCCGGTGTCTATCAGGTGCGCGGACTCGACATCGCCAACATGACGCTGATCGAAGGCGATAGCGGCGTCATCGTCGTCGATACGCTCACCTCGATCGAGGGAGCGCGAGCCGCGATGGAGCTTTACTTCGAGCATCGCGGACGGCGCCCGGTCGCCGCGGTGATTTTTACACACACTCACACCGACCATTGGGGCGGGGCGCGCGGCGTGATCGATGATGCAATGCTGGCAAGCGGCCGCGTCCCGATCATTGCGCCGGATCTGTTCATGGAGCACGCGGTATCGGAAAACATCATCGCGGGGCCTGCGATGTTGCGGCGCGCGCAATATCAGTTCGGGCCGTTCCTGAAAAAAGGTCCGCGCGGCCAGGTCGATTGCGGGCTCGGCAAATCGATGGCGGCGGGCTCGGTGGCGCTGCTGCGGCCGACCGATCTGATCAAGGCGACCGGAGACAAGCGGACCATCGACGGTGTGGAATTCGAATTCCAGATGGCGCCGAACAGCGAAGCGCCGGCGGAGATGCATTTCTACATCCCGCGCTACAAGCTCTTGAATCTTGCGGAAAACTGCACGCACAATTTCCACAACCTGCTGCCGTTCCGCGGCGCCGACGTGCGCGACGCACTGGCCTGGTCGAAATATCTTGGCGAGGCGCTGCAGCTATGGGGCGGCAAGGCCGAGGCGATGTGCGGCCAGCATCACTGGCCGGTGTGGGGTGCCGCGCGCGTTGACGCCATGATCCGCCAGCAACGCGATCTCTACAAGTTCGCGCACGACCAGACGCTGCGGCTGCTGAATCACGGACTTACCGCGACCGAGATCGCGGAAACGATCAGGCTTCCGAAAAGCCTCGACGGCGCTTGGCACGCCCGTGGCTACTACGGTCACATCCGGCACAATGTGAAGGCGATTTACCAAAAGTATCTCGGCTGGTATGACGCCAATCCGGCCAATCTCGATCCGCTGCCGCCGGTGGAGGCGGGGAAAAAGTTCGTGGAATATATGGGCGGCGCCGATGCCATCCTCGGCCGTGCGCGACAGGATTTCGACAAGGGCGAGTTCCGCTTTATCGCGCAGGCATTGAGCCATCTCGTCTTTGCCGAGCCAGACAATGCTGCCGCGCGCGAAATGCTGGCCGATACATTCGAACAACTCGGCTATCTCGCCGAGAGTTCCACCTGGCGCAACGCCTATCTGTTCGGCGCGCAGGAGTTGCGGGAGGGTCTCCCCAAGGCGCCGTCGCGACCGTCGATGCCGCGCGAAACACTGGCCGCACTGCGCACCGGGCAATTGTGGGACATGCTCGGCGTGCGGCTGAACGGTCCGAAGGCGGAGGGCAAGACCATCGTGCTGAATTGGGTCTTCACCGATACCAGCGAGAATTTTGTGCTTACGCTGGAAAACTGCGCACTGACCCATGCCGAAGGCATGCAGGCGTCCAACGCCGACGCAAGCTTTACCCTGCCGCGTTCGCTGCTCGACGAAGTCATTGCGAAAAAGGCGACGTTCCCCGAAGCCATGGCTGCCGGAAAGATAGCATTCACTGGTAACCCTATGAAGCTGGCTGAGTTGATGGCGCTGATGGATGAATTCCCGCGCATGTTCGAGATCGTTGAACCGAAACGGACGGTGGTGACATGAACAAGGAAATCAGGCCTGCGGTGAACCGCATCACCGGGCGATCGGCATTTTTGGCGCTGCTCAAGGACGAGGGCATTACGCATTTGTTCGGCAATCCGGGAACGACCGAGCTGCCGATCATGCATGCGCTGAAGGAGCATCCCGACCTCACTTACGTGATGGCGATGCAGGAAAGCCTGGTGGTCGCCATCGCCGATGGATTCAGCCGCGCCTCGGGACGTCTCGTGGCCTGCAACGTCCACGTCGCTCCCGGACTCGGCAATGCCATGGGTTCGCTCTACAACGCAAAGTTCACCGGCACGCCGATGATCCTGACCGCAGGTCAACAGGAGCAAGGCCACGGCCTGATGGAGCCGGTGCTGTACGATCCGCTGGTCCGGATCGCCGAGCCGCTGGTGAAATGGGCGGTCGAGGTGACGAGGCTCGAGGACCTGCCGCGCATCGTGCGCCGTGCTGCAAAAGTCGCGATGACGCCGCCGACCGGCCCGGTCTTCATTTCGCTGCCCGGGGACATCCTGAATTCCGAGGCCGGCCTCGAGCTTGGCCGCGCGACCCGCATCGATACGCGCGTAAAACCGTCGGATGAATCGCTGCAGGCGCTGGTGCAGCGCATTCTCAAGGCCGAACGTCCCGTCATCGTCGTCGGCGACGAAATCGTAAAGAGTGACGCGCTGAATGAAGCCGCGGCGTTCGCGGAGGCGCTCGGCTGTCCCGCCTGGCAGCAGACGGCGCCATATGGCGCGCATTTTCTGTCGGAAAGCCCGTGCTTCATGGGTGCGTTGCCGCGCATTCAACCGCAGGTCCGCGAAATTCTTGCTCCCCACGATCTGATGATCGTGCTCGGGGGTGATCCCTTGCGGATGTCGGTCTATAGCGAAGTCGATCCGCTGCCGGCCGGATTGCCGATGGTGCAAATCGGCCTGGTCGATTGGGACTTGGCCAAGAATTACTCGGCCGAAATCGCATTGAAGGCCGACGTCAAAGAAACGCTGCGGGCGCTGATCCCTGCGCTCAAGACCGCGGGCGGCGCTGCGCTCGATGCCCGCGCGAAGGGCGGCATCGCTGCGCTGGCATCGAAAAATTGGACGGCGAAGCGTACAAGGCTGGTCGAGCAAATCGAAACAAAGAAAGAATCGTCGCCGATCGATCCGGACTGGCTGACGCTGCAGGTTGTCGACGCGATGCCGGCAAATGCCATCCTTGTCGATGAGGGATTGACAGCGTCGCGATACGTGTCGGCACTACGCCCGCACCGCGATCGCTATGGCTACCATGGACTTGCGTCGGGTGGCATCGGTTGGGGGTTGCCGGCCTCGGTCGGCGTGAGCATTGCGAATCCCGACCGGCCGGTGGTGTGCTACTCAGGCGACGGCAGCGCGATGTATTCGATCCAGGCGTTGTGGACCGCGGCGCATCACAAGCTGTCGTTGACGGTGGTGATCGTGAACAACGGCGGCTACCGGATCATCAAGCAACGGCTGCTCGCCTTTCATCAGGACGATCATTTCGTCGGCATGGACTTTGTCGATCCGCCGGTCGATTTCTCCGGCCTCGCAAAGGCACTTGGGCTCGAGGCGATCCGGATCACGAAAGCTGACGACTTGGCGTCCACGCTCAAATCGGCATTCGCCCGGCCGGGAGCGAAACTGATCGAGGTGATGGTGGACGGTTCGGTAAAGTGAGGCCGCGGGCCGCCGGGGAAAAAGCGGATTACAATTTTGTATCGTGGGAAGCGCTCGATGCGCCAGCCAGCGTGGAGTGCGCCGTGGCCGGCTGAATTCGGCTCGGGTCGACAAACGCTATTCGCGCCGCAATAATGCAAGCCACCACGATCCAGAACAACGCAGCGCCGTACCAAAGACCGCGCCGATCATTGGTCGAACTGATCGTGATTTTCTCGGCCCACGCCGCAAGGTCGGGCTCCATCAGTTGAAGGGGCGCGGCCTGATCGCGGTTCTGGTTGCTCGTTGATGCCATGCTGTAGAAATGCCGCAAAATCGCGCCAGTTCAAGGATACAACTCTCCATATTGCGCGGGCTTCATAGACGTTCCTGTTACAGCGCCATTGCAGCGGAGTATCTTTTTCCAAGGCGCCCGATTTCCCGCTGGACCGCGGCCGAAATCCAAGTCTTATATAAGACATAGAACTCGCGGACCGAACGCAGCAGTCGCGGATGGAAGACCGACAAAAACAATCCGTGCGTGACGGCACATTCAATTGGCGGGATCATCTCGCTTCAGCGCCTGCCAAATTCGCCGCCGTCGTACCGGGCTTGATTCTCTGTATTCTGATCACCGTCATCTCGATGGTTTTGCAGAATTGGGAGGAGACGGCTTTCGGCCATCCCTATGTCGAGGCGCTGGTGGTCGCCATTCTTCTCGGCATCGCAGTCCGCAGTTTCTGGCAACCCGGCGACATCTGGGGCGCGGGCATTTCGTTCAGCGCCAAGACGCTGCTCGAGATCGCGGTGGTGCTATTGGGCGCATCGATCAGCCTCGGCGCGATCGTGGCCTCGGGCCCGGCGCTGCTCTCCGGCATCGTTGCGACCGTTATCGCGGCGCTTGCCGCGAGCTACGCGACCAGCCGCGCGCTTGGCCTGCCGCGGCGCGTTTCGATCCTGATCGCCTGCGGCAACTCGATCTGCGGCAATTCCGCGATTGTGGCGGTTGCGCCCGTGATCGGAGCCGACAGCGACGACATTGCCTCGTCGATCGCATTCACGGCGATTCTGGGCGTGGTCGTCGTGCTCGGACTGCCGCTGTTCATTCCGCTGCTGGCGCTGACCGAAACCCAATATGGCGTGCTGGCGGGATTGACCGTCTATGCCGTGCCTCAGGTGCTCGCCGCGACGGTTCCGATCAGCGCCGTCAGTGCGCAGCTCGGAACCCTGGTCAAGCTGGTGCGCGTCCTGATGCTGGGGCCGGTCGTCGTGCTGTTGTCGCTGTTTCGTTCGAGGCTCGGTGTCTCCGGGCCTGCGCCGCGACCGGGTCTGCTTTATCTCGTTCCCTGGTTCATCATCGGCTTTCTCGTCCTTGCGGCAGCGCGAAGCGGCGGGTTGATTCCAAACCCGCTGCTGGGGCCGATCGTGACCTCGGCAAAAGTATTGACGGTCATATCGATGGCAGCTCTTGGACTTGGCGTCGACCTGCGCGTGGTCGGCCGCGTCGGCGGCCGCGTCACCGTCGCGGTCGTGGTCTCGCTGATCGTGCTCATCGCGATCAGCATCGCGCTGATCCGGCTGCTCCGCATCGCCTGATCTCTGACTCTTATATTAGACATATGACCCGTTTACTGAAGGATTGCGCCATGTCAGGTTTCGGCGCCATCGAAATCGACCGGCAGTGTCGAACGCATTGGGAGAACGCATGATCAGGGGCGCCGACATCGTTGGCAGGACGCTGCAAGATTTCGGCGTCACGCGCATCTTCACGCTGTCCGGCAACCACATCATGCCGATTTTCGACGCGTTGCTGTCGACCAACATCCAGTTGATCCACGCACGGCACGAAGCGGCCTGCGTGCATATGGCGGATGCGTGGGGGCGGTTGACCGGCGACCCCGGCATCGCACTCGTAACCGGAGGCCAGGGCCACAGCAACGCCGTGGCGGCGCTCTATAACGCGCTGGCGTCGGAATCTCCGTTGGTGCTGCTGTCCGGACACGCGCCCTTAGGCGAACTCGGCTGCGGCGCTTTCCAGGAGATGGCGCAGGCCGACCTCGCGCGCCCAGTGACGAAAGCGTCATGGACCGCAACCGTATTGGAGACACTGGGTTCGGATATCGCCAAGGCATTCGAACTTGCCATCACAGGGCGTCCCGGTCCCGTGCATGTCAGCCTTCCCGGTGATCTACTTGAACAGACGATTGCTGATGAGCAGACAACGAGGATCACGAAAGCAGAGCTTCGGCCTCGCGCCGTGCCGCTAATGCCGGAAATCGCGGATCAGGCGGTTTCTCATCTTCGTGCGGCGGCAAAACCTCTGGTGATTTGCGGCCCCGCGATGTGTACCGAACGTGGCCGCAAGGTCATGCGGAACGCCGCCGCCGCGCTCGACGTGCCGTTTATCGGAATGGAAAGCCCGCGCGGTGTCAACGATCCCGGCCTCGGCGCCTTCGCTGAAATCCTCAGCGAGGCTGACCCCGTGATGCTGATCGGAAAGCCGCTCGATTTCACACTCCGGTTCGGCGAAGCATTATCGCCGTCCTGCAAGTGGATCGTGATCGATCCCGATGCCGCTTTGATCGCGCGCGTGGCAAAAGCAACGGGGGAGCGGCTGCTTCTGTCTGCAGTCGCCGACGCGCAGGCTGCGATCGATACCCTGACCGAACGGAGCGCGGTGGCGCGCGCGAAACGATCGGGGTGGCACGAGCACGTGATCGACATGGTTGGCTATGAACTGCCACAATGGAAATCCGTTCGCGCGAAATCTCCGGATCGTGTTCATCCGATTGAGATGTGCAAAGCAGTCAGCAATTTCGTCGAAAAGCACCCGGGTGCGACGTTCGTGTCCGATGGCGGCGAGATCGGGCAATGGGCGCAGGCCTTCGTGAAGACCGATCGACGAATTATCAATGGCGTCGCCGGGACAATCGGAGTGTCGTTGCCGTTTGCGATCGCTGCAAAACTCGCTCGTCCCGACCATCCCGTGGTTGCCGTGATGGGCGACGGTACGTTTGGGTTCCACATGGCCGAATTTGACACCGCCGTGCGTTACGACCTCCCGGTGATTGTTGTGATCGGGAACGACGCGCGGTGGAATGCCGAGTATCAGATACAGCTGCGTCAATACGGCGCGGAGCGCGCCAAAAATTGCGATCTTCTGCCGTCCCGCTATGATCGCGTGGCAGAGGCGCTAGGCGGCTTCGGCGCGCTTGTTTCGACCGCCGCTGGTCTATCCGATGCGCTCGATCGCGCCTATCTAAGCCGCCGGCCTGCCTGTATCAACGTCATGATCGAGAGCGTGGCCGCTCCGATCATTCGCCGATGAGAACCGTATGAACACGACCGCTCCGCTGCTCGAGGTAAAAGGCGTCACGCTGCAATACAAGACGCCTGACCATCTGGTGACGGCCACGTATCGAATCGACTTCCAGGTCTTCGAAGCAGAGAGATTCATTCTCCTCGGACCGTCAGGCTGCGGAAAATCGACCCTGCTCAAGGCGGTTGGCGGTTACATGATGCCGACCGAGGGCGAAATCCGGCTCAAGGGAAATCTGATCAAGCATCCCGGTCCGGATCGCATGATGGTGTTTCAGGAGTTCGATCAGCTGCTGCCGTGGAAGACGGTAAAACAGAACGTGATGTTTCCGCTCGAATCGTCCAGCCGCATGCCGGGGCGCGAGGTGGAAGAACGCGCGATGTACTACATCAACAAGGTCAATCTCGCTAACTTCGCCGACGCTTATCCGCATACGCTGTCCGGTGGCATGAAGCAGCGCGTGGCGATTGCGCGCGGCATGGCGATGGAGCCGGATATCCTCTTGATGGACGAGCCGTTCGCAGCACTGGACGCGCTCACGCGCCGCAAGATGCAGGATGAGCTTCTGGCGCTGTGGGACGAGACGCACTTCACGGTGTTGTTCGTGACGCATTCGATTCCCGAAGCCATCAAGATCGGAACGCGAATCCTGCTGCTGTCGCCGCATCCAGGGCAGGTGAAGGCCGAGCTGAACAGCGGCGCGCACATTCGGGACGCTATTGAGCTGGAAAAGCGCATCCAGCACATGCTGTTCTCGGACCAGATCGAGGAGGCGGAGAATGTCTGAGCCTCGGATGGCAATGACCGACGATAACATCGCGCCGCTGCGGCCCGAGATCGTCCGCGATCAGACCGCGCAGTTCGCCGTGGTGCAGAAGCCGCTGTCGACGATTGAGCGGGTCTACAATCAGGTCTGGCTTCGCAAGCTGCTGATCCTGGTGGTGCTGGCGTTCATCTGGGAAGCCTACGGGCGCTTTTTGAACAACGATCTGCTGTTTCCGACGTTCAGCGCCACTGTGCGTGCTTTTGTCGATGCCATCCTCAGCGGCGTGCTTCCGGCGCGCGCGTGGTCGTCCATCAAGGTGCTGCTGATGGGATATGCCTGCGGCGTCGTACTCGCGGCATTGCTGACGGCGCTTGCAATCATGTCGCGCATCGGAACGGATTTCCTCGAAACCATGACCTCGATGTTCAATCCGCTGCCGGCGATTGCGCTATTGCCGCTGGCGCTGATCTGGTTCGGGCTCGGCAATGGCAGCCTTATCTTCGTGCTGGTGCATTCGGTGACTTGGGCGATTGCGCTCAACACCCATTCGGGCTTCCTGTCCGTCAGCAACACGCTGAAAATGGTGGGGCGAAACTACGGCCTCACCGGGCCGCGCTATATCTGGAAGATACTGATCCCAGCGGCCTTTCCCAGCATTCTAACCGGCTTGAAGATCGGCTGGGCTTTCGCGTGGCGTACGCTGATCGCCGCCGAACTGGTGTTCGGCGTCAGTTCCGGCTCGGGCGGACTTGGATGGTTCATTTTCGAGAACAAGAACACGCTGGATATTCCAAACGTGTTCGCAGGCCTGCTGACGGTGATCATCATCGGCCTTGTGATCGAGAACGTGATCTTCCGCACCATCGAGAACCAGACCATCGGCCGCTGGGGCATGCATTCGTGACAAGGAGAACGGTATGAGATTTCAAACATTGGTGGCCGCGGCGATCGGACTTCTGAGCGTCAGTTTCAGTGGCGCAGCGCATGCCGAAGTGGACACAGTTCGCATCGCAAAACAGTTCGGACTGGGCTATCTGCCGCTGACGATGATGGAAGAACAAAAACTGTTCGAACAGCAGGCAAAGAAGCAAGGGCTCGACATCAAGGTGGAGTGGCTGCGGCTATCCGCCGGCGCCCCAATGAACGACGCGATCCTGTCGGGCAATCTCGATTTCGCATCGGGTGGCGTCGGGCCGCTGCTGACGATCTGGGGCAAGACCCAAACCAATGTGATGGTGAAGGGCGTGGCGGCGCTGAACGCCATGCCGCTTTATCTGGTCACCACCAATCCGAACATAAAGACGATCAAGGATTTCACCGAGAAGGACAAGATCGCGCTTCCCGGCGTTAAGACCTCGATCCAGGCGGTCACGCTGCAGATAGCCGCGGAAAAAGTTTTCGGTAAAGGCCAGCAGGACAAGCTGGATTCTTTTACGGTCTCGATGAGCCATCCCGATGCGCTCGCGTCGATGCTGGGCGGGAAGTCCGAGATCAACTCGCATTTCGGTTCAGCGCCATTTCAGGACATGGAACTGGCCGACCCGCGCGTGCAAAAGGTGCTGGACAGCTACGACGTTCTCGGCGGGCCGCACACCTTCAACACGGTCTGGGCGAATTCGAAATTTGTGAATGCCAATCCTAAGATCGTGAAAGCGTTTCTGGATGCGCTGGAAGAAAGCATGACCCGCATCAAGGCCGATCCTGCCGCGGCGGCTGCGCTATGGGTCAAGGCCGAGAATTCCAAGCTCTCAGCGGCCGACGCTGAAAAGATCATCAGGAATCCGCAGAACGAATGGAGCACCACGCCGAAGAAGATCCTTACCTATCTCGACTACATGAACCGGGCCGGCCTTGTGGCAACCAAGACAAACGACTGGAAAGACATTTTCTTCAGTGGCATCCACGGCGCGCCGGGCAGTTAGCCGGGCAAACGGCGATCGAGTTGAAGGCATGAACGTTCACGCCAGAATCAAAGATTCCGAATCGCATCCAGTCGACGCGATGACGGTTGCGGTATGGCGCGGCGGCCGCGTCGGGGACTTTCAAAGTTTTGAGGTGCCGCGCCGCGAGAACCAGACCGTGCTGGATGTCGTGACCGAGATCCAGCGCGACCAGGATGCGACGCTGTCCTATCGCTTCGCCTGCCGGGTCGGGATGTGCGGCTCCTGCGCGATGGTCGTCAACGGACGTCCGCGCTGGACTTGCCGGACGCGGGTCGATCAGCTGGAGATCGGGACGATCAGGCTGGAGCCGCTGCGCAACCTGCCGATTGTGAAGGATCTCGCGGTCGACATGGCGCCGTTCTTCGATAAATGGCGCAGCGCGCACGGCTATTTCGAGCCCGGCGAGAGTCCGCCCGAAGATTTTGCAGTCGTTGAGCCTGACTCAGCGGAACGTCAGGCCGCTGATGCCGGCATCGAATGCATCAATTGCGGAATCTGCTATTCGGCCTGCGATGTGGTTTCCTGGAACGAGGATTATCTCGGTCCTGCCGCGCTCAATCGAGCCTGGACCCTGGTCAATGACGTGCGCGACTGCGGCCAGGACGAGCGCCTTCAGGCTGTCTCCGGCGATGCCGGCTGTCACTCATGCCACAGCCATATGAGCTGCACCGAATTCTGTCCTAAGGCGCTCTCGCCGACCTTCTCGATCGCGGGACTGAAACGTGCGACCTCAGCGCGCGCATGGAAGCGCTGGCGATGACCCCGGCTCTTTATCTAGCCCAGCGCAGCACCGCGGTCGTCCTTGCGTTCGCAGTCACGATTCATTTGGTCACGATCATCTACGCGGTCCGTGGCGGTCTGACCGCAGGCGAGATACTGGCGCGTACCCATGGCAACCGCTGGTTCCTGGGCTTTTATCTGGTCTTCGTGATTGCCGCGGCGATCCATGCGCCGATCGGACTGCGCTCGATCTTGCGCGAATGGGCTAAATGGCGCGGCCGTTCGCTCGACATTGCGATGCTGGCGTTCTCGGCGCTGCTGTTGGTTCTTGGCATAAGGGCCGCGCTCGCGGTTTACATGGCATGATCCGCAATCCGCACCTCAAGCCTGGATTTTTGGCAGCGATGCTACATCGTCTCTCCGGCATCGCGTTGGCGATCTTCCTGCCGATGCACTTTATCGCGCTCGGGACCGCGCTCAGCAGTGCCGATTTGTTTCAGAGCTTTCTCGGTGTCACCCACAATACGTTTGTCCGCGTTGCGGAGTGGGGACTGGTTACCGCGCTCGGCCTGCACATGACATTGGGCATTCGGGTGCTGGCGATCGAATTCTTCGCCGTGCGTGAGCGCGGCGCGATCGTCCTGTCCGCCTGCGTAGCCTGTTCGGTAACGATCGGGCTGTTGTTTCTGTTGAACGGAATGGTGTGATGGTCGCGCTTTCCATGCAGACATTGTCGATCGTGTGGGCGGGGGCATTCCTCGGCGCGCTTGCCGCGGGCAGCGCCGGATTTGCGTTTGCGCTGGTGGCGTCGTCGATCTGGCTGCACGGACTGGAGCCATTGCAGACGACCGCATTGGTGGTCGCCTGCGGCACGCTGCTGCACATCACATTGGTGTGGCCGATCCGGGGTTCGATCGAACCGGCGCGACTGTTTCCGTTCGTCATCGGTGCCGTCGTCGGTATCCCCCTTGGCGTTCTGGCGCTGACGCAATTCAACGGTAGCGTCCTGAAGATCTCGCTCGGCGGCTTCCTCACGCTATATGGCTGCTACGCGTTGGTTACGCCGCGGCTGCCCCAGCTAACGTTCGGAGGACGGACCGCCGATGGCGCGATCGGATTTATCGGCGGCGTGCTTGGCGGGATCGGCGGATATTCCGGCGTGATCCCGACGGTGTGGACGCAGTTACGTGGATGGCCCAAGAATACGGCCCGAGGCGTCTACCAGCCGTTTATCCTGTTCGCGCATGTGACCACGCTGCTGCTGGTCGGCGCCGCATCGTTCAATCGCGGCGGGGTTACACTGTTCCTTTGGGCGCTGCCTCCGCTTGCGGCGGGCGCATGGCTCGGATTTCAAATTTACGGCCGGCTCGACGAGCGCCGGTTCAAGCAGGTGTTGTCCGCGATGCTCATCGCGTCCGGCCTGTCCCTCGTGCTCTAGGAGGATTTTTCATGCTGCTCGATCTGCGAGAAGTCGAAGAAATTTGCAAAACGCTTTATGTGCAGGCGCTGAAAATCCTTCCCGCGGACATCAAGGCCGGGTTCAAGGAACTGGTGCGCACCGAAACCGACGCGACCGGACGTTCCATCCTCGATACTATGATCGAGAATATCGCGGTCGCCGAGCGCACCAAGAACATCCTGTGCCAGGATACCGGCATTCCGATCTACAACGTCGTGGTCGGGCGCGACATCGAATTCGACGGCGCCGGATTGAAGCGTGCCATCCGCACCGGCTGCGAGCGCGCCACGCACGAATATTCGCTGCGGTCCTCGGTAGTGCATCCCATTACCCGGAAGAACAACCAGACCTCCAGCGGTATCCGGGTGCCGATCATCCATGTCGATTTCGACGAGCAGCCGGAGACGGTATCGATCGAAATGATCCCGAAGGGCTCCGGGTCGGAGAACGGCTCGTTCCTGCAGATGCTGCTGCCGTCCGACGGGATCAATGCGGTGAAGCGGTTTGTCATCGACCGGGTGATCGAATCCGGTGGACGCGTGTGTCCGCCGACCATCGTCGGTGTCGGGATCGGCGGTACGTCGGATCTCTGCATGCACCTTGCAAAAATCGCCGCGACCCGTCCCTTGGGCTCGGTATGCTCCGACGAGGACGGGGCAAAGATCGAAACCGAGTTGTCGCGCGCGGTGAATGAACTGGGGATCGGCCCGCAGGGCCTTGGCGGGCGCTCGACCAGTTTCGCCGTTCATGTCGAGGTCGCGGCGACTCACATCACGCAAAATCCGGTTGCCGTGAATATCCAGTGCCATTCGGCACGCCGCGCGCGGGCGACGATCACGCCCGGCGGCATCGCGTTTTCATCGTGAGGACGCGGTCATGACGCATCACATCCTCGAAATGCCGATCACGTCGGATCAGGCGCGAACGCTTAAGGTCGGAGATACCGTAACGCTGGAAAAGACGCTGTATGGAATCCGCGACGCCACCTTGATCCACATGTTCGACCGCGATCGCCGGACAAGACTCGACCTGCAGGGCCATGCCGTGATCCATACCGCGCCAAACGTGCACAAGGTGCCGATCTCGCCGGAAGCGCCGGCCGGCTACACGCCATTCTGTATCGGCACCACCACGTCACAGCGCATGGAGCGCTTTACGCGTCCGCTGATGCTGCGCGAAGGCGTCCGCATCATTGTCGGCAAGGGCGGCATGGGGCCGGAGACGTCGGCCGCGTTCAAGGAATTGGGCGGCGCCTATCTTGCCATCGTCGGAGGCGCGGCCGCGCTGGAGACCACCTGGATCGAGGAGATCGAGGACGTCGACCTCGACGACCTGCATCCCGAAAGCCTGTGGCGATTCCGCATCAAGCATTTCGGCCCGCTGCTGGTCGGCATGGATTCGCATGGGGGCTCGCTGTTTGCGGATAACCAGAAAGAGGTAGCCAGCCGGCGCGACGCGATCCTCAAGAGCATCGGGGCGGCCTGAGCATATGGAACTCCGCCGCATCGACACCGATATCCTCATTCTCGGCGCCGGCGGCGCCGGATTGTTCGCGGCGTTACACGCGAAGAAGACTGCCCCTGCCCTTGACGTGACGGTCGCGGTAAAGGGGCTGCTTGGCAAATGTGGCTGCACGCGCATGGTGCAGGGCGGCTACAACGTCGCGTTGGCGCCCGGCGATTCCGTCGAACGCCACTTCATGGACACGGTCGAGGGCGGCAAGTGGCTCAACGACCAGGATCTGGCGTGGAAGCTCGTCACGGAAGCCCAGGTCCGGATCCGCGAGCTTGAAAACGAGCTCGGCTGCTTCTTCGATCGCAATCCCGACGGCAGCGTTCACCAGAAGGCTTTCGCAGGGCAGACCTTCGACCGCACCGTCCACAAAGGCGACCTCACCGGCATCGAGATCATCAACCGGCTCTCCGAACAGGTCTGGCGACGCGACGTCAACCGGATGGAGGACCACCGCGCACTCGATTTCATTCCGGCTGCCGATGGATCGGGTCTCGCCGGCGTGCTGATGCTCGACATGCGGACCGGCGAGCCCAGCCTTGTCCGCGCCAAGGCAACGTTGCTTGCGACCGGCGGCGGCCCGACGATGTACAAGTATCACACGCCCTCAGGCGACAAGACCTGCGACGGCCTTGCAATGGCGCTCCGCGCCGGACTTGCGCTACGCGACATGGAAATGGTGCAGTTTCACCCCACCGGCCTGCTTGCCGGTGCCGGCACGCGGATGACGGGGACGGTGCTGGAAGAAGGTCTTCGCGGGGCAGGGGGAAGGTTGCTCGATTCCAGCGGCGCGCGTTTCATGTTCGACTATGACGAGCGCGGCGAGCGCGCGACGCGAGACGTCGTCAGCCGTTCGATCATGTACCAGATCCGCAAAGGTCTCGCGACCAAAAACGGCGGCGTGCACATCGAGATGAGCCACCTCGGCCCGGCGAACGTTGCAAAACTGTTCAAGGGCATGGTGGAACGCTGCGCCGATTGCGGGTTCGATCTCGCCGGCGGCCTGGTCGAGGTGGTGCCGACCGCGCATTACATGATGGGCGGCGTGGCATTCGACCTCGACTGCCGCACCGCAATGCCGCGGCTGTTTGCTGCCGGCGAGGACACCGGCGGCGTGCATGGCGCCAATCGGCTCGGCGGCAACGGCGTTGCCAATTCGACGGTGTTCGGCGGTATCGCCGGCGCCTCGATGGCGCGCGCGGTGCTGCGCGAGGGAAGTCTCGCCGATCCCGATCCCGCCGCGATCGAGCGGTCGCTCGACCGCGCGTTTTCGCCGCTTGGCCGTCCGTCCGGCGATCTCAACGAAATCCGCGAAGGTCTGATGGAGACGATGTGGGATGACGTCGGCATCCTGCGAAGCGGCGAGGGGCTGGCGCGCGGCGCCGCGGCGCTCGACGATTTGCAGGCCGCGGTTGCCCGCTGCGGCGTTGCCGACGGCGACCGGCGCTACAACCTGACCTGGACCGATCGGCTGAACCTGGAAAATCTCATTCAGGTCAGCCGCACCATCTGCGCCGCGGCGCAGGCCCGCACCGACAGCCGCGGCGCGCATTTTCGCGAGGATTACCCGACGACCTCCGAGCTTGCGTCCTCGCGCTATACGGTGGTGCGGATGCACGACAACGATATCGAAGTCACGACGGAGCCGGTGCACTTTACCCGCATCGAGCCGGGTCAGACATTGCTTGAAGAAACGCCGGAAGCTCCGCCTGCGGTTCTTGCAGCACATTCGTAATGCACATCCATTCCAGCACGAGAGCCGACCGATGAACAGCGCGAAGGGGAACAGCAAGCGGTCCGAGACGAGACCGACGCCGCCTGCTGCAAGCGCCGCGCACGCATCGCTCGGCTATCGGCCGCTGTACCGCCAGGTCAAGGAACTGCTGATGAAGCGGCTCGGCGATGGCAGCTGGGCGCCGGGCCAGTTGCTGCCGAGCGAGCCGGAGATCGCCGCGGGGCTCGGGGTCAGCCCCGGCACCGTGCGCAAGGCGCTGGATGAGATGAGTTCGGAAAGCCTGCTGGTGCGCCGGCAGGGCCGCGGCACCTTCGTGGCCTCCCACGACGAAGAGCGCATCCTGTTTCAATTCTTCCGGATGGTTTCCGACAACGGCGTGCGGCGCTTTCCGGAAAGCCGCACGATTTCGGTTTCGGTCGCCAAGGCCGATGAGTTGGCGGCGAAGCGGCTTGGAATTGGATTGAAAGAATCGACCGTCGCCATCGAGCGCGTGCGGTCGCTGGATGGACGTCCCTGCATCCACGAAAACATCGTGCTGCCGCGCGGGCTGTTTCCGGGCATCGAACGGATCAAGGATTTGCCGAACAATCTCTACGCGCTCTATTCGGTGAAGTATGGCGTGACCATTGCGCGTGGTTCGGAGAGTCTGAAGGCCGTTGCCGCAGGTCAGCGTCAGGTCGAACTGCTGGAAAGCGAACCGGGTGAGCCGATCCTGCTGATCGACCGCGTCGCGCTGGGGGTTGATGGCACGCCGGCGGAATGGCGAAGATCGCTGTGCCGTACCGATCAATCGCATTATCTCAGCGATCTCAAATAAAGGTGTGCCGCGCTTGCCGCGTCAGATTTGCTATCTTATACAAGACTCAAGATCGTAGCGTGGAGACAGGAATGAACGCGCAAGTGAGTAGCACCGCAGGTCATAAATCCAACATCCCCCAGGTTCTGGCGCACAGTCCAAAGGACAATGTCGCCGTTGTGGTAGTTGAGGGCCTGAAGGCCGGCACAAAAGCATTCGGTGTCGTGACCGAGGACAACTCGACCTTCACGGTCGACGTCAGGGACGACATTCCGATCGGGCACAAGGTCGCGCTGATCGATCTCGCCGACAAGGACACCGTGATCAAATACGGCCAGGACGTCGGCCGCATGGTCGCATCGGCCGGCAAGGGACATCACGTCCACACCCAGAACATGAAAACCAAGCGTTGGTGAGGAGCAGCATCATGGCAACGACCATTGCGCACGAAATGTCGTCCCCATTTGTTGGCGGCGCGCCCGATCAACTGATGACCAAATCGCTCGACAGCAAACGCGCCTCATCCGATTTTGCGAAAGCTAGCTTCCGGGGGTGGAAGCGCGAGAACGGCCGCGTCGGCGTCCGCAATCACGTGGTCATCCTGCCGCTCGACGATCTGTCGAACTCCGCGTGCGAGGCAGTAGCGAACAATGTCAAAGGCACGATGGCGATTCCCCATGCCTATGGCCGGCTGCAGTTCGGCGAGGATCTCGATCTGTTTTTCCGCACCCTGATCGGGATCGGGTCTAATCCCAACGTCGCCGCGGTGGTCGTGATCGGCATCGAGGACGGCTGGACCGGGCGCGTGGTCGACGGAATCGCCAAGACCGGCAAGCCGGTGGTCGGCTTCGGCATTGAAGGCCACGGCGATATCGCGACGATTGCCAAGGCCAGCTATCAGGCCAAGCGTTTTGTGCAGTGGGCATCCGAATTGAAGCGCGAGGAATGCCCGATCTCGGACCTCTGGGTTTCCACCAAATGCGGCGAGTCCGACACCACGACGGGCCTGTCATCCTGCCCGACCGTCGGCAACATGTACGACAAGCTGATCCCGCACGGCATCTATGGCGTGTTCGGCGAGACATCGGAGATCACCGGCGCCGAGCATCTGTGCCGCGAGCGCGCGGCAAGTCCCGAGATCGCCGAGAAATGGTACAAGATGTGGAAGGCGTACCAGGACGACGTGATCGAGGCGCACAAGACCAACGATCTGTCGGACTCCCAGCCTACCAAGGGCAACATCGCCGGCGGCCTCACCACTATCGAAGAAAAGGCGCTCGGCAATCTGGAGAAGATCGGCCGCAAGTGCCGCTACATCGACGCGCTCGAGCCGGCCGAGGCACCCGCCAAAGGTCCGGGTCTCTATTACATGGACTCTTCGTCGGCGGCGGCCGAATGCGTGACTCTGATGGCGGCGGGAGGTTATGTGGTTCACACCTTCCCGACCGGGCAGGGCAACGTGATTGGCAATCCGATCGTGCCGGTGATCAAGATCAGCGGCAATCCGAAGACGTTGCGCACCATGGGCGAGCACATCGACGTCGATGTCACCGGCGTGCTTCGCCGCGAAATGACGCTGGACCAGGCCGGCGACGCGCTGATCGACATGATCGTGCGCACCTGCAACGGGCGGCTGACCGCGGCGGAATCGCTTGGCCACCGCGAGTTCTCGCTGACGAAGCTTTATCGAAGCGCGTGACGACTCTTTCGGTCAGCGACGCCATCGAATGGGTCGCCGCGGTCTTTGTGCGCAACGAATGCAGCGTCGAGTGCGCACAATCGGTGGCGCGCGCGCTCGTCGCCGCCGAGGCCGACGGTCTCAAGGGCCATGGCCTGTCGCGGATACCGACTTATCTGCAGATGGTGCGAAGCGGCAAGATCGACGGGCAAGCGCAGCCATCGGCGGTGCGAACGCGCCCCGGCATATTGGCCATCGATGCCGCCAACGGCTTCGCCTATCCTGCAATCGAGCTTGCCGTCGCGGAATTACCGGCGCTTGCGGCCGAGCAGGGCATCGCAGCCGCATCGATCCGCCGCTCCAATCATTGCGGCGAGACCGGCTTGCCGTGCGAAGCGCTCGCCCGAAAAGGCCTGGTCGCGTTGCTGTTCGCCAACACGCCGGGCGCGATGGCGCCGTGGGGCGGACGCGAGCCGGTATTCGGCACCAATCCAATCGCGTTCGCAGCCCCTCTGCAAGGTCGTGAACCGGTGGTTGTCGACCTCGCGCTGTCCAAGGTGGCGCGCGGGCCGATCGTGGCCGCCAAGCAGCGCGGCCAATCTATTCCGGAAGGGTGGGCGCTCGATGCCGACGGCAATGCGACCAGCGATCCGGAGCAAGCTCTGCAAGGAAGCATGATTCCGCTTGGCGACGCGAAGGGGGCTGCACTCGCCGTCATGGTGGAAGTACTGGCTGCCTGTCTGCCAGGCGCAAACCTCGCCTTCGAGGCATCCTCGTTTCTCGACGGAAACGGCCCGCCGCCCGCGACCGGTCAATTGCTGCTCGCGATCGATCCGTCGGCGTTCGGCCACGCACAATTCGGCGAGCGTATCGCGACGTTGGCGGCAGCGGTCGAGCGGCAGCCCGGCGCACGTCTGCCGGGGACGCGTCGCCTCGCCAACCGGAGCCGCGCGGCGCGCGATGGCATTATCATTGCGCCGGAGATCGCCGCCGCGGCAGCCGGAAATAGTTGAGCTCATGCCGAAGCGGTCGCGCGCGATCTTCACCTCTTCCCGCAGGGGAGAGGTCGGTTCGCATCGCCAGATGTGAACCGGGTGAGGGGCCTGCGGACTATCGATAGAGTGTAACCCCTCACCCGGATTGCATCTGACGATGCAGTCCGACCTCTCCCTGCGGGAGAGGTGAAGGGTCAGCCCGTTTGCTCGACGTTCCCAACGCGGCTGTCGATTTCCCTGCGAAGCGCGGCAAAATCGATCGGCTTGGTCAGCAGCGCCTCTGCGCCGCCTTCCAGCGCCTTCCGCCTCGTATCGGCGTCGCCATAGGCGGTGATCATGATCACGGGAACGTCCGGCCGCGCGGCTTTCGCCTTCGGCAACAGTTCAAGGCCGCTCATTCCCGGCATGTTGATGTCGGAGAGGATCAGGATCAACGATGCACCGGCCGCGTCGCTGATGCGTTGCAGCGCGGTGTCCGCCGACTGGGCAAAATCCATGGTGAAGCGGCCGGCGCGGAGGTCGCGTCTGAACTGCTGGCGAAACAGCATCTCGACATCGGCTTCGTCGTCGACGACGAGAATAAGGAAACTCAACTGTTTGCTCCTGTCGTGCCCGTTGCTGCCGCGCGCGGAAGAATAATCCTGAACTCGGTGAATTCGCCGAGCTCGGTGTCGACCTCGATCGATCCGGCATGCTGCTTGACGATGATATCGTAGCTCAGGGAGAGACCAAGTCCCGTTCCCTCGCCGGGCGGCTTGGTGGTGAAGAACGGGTTGAACATTTTTTCCTTCACGTCCGCAAGGATACCGCCGCCATTGTCCCGAATCCTGATCTCGACGCTGTCGCCGAGATTGCGTGTCGCGGCAGCGAGAGTCGGTTCATAGCCGTCCAGTTTCGCCTCCGCCTTGCGCTTCATCGTCGCGTAAAAGCCGTTCGAAATCAGGTTGAGAAATACCCGCGTAATTTCCTGCGGAAACAGATCGACTTCACCGGCGGTGGGGTCGAAGGACCGCTCCAGCCTGATCTTGAATTCCTGCTTTTCGGCCCGGGCGCCGTGATAGGCAAGATTAAGGCTTTCGTCGATGATGCTGTTGAGATCGACCGGCCTGCGCTCGCCGGAACCTTCGCGCGAATGCAGCAGCATGTTTTTGACGATGGAGTCCGCGCGCTTGCCGTGCTGCAGGATCTTGTCGAGGTTACCGCGTAGCAGGTTCGCGAGATCGTTGATTTCCTTCTTCGGGCCGTTGTCGAGCCCGGCCTCGGGAAGTGCCGCCTGCAATTCATCAAGGAGCTCGACGGAAACCGCGGAAAAATTGTTGACGAAGTTGAGCGGATTCTTGATCTCGTGCGCAATGCCCGCGGTAAGTTGTCCGAGCGAGGCGAGCTTCTCGGTCTGCACCAGCCGGTTCTGCGCCGTCCGCAGTTCCTCCAGCGATTTCGTCAATTCGCGCGTCCGCGCCTCGACGCTGTCGAACAAACGAACGTTTTCAATCGCGATCGCGGCCTGATCGGCGAACGTGTTCAGCAGCGCGATGTATTTGTCCTCGAACGGGCGGACCTCGGTCCTGCGGACCAGGATGGTGCCGAGCGCGCGGCCCTCACGGACCAGCGGCACGGCAAGGACTGTTCGGTGACCGAATCTGATTGCGAGTTGCAGTCCGTTGGGAAAGTCATGCCCTGTTGCCAACGCGTCAGCGATATGAATTGGCTTTTTGTCGCAGATGGCACGGCCCATGACAGTGGTGCGGTCGAGCGGCACTGTCTCATCGGCGTCCAGCCCCTTGAGGTTGCCGAAACTGGCTTTCTGATGCATCACGTCATCCTGGACGACAATAATATCCACGAACTGGGCCCCGCAGATGCGGGCGGCGCGCTCGGCGACCGTATCGAACACAGGTTGGACGTCGCCCGGCGAACTCGAAATCACGCGCAGGATGTCGCTGATCGCGGTCTGCTGCTCCAGCGACTCGGCTAGCTCGCGGCGGAGATTTGTAATTTCCTCTTTAACGTCGACGTCCACAGACGTTGCAGGCGCGCGTTTACGCTTGGTCGGCGGCTTTCGGGCCGTCGAAGATTTGCGCAGCGTTTGAACGCGCTTCGCCATCAATATTAACCCTTGCCGGGAAAGCCGTAAAAATCAATACGGTCAAAGGCTACCCAATCCGGATGCGTCCGTACAGGTGGTGAAATCGCTCAATGGTTGCCGAGCCCGGGATCGCCTCGGCTTGGGCGAGCAATGCATGGATGAGCGCGGAGAGTTTTTCTCGACGCTGCGTGGCAAGACGTGGCAAAGTCGGGTCAAGAGCAAAAAGCCCCCGACGGGAGAGCCGTAAATGAAGAGTTTTCAGGTCACCGATTTCAACGCCCCCTTGAAAGAGGTGGACCAGCCTACCCCGCAGCCCGCCGGCACGCAGGTGCTGATCAAGGTCAAGGCGGCCGGCGTCTGCCACAGCGACCTGCACATCTGGGAAGGCGGCTACGACCTCGGCCACGGCCGCAAGCCGCTCTCGCTGAAAGACCGCGGCGTATCGTTGCCGCGCACGATGGGGCATGAAACCGTCGGGGAAGTGCTGGCATTCGGGCCGGACGCCAAGGCCGACCATAAAGGCGATCTCAAGGTCGGCGACATCGCCCTGGTCTATCCTTGGCTGGGTTGCGGCAAATGCGAGGTGTGCCTCGCCGGCGAAGAGAATATGTGCCTGAAGCCTTCCTCGCTCGGCGTGCACTGCGATGGCGGCTATGCCGATCACATGACGGTGCCGCATCCGAAATATCTGCTCAATCTGAAAGGTCTCGATCCTGTCACTGCGGCACCGTATGCCTGCTCTGGCGTCACCACCTACAGCGCGCTGAAAAAAGTTCAGGCGGATTTCGGCAGCCCGATCGTGATTTTCGGCGCCGGGGGCCTCGGCCTGATGGCGCTGTCGCTGCTGAAGGCGATGGGCGGCAAGGGCGCGATCGTCGTCGACATCGATGCGCGCAAGCGCGAAGCCGCTGAAAAAGCCGGCGCGCTTGCCACCGTCGATGGCGCGGCGCCTGATGCGTTGGAGCAACTCGCGGCGAAAGCCGGCGGTCCGATCAGGGCGGTGATCGATCTGGTAGGTAATGCCGCGACCACACAACTGGGGTTCGACTGCCTGACCAAGGGCGGCAAGCTCGTCATCGTCGGCCTGTTCGGCGGCGGCGCGACCTGGGCATTGCCGCTGATCCCGATCAAGGCGGTCACCATTCAGGGCAGTTATGTCGGCAACTTGCGCGAAACCGCAGAATTGCTGGATCTGGTAAGAACCAGGAAGATCGCACCGATTCCGGTGACGCCGATGCCGCTCGCCAAGGCAAATCAGGCGCTCACCGACCTTCGGCAAGGCAAGCTTGTCGGGCGCGCAGTACTGACGCCGTAGGTGTTTACTTCGGAGCTGTGATTGGGGATGTCTCAGGACAGGAAGAACGAACCGCGACCTTCCAGCAGCAAGCTGGACGTGCTGCGCAAGCATCCGATTTTCAGCGATCTTGAGCCGGCCGCATTCGATCAGCTTTGCCGCTATGCCAAGCTGTCCAATTTTAAGCGCGGCGCGACGATCTGTTCCAAGGGAGATGTCGGCAATAGCCTGTATGCCGTGATCTCCGGCACCGTGAAGATCAGCACCTCCTCCGCAGAAGGCCGCAGCGCGATCCTCAATCTTATCGGCACCGGCGAAGTTTTTGGCGAGATCGCACTGCTGGACGGCGGCGAGCGAACGACCGATGCCATCGCCAATTCCGATTGCGAACTGTTTGTCATCGATCGCCGCGAATTCATCCCCTTCGTGCGAAGCCAGCCGGCGCTTGCAATGAAATTCATCGAACTGCTGTGCGCGCGGCTGCGGTGGACCAGCGAGCATGTGGAGCAGATCATTCTTCAGGACCTGCCGGGGCGCGTTGCCAGCGCGCTAATTCGGCTGACCGAAAGGCATCAACCATCGCCGGGGCGCACCATTACCGTCACCCAGCAGGAAATCAGCGAGATGGTGGGAATGTCACGGGAGAGCATCAACAAGCAATTGCGGGCTTGGGAAACCCGCAAATGGGTTCGCCTCGAACACGGAGCCATCGTTGTTCTGGACGCCGGGTCGCTGCAGGCGCTGGTCGAAGCGGGATCGAAAGGCGAATAGCGGTAGGCTGCCGGCAAGGTCCATTAGAATCTTCAGAACCAATTAAGCGTTTCCGTCACCGGTTGCCGCTCGATACCAGGTCTAGCGCGCGGCGGCCGGCGCTAAGAAATCGCCGATCGCTGCTAAAAACGCTTGTGGCGCCTGCAGTTGCGGGACGTGCGCGCAGCCCGGAATGATCTTGAGACGGGCTTGCGGCAAACCCGCGGCGATTTCGTGGGACATCGGCGGCGGCGTCGCCTCGTCGTGTTCGCCGACCAGGACAAGCACGGGGACCTTGACCTGCCCGAGTTGGGGCCGGAGGTCAAGTTCCGCCAGCGCATCGCAGGCGGCTCTGAACACTTCCGGGTCTGTGCGCAGGAATGCCTCGCGCCGGCCGCGCATCAGCCCGGGATTTGCCGCCTGGAATTCCGGCGCGAACAGCCGGCGCATCGCGACGTCGGTGATCGCCTCCAGACCCTTGGCTTTGGACGCCGCCGCCATGTTGCGGAAAGCCTCGCGGCCGGGTTCGGAAAACGACCCGCCGCAATCGGCAAGAATGAGTTTCGTTGCGATGTTCGGATGGCGAATCGCCATCTGCAGCGTGACGAAGCCGCCATAGCCGTTGCCGAGTACGATGACATCCTCGCCGTCCGCGCAGTCATCGATCGCTCCGGCCATCCTGTCAGCCACGGCGGCAAGACCGCCGCGGACCGCCTCAGATTCGCCGAAGCCTGGCAATTCCGGAACGACCACCCGAAATGACTTTGACAATTCCGGAACGATCCCGTCGAAGCTGGCGCGATCTGACAGCAGCGAATGCAACAGAACCAGCGGCGGGCCGTTACCGGATTGCGAAGCGTTGACGGTGCCATTGGCGAAACGCCTGTCCATGCGATGTGTTCTTTCCCGATCGGGCGGCCCGAAAGCTCCGGCGCGCCGATTGATAAATTAAAGTTCACGTTTTTCAAGCCCTTTTCCCTTGACGTAATATTTCACGACTGCAAAATTGCTGTTCACAACAGGACATAAACGATGCTTTTGCGCGATAATGTCTATGAAAACCTGCGATCTGATATTCTGACGTGCCGTCTGGCGCCCGGCGATGATATGCGCGAGCAGGAGCTTGCCGAGCGTTACGCCGTCAGCCGCCAGCCGGTGCGCGAGGCGTTGCTGCGGCTGGAGCGCGAGCATCTCGTGACCGTGCAGCCGCGGCAGGGTTATCGGGTCAATCCGATCTCGCTTAGCGATGCGCGCGACCTGTTGCGGTTTCGGCTCGCGCTGGAGCCGGCCTGCGTCGCCGAAGCGATCGAGAACGCGCCGCAGGATGTGCTGAAGGCGCTCGACGGGTACAGGCGCTTCGCCGGCAACCACGAAGACTTCATCGCCTATAACCGCGCCTTCCATTCCGCGCTGGCGCATGCGTCGGGCAACCGCCGCATGGCGGCGGCGCTGTGCGACCTGATCGGGCAGGCCGATCGTCTGGTGCGTGTCAGCGTCGCCAATGTCAAAGGCCACGATCCGGCGCAACTGGTCGCCGAACACGTTGCTTTGATCGAGGCGATGCAGCGCCGCGACGCGCGAAGTGCCGCGCGCATCATCAAGGCGCACATCGTGCAGACCGAAAAGCGGGTGCTGCCGGCGCTGGCGCGTAACGCAGTAATCGTCGAAAGGAGAGAGCCATGAACATTCCTGCGAAACACGCCGCGATCGACGTCGAAATCCACGGCAATTTTGTCGACAGCCGCGAGATCGAGGCCGGCAGCGGCGAGATGCTGGACGTCCGCAATCCCGCCACTGGCGATGTCATCGCGCGGATTCCGAATTCCACTGCCGACGATATCGATCGCGCGATGAAGAGCGCGCGCGCCGCATTCGAAGGCAAGGGCTGGGGCGGCATGGACATCCGCTCGCGCGCGCGGCTGGTCAATCGCCTTGCCGACGCATTCGAGGCCAATCTGGAGCAGCTGTACCGGCTGGAGACGCTGAACAACGGCCGCCCGGTCAACGAGACCCGCGCGCAGCTGTCGCGGCTGCCGGATTTCTTCCGCTATTTTGCGGGGCTGGCGCTGGCGCGCCGCGATTCGGTGATCCCCGTGGAAGGCTCGTATCTGAACTACACGCTGCGCACGCCGATCGGCATCGTCGCCAACTGCACGCCGTTCAATCATCCCTTGATGATCATGTGCAAGTCGCTGGCCGCGGTGCTGGCAACCGGCTGCGTCACCGTCGTAAAGCCATCGGAATACACGCCGCTCACCACGCTGAAACTGGCGCAGATCTTCACCGAGGCCGGACTGCCGCCCGGCGTATTCAATGTCGTGCTCGGCCTTGGCCAGAGCGCCGGCAGGATGCTCGCCGAACATCCTGATATCAACAAGCTGGTGCTGACCGGCGGCACCGAAGCCGGCCGCATCGCCGGCGGCTCGGCGGCAAAAGTGTTCGCACACCAGACCATGGAGCTCGGCGGTAAGACCCCGGTGATGGTGTTCGACGACTACGACGTCGATCAAGCCGTGAACTATGCCGCGTTCGGCGCCTTCATCGGGGCAGGGCAGACCTGCGTCTGCGCCTCACGGCATATCGTGCAGGCCTCGATCTATGACGAATTCGTGGAAAAGCTGAAGGCGAAAACAAAGACCATCCGCATCGGCGATCCCTTCGATCCGGCCACGCAGCTCGGGCCGGTGATCTCGGCGCGGCAGCGCGATCGTGTGCTGACCTATTCCCGGTTCGGCGTCGAGGATGGCGGCCGGCTGGTGACCGGCGGCGCCGCCGCTCGCGTGCCGGGTCATGACAATGGCTACTTCGTCGAGCCGACCGTATTCGCCGACGTCAAATCCGACATGCGCATCTTCCAGGAAGAGGTGTTCGGCCCCTTCACCTCGGTGACGCCGTTCAAGGATGAAGCCGACGCGTTGCGTCTTGCCAATGACTCTCCGTTCGGGCTTGCGGCTGCGATCCGCACCCGCGACATCGGCCGCGCTCATCGGGTGGCAGCCGCCGTCAAGGCCGGCATTGTCTGGATCAACGATCATCACCGTCTCGATCCGGCCTCGCCCTGGGGCGGCGTCGACGACTCTGGGCTCGGCCGCGAGTTCGGCACCGAAAGCTTCGATGACCATTTCAACGTCAAGAGCGTGATGGTCGCGACGCACGACCAGCCGTTCGACTGGTATCGCGAGACGGCGAGTCAGAAACGATTGAACTGAGCATGATGAATTGAAGTTGAGTCGGATTCGGCATTCAGGTCACCTCTCCCCGCAGGGGAGAGGTCGGATTGCATCGTCAGATGCAATCCGGGTGAGGGGTTTCTCGGCGAGTCCAGTGCCCGCGAAGAGACCCCGCACCCGAAGCCTGCGCTGCGCTCCGGCTTCGACCTCTCCCCTGCGGGGAGAGGGAAAGGACTGACCACCGGCGCGACCTGCGTCCAGAGAAGACCGGCGGCCGAATTACAAGGGGGAGAAACTTCATGACTTCAGCAGTAAACGCCGGCGCACGTCTCGACCGGCTGCCGATCTCGTCGTTTCACTACCGGATTTTCTGGCTGGTCGGCGCCGGCATGTTTTTTGACGGCTATGATCTCTACATCGCCGGCGGCGTGCTGGCATCGGCGGTGCAGAGCAAATTCTCCACCGTTCCGCAAAACCTGCAGTTCATTTCGCTGACCTTTGTCGGTATGACGCTGGGCGCGCTGATCACCGGCTTTGTTGGCGACAAGATGGGGCGGCGCTTCACCTATCAGATCAATCTCTTGATTTTCGGGCTGGCGTCGCTGGCGGCGGCCTTTGCGCAGGACATGAATCAGCTGATCGCCTGCCGCTTCGTGCAGGGCCTTGGCCTCGGCGCCGAAATCGTGGTCGGCTATTCGACGCTGACCGAATTCGTTCCGCCGAAGACGCGCGGGCGCTGGCTGTCGATGATGGCGTTTTTGGTGGTGGCCGGGTTCCCGGTGACCGCCTTGCTCGGCTATCTGATCATCCCGGCTTTCGGCTGGCGTCCGATGTTCGTCATCGCCGGCATCGGCTCGCTGGTCGTCTGGTATCTGCGCAAGAACCTTCCCGAATCGCCGCGCTGGCTTGAATCGCAGGGCCGCACCGAGGAGGCCGAAGCGCTGATGCAGAGCATCGAAAAGGAATCCGCCGGCGGCCGTACGCTGCCGCCGGTGGTGGTGCCGGCTCCGGTACCGCAGGTCGCGGCCATGGACATGCTGAAACCACCGCTGCTGCAGCGCCTGCTGGTCGGCTGCTGGGTGCTGATCACCATCAATACGCTGATCTTCGGCTTCGTGATCTTCCTGCCGCAGTTCTTCCTGCGCCAGGGCCTGACCATCGCCAATTCGCTTGCCTATACGCTGGTGCTGTCGATCGGATCGCTGGTCGGCTGCGCCGTCGGCGCGTATTTGTCCGACGCGATCGGGCGGCGCTGGAGCATCATCGGCGCGTCCATCGTCACCATCGTCAGCGGCTACATCTATGCCCGCTTCCACGCGGGGGACGATCCGGCGATCGTGTTGAGCACAGGCTTCGTGCTGATCGTCGCGATCTATGTGCAGACCGCGATCCTGTTCGGCGTCTATACGCCGGAACTGTTCCCGACCGAGATCAGGCTGCGCGCCAACGGCATCTGCAACACGCTCGGCCGCGGCGCCACCGTGGTCTCGCCGTTCATCGTCGGAGCCCTGATGACGTCCTACCAGTTGCCCGGCGTGGTCTGGCTGATGATCGGCCTTGTGCTCGTCCAGATCGTCGTGGTGTGGGCCTGGGGCGTCGAGCCGCGCAACCGCGGGCTGGAGGAGGTAGCGGGGGCTGCGACGTGAGGCGGCTCAGCTTGATTTTTCCAGGAGATCCTTCGCCATGAGAACCTCATCGTAGTAACGCCCGTCTTGTTTCAGG
>NZ_DASYMN010000011.1:0-5888 GCF_036009065.1 Bradyrhizobium sp. | reverse complement strand
CGACATCGTCCGTGTGATCGGCGAGCGCGGCGCCGCGGTGCTGGACGAGCCGGTCAGCGCGGTGATGACGCGCAAGGTGGTGTGTTGCCGGCCTACCGATACCGTCGCCGCCATCATGGAAAAGATGACCTCTGGAAAATTCCGGCATCTGCCGGTGCTCGAAGGCGGCGAACTGGTCGGCCTGATCTCGATCGGCGACGTGGTCAAATGGCGCGTCAAGGAATTCGAGAGCGAGCAGGAAGCGCTGCAGAACTACATCAAGACGGCGTAACGCCTTCTCCCTCTCGCCGCGTGCTGGGAGAGGGTCGGGGTGAGGGGGCCTCTCCACGCACCCTGTGCTCGCGGATGGTCCCCCTCACCCGGATTGCATCTGACGATGCAATCCGACCTCTCCCCGCAAGCGGGGAGAGGTGCTCTAGGCCCGCGCGAGATCGAGGAAGTGGCGGCCTGCCCTGTCCTCGATCTCCACGATCCAGACATCGGGGTCGAATCGAATCTCCTTGGCAAGCCGTTCTTCCACCGCCTGTTCCGGCACCGGCTGCAGCGATGTCGGCGCAAACACCCGCTCGATCGGCCGGCTGTCGTCATAGGCGGTTTGCGGCGCCGGCGCATACAGCATCGCGTTGCCGTCGAGCAGCGCCAGCTTGACGAACACCGCCCCCGCCTCCTCCGCGCCGCGCCGGCGCACGGCGCCGAACACGCCCTCGGTCTGGCAGCGGCGCAAGTATGCCGCCACCCAGATGCTGGATTTCAATCGCATGAAATGGACGATAGGCCGGCAAGCGGATCGACGCTAGGGCGGATCGCCTTCACTCATTCTGGCGTTTCGCGGAGGTTGGGCTTGATCCTGTCGATCCCACGGACAACAATGGTGAGGCCTGAGGACGCGACAAGATGAACGATTTTGCCCTCCCAGAGACGCGCTACGCCCTCAGCGGGGACGTCAACGTCGCTTATCAAGTGATGGGTAATGGACCGGTAGATATCATTATGGTCCCGGGGTTCATTTCACATATTGAATTCCGTCATGAACTGCCCGGCTATACCGCTACTTTGCGCCGCCTTTCGAGCTTCGCACGCGTGGTGACGTTCGATAAGCGGGGCCAGGGATTATCGGACCGGGTATCTGACGCCCCATCGCTCGAACAGCGAATGGATGACGTTCGCGCCATCATGGATGCTATCGGCTCGCAACGAGCAACGCTGTTCGGACATTCCGAAGGTTGCCCGATGAGCGCCTTGTTCGCCGCGACATATCCGGAACGCGTTTCCAGGCTCATTCTGTTTGGGGGCTATGTCACACGGCGCCACCTGAATATCGCGGAAATAGTAGCGCAGCGCGTGAAGTTCTGGGGCACCGGTGCAATGCTGAGACGTGTCGCTCCGAGCCTGGCAGCGGACCCGGCCGCGGTTGCCCAGTTTGCCAAGTTCGAACGGCTTTCGGCCAGTCCGGGAGCCGTCAAATCCTTTACGATGTTGAATTCGCAGATCGATGTCAGTTCTATCCTTCCGGCGGTTCGCGTTCCGACACTCGTGCTCCACAATCAAGGTGACGTGCAAGTTCCGGTTGAACACGGCCGTAAATTGGCAGCATGCATTCCCGAAGCCAAACTGATCGAATATCCCGGCGGCGACCATCTCTTTACCACCGGCGACGTCGAAGCGGCGCTCGGCGACATCGAAGAGTTCATTACCGGGCATCGCGAAAGTTCATCAAGCGACTTCGAGCGCGTTCTTGCCACGGTGCTGTTCACGGATATCGTCGATTCGACGCGCAGCGCCGCGACGATGGGCGATCAGGCTTGGCGGAGATTGCTGGACAGTCATGACCAATTGGCCATTCAAACGGTCGAAAGACATCGCGGGACTTTGGTCAAGTCGACCGGTGACGGAATTTTAGCGACATTTGACGGGCCCGGTCGTGCGGTTCGCTGCGCCCTTGCGTTCGGAACCGCCTCAAAGCAGATCGGCCTGCCGCTACGTGCGGGTCTCCATACGGGCGAAATCGAAATCAGAGGCCGGGATATCGGAGGTATAGCGGTGCACGCCGCGGCTCGCGTTATGGCGCACTCTCAGCCCAGCGAAGTTCTCGTTTCAAGAGTTGTGACTGACCTCGTGGCCGGGGCAGGTCTGCAATTCGCCGAGCGCGGCTCTCATGAACTCAAGGGCCTTCCGGGTCGATGGGATTTGTTTGCTGCGAGTGCATAAGTAGATGGCTGTAATTGGCGCCTTGCTTACGCGATGCTCGACCGCAATTCCCACGCCTGCGGGTTCATGAGCCGACAGCCTAGTCGATCACGCGCCCGGTCACGGTGCTGAGTTCGCGCACCAGCCGATCCGACATCTGGCCGGTGACGGGGAGCTTGCGGTCACGCTCGAATTTCTGGATCGCGGCCTGGGTATCGGAGCCGACGGTGCCGGTCGGTTTGAGCTGGGCGTAGCCGTAGTCGGTCAGCGCCCGCTGTACCGCCGCCACGCGTCGCGAAGCGATGATCAGGTCGGCGACCGGATCGCTGCGCGAGGAAACCGGGATCGGCGCGGGCCCGCGCGCGATAGTTACAGACTGCACCGGCGCAGCGTTTGTCTTGGCGATGACAGAGACTGGAGCCGCCGGCTTCACTTCGGCGGGCCGCACTTCCGCAGGCCGCACTTCAGCGAGTTTTACGTCCGCCGACCTCAACGTGGCTTCAACCGGCCGCGGTCGCGGCAACGGACTAGCAGCCGCCAGGGGAGCGCTGACAGTAGCGCCGAACATCGGCGAGGGATGATGCCCCGCCTGCATGAACATCGCGTTCGCAACGATGGCGCTAACCGCCGCAAAGGCCAGCGCGCCCGCGATCAGGTCTTTCGGGCTGTGCAGCAGAATGCGCATCGCAAGATTGCGCTGCCCGCTCGCCTCGATCGCAACCGCGCTTGCGCCACGGCGCCGGCGCGGCATGTCGACGTCCATATCAATTCTCTTAGGCACTTTTCTTCACCTGAACCATTTTGGCCTGATGTCCGGTTCGCATGCCTGGGTTCAGCGTTGCGATATTGCTTGAGGGCTGCTCGGCCGGCGGCGTGAACGCGAGCGGCAATGCGACGGCGACGGTGGTGCCCTCATCGATCCTGCTTTGCACAGTGATCTCGCCGCCGTGCAGCGCGACCAGGCTTTTGACGATCGACAGCCCGAGGCCGGTGCCCTCGTGCCGCCGCTGATAGGTCTTGCCGGCCTGAAAAAACGGGTCGCCGATCCGCTTCAGGTCATCGGGTGCAATGCCGACGCCGTTGTCGGCGACGCGCACCAGCAGCCGCGATCCCTCGACGCCGGCCGACACCGTCACCGTCCCGCCGCGTTCGGTGAATTTTATCGCATTGGAGACGAGGTTCAGCAGTATCTGCTTGAACGCGCGGGGATCGCCGGTGATCACCGGCAGATCCTCAGCTGCGCGGGTGACGAGGTCGATGCCGTTGTCCCTCGCCTTCAGCGCCAGCAGGTTGCAGCAGCTCAGCAGCGCGCCGCGCGGCGCAAACGGTTCCGGCGATATTTCGAAATTGCCGGATTCCATCTTCGACATGTCGAGAATGCCGTTGACCACGGACAGCAGATGCTGGCCGGAATCGTTGATCAGTTGCGCATATTCCTTGCGCCTCGCCGCATCGATCATCAGCACGTCTTCCTGGGCGATCATTTCGGAGAACCCGATGATGGCGTTGAGCGGCGTGCGCAGTTCGTGGCTCATGGTGGCAAGGAAGCGGCTCTTGGAAGCGTCCGCCTGTTCGGCGGCGGTGCGCGCCAGATCCAGCGCCTGTTCCTGGAGCTTCCGGTCGGTGACGTCGCGCATTACCGCGACCACTTCGCAGTCCGACCCTTCGGGTTTTTCCAGGGCCTGTTCGAGTGGCCGGCAACGCATCTCGACCCAGATGAAGCCGGCGGGGCCGCCTCGTTCACGCGGTGCCTCACGCCGGAGCCGGAATTCCACGCTGCGCGCGGCACCGCCCCGGGCGGCGTCCGACAACGCGGTAAGATAAGCGGGGCGGTCCGCGACGTGGACGCGGTCGAACAGGCCATGCCCGAGCAGGCGGGACACCGGCGTCCCCAGCAACGCTTCGGCCGCGGGCGAAATGAACTGCACCGCGCCGCTCTGGCGGTGGCGTGAAATCACGTCGCTCATGTTGCGCGCCAGCAGGCGATAGCGGTCTTCTTCGGAATTGAGCAGCGCCACGCCGGTGCGGGACAGCGATTCCGCGCCGAAGGCGACTGCCGCGGCATAGAGCGTCGCCGAGGCAATTCCGAACGCCGTGAAAACGCCGCGCGCCGAGGCGTCGGCCTGCAACGGCGGCAGCACGCCGAGCGTGCCCATGACGATCAGCGCGACCGCGCAGGACAACGCCAGCGCCGCGGCAAAGGCCACCACGCGGCGGGACGCCGACAACGAGGCTTCCAGCGGAACCACGACAAGCCAGACCGCCGCGAAGGATTCGATGCCGCCGGTGGCGATCGCCACGGTCATGACGAGGCCCGCCAGCGTCAGCGACGACAGCACATGCGCGCTCTCGTAACGTCCGGTACGCGACAGAAACCATGACAGCAGGATCGGCGCGATCAGCCAGGCGACTGCCGCGACCTCGAGCGCGGTGGGCGCACCGCGCATCGCAAGATAGACCGGGAAGGCCGCGAACGCCGCGAGACTTCCGAGTAGCCGCGGCGCCATGAACGCGCGATGGCGCGCGCCGGTCAGCGCATCATAACGCGCCGACGGATGCAGCAACGCATCGAGACAATCGCGGATCGGTTTCAAAGCGGTCACGGTTCTCGCGCTCGGCTGTCCGTCATGACTGACGTGCCGGAACGCCCCCTTTATCGTTGCCTCAACCTGTCAGAGCGAACTTAAGCGAACGCTAAGGCGCCCGCGGGGGCGCCAAGAGATCGCGCGCAAGAAGCCGGATTTGCGCGGGTTCAGCGGCCATTCAACGCGGATGGTGAATGCCAAGTTTCCGAGAAGCCAGTCGCTATGGTTTCGAAATGGTGGATGCGCCGGACCGAACGCCTAACAATTGCGCGGCGGCATCAATCGAAAATTTACGCCGAATCAAATCGTCCGGTTTTTTTACAAATTTTCCGTGATTTCGGTTCAATGCAGACACTTGCGGTTTATCTGCGCAGTTTAAGAAAAGGATCGATTGCGAGATCAACCGCAACGCAATGAAAAAGACGGGGTCGCGAATGTTCTTCCTGCTTCGCATGGCATTCTGGCTCGGGCTGGTGCTGGTGCTGCTGCCCAGAGAGAAGACCCCCGAATCGGACAAGCTGCCTCAGGTCGGCGCATCCGAGGCGGTGTCGGCTGCGACCGCGGCGGTGTCGGACATGAGCCAGTTCTGCAAACGTCAACCGGCGGCCTGCGAAGTCGGCGGCCAGGCCGCGACCGTGATCGGCCAGCGCGCCCAGGACGGCGCGCGCAAGCTGTACCAGATCATCACCGACAAGAAGTCGGCAGACCATACCGGCTCGATCGGCGGCATCGAGGGCGCCGACGTCGCAGCGATCGGCGCGCCGCGCGACACGCTGACCCCGGACGACCTGCAGGCCGAATGGCATATGCCCGCTCCGGCCTCGACCACGGCAAATTAAGCTCACTCCGTCATTGCCGGGCTTGACCCGGCAATCCATCGCCCTCGCGAGATTCATGCGAAGCATGATGGATGCGCGGGTCAAGCCCGCGCATGACGAGATATTTTCCCGTCGCTACCCGTCGCTTTCGCAGCCCCGCGGTCCTATATATGTCCCACAAGGAGACATCCGGGCCGCGATGACGACGATCGACGAAATCAGGGACAATTTTGCGCTGCTGGACGACTGGGACGACCGCTACCGGTACGTCATCGAACTCGGCCGCACGCTCGACCCG
>NZ_DASYMN010000010.1:0-2407 GCF_036009065.1 Bradyrhizobium sp. | reverse complement strand
GCGGGTATCGTCGCGGAGCTGCCCTCGGCGCTGGCCAACATGCTCGAGCTCGGCCGCCAGGGCGCGCTGTCCACCGGTCTCATCTTGATAGTCATCGTGATGGCGGTCGCGGTGATCGCGTTCATCGTGTTCATGGAGCGGGCGCAGCGCCGGCTTCTGATTCAGTATCCAAAGCGCCAGGTCGGCAACAAGATGTTCGAGGGCCAGTCATCGCATCTGCCGCTCAAGCTGAACACCTCGGGCGTGATCCCGCCGATCTTCGCCTCCTCGCTGCTGCTGCTGCCGACCACGGTCGCGAATTTCAACGCCGGCAAGGGGCCGGAATGGTTCCAATGGCTCAACACCCAGCTCAGCCACGGCCGTCCGCTGTTCCTGTTTCTCTACCTCGCGCTGATCGTGTTCTTCGCCTTCTTCTATACCGCGATCGTGTTCAACCCGACTGAGACCGCCGACAATCTCAAGAAACATGGCGGCTTCATTCCCGGCATCCGCCCCGGCGAGCGGACGGCCGAGTACATCGACTACGTGCTGTCGCGCGTCACGGTGCTTGGCGCCGCCTATCTTGCGATCGTCTGTCTGATCCCGGAAATCCTGATTTCCTACGCTTCGGTGCCGTTCTACTTCGGCGGCACTTCGCTGCTGATCGTCGTCAGCGTCACCATGGATACTGTGGCGCAGGTGCAGGGCTATCTGCTCGCCCATCAGTACGAAGGGCTGATTCGAAAATCGAAGCTGCGGGGCCGTCGTCGGTAACGCTGGGGCTGGGGGGCGAATACGCATGAGATTGATTCTTCTCGGGCCGCCGGGGGCGGGCAAGGGAACACAGGCGCAACGGCTGGTTCAACGCTACGGTATCGTCCAGCTGTCGACGGGCGAGATGCTACGCGCCGCGGTGGCAGCCGGAACTCCGGTTGGCCTCAAGGCCAAGGACATCATGGCCAGCGGCGCGCTGGTGCCTGACGACATCGTCATCGGCATCATTTCCGATCGTCTGGATCAGACCGACGCGCGCAAGGGTTTTATTCTCGACGGCTTTCCGCGCACCGTTCCGCAGGCGCAGGCGCTCGACGATCTGTTGAAGAAAAAGCACATCAAGCTCGATGCCGTCGTGGAGCTGCGCGTCAACGAGAGCGCGCTGCTGCAGCGGGTGGAAACGCGGGTCGCGGAGATGCGGGCGCGCGGCGAAGAAGTCCGTATCGACGACACCCCGGAAGTGTTGTCGAAACGGTTGGCGAGCTACCGCTCGCTGACGGAACCGCTGATTCACTACTATTCGGAACGGCGCAAGCTGCTGACGGTCGATGGCATGATGACCATCGAACACGTCACCAGGGAGATTAACCGCATCCTGTCTGCGATCGGGGCGGTGGAGGCAAAATCGGCCAAAACGGCGGCCGGCAAGGCTGCAGCCAGGTTGCCGGGCAGAGCCGCAAAGGTTGCCAAAAAAGCCGCGAAAGCGTCCCGGAGGGCCGGGAAACCGGCCTCGAAGGGCGCAAAAAAGCCGGGTCCCGGGGTCCGGTCAGCCTCGAAAGCCAGGGTCGGCAAATCGCCCAAAAAATCGGCGAAAAAGGTCACGAAAAGGCGAGCTAAGGCCTAGAGACGGTTGACGAAACGAGTTGGAATCCTTTAATAACCCTGTATCCAGTCGGATAGTTTTCCAACGATGCCGGGCCCCGAGACAACCCAGGGGACGGGCGTCGTGTTCGCGTTTGCGGATACAGCCCGACCAAACGAAAGAATGCCGGTCCTTTGATGGCCGGTGACAGGAGAGAAGTCTGTGGCCCGTATTGCCGGCGTGAATATCCCGACCAACAAGCGCGTTCTGATCGCGCTTCAGTATATCCATGGCATCGGCCAGAAGAAGGCCGCCGAGATCATGGAGAAGGTCAAGATTCCCGGTGAGCGCCGCGTATCGCAACTCAGCGATCAGGAAGTGCTGCAGATTCGTGAAGTGATCGATCGCGACTACATGGTCGAAGGCGACCTGCGTCGCGACACCGGCATGAACATCAAGCGTCTGATGGACCTCGGTTGCTATCGCGGCCTGCGTCATCGCCGCGGATTGCCGGTGCGTGGCCAGCGCACCCACACCAATGCGCGCACGCGCAAGGGTCCGGCCAAGTCGATCGCCGGCAAGAAGAAGTAAGACAGCGAATAGCGAATAGGGAGTGGCGAGTAGTCCTATTCGCTACTCGCCCATTCGCTACTCGCGTTTTCAGGTGTAGCCGCTGGCATTACGGCGGCGTTGAGATCGCAAGAAAGGTTCTGGAATGGGCAAGGAAGCCACCCGCATACGCCGCCGCGAGCGCAAGAACATCGCCTCCGGCGTCGCGCATGTGAATTCGTCGTTCAACAACACGACCATCACCATCACCGACGCGCAGGGCAACACCATTGCCTGGTCGTC
>NZ_DASYMN010000009.1:0-2317 GCF_036009065.1 Bradyrhizobium sp. | reverse complement strand
AGGTCGGAATTCCAGGTCAGCGAGCGGTCGGTGACGGCAATATCACTGACGCCGCCATGCACCCGGTGGATCAGCTGCTGGCCCTCCTGCAGCACCTCGCCGGTGCGGAACACCGCGCAGTTGGTCTGCATCACATGCTGCATGCCCTCGCGCAGCTTTGCCGTGGGCGTGCCGCCGGAGGCGTAGCGGTAATGGTCGAGCCGGCTAAGGGCCTGGTCGGCCGAACCCGCCGGCAGTTCCGGCTGCTTGCCGTTGACGCTGAGCTTTTCGGCGCAGCGCAATGCAGCGGCGCGGCCGAATACCACGAGATCGATCAGCGAATTGGAGCCGAGCCGGTTGGCGCCGTGCACCGAGACGCAGGCGGCTTCCCCCAGCGCCATCAGCCCGGGCACCACGGCGTTGTCCTCGCCACCCCGCTTGGTCAGCACCTCGCCGTGATAATTGGTGGGAATGCCGCCCATATTGTAATGCACCGTCGGCGCGATCGGGATCGGCTCGCGCGTCACGTCGACGCCGGCGAAAATCCGCACCGATTCCGAAATCCCCGGCAGCCGCTCGGCCAATACCTTGGGGTCGAGATGATCGAGATGCAGATAGATATGGTCTTTCTTCTTGCCGACGCCGCGGCCCTCGCGGATCTCGATGGTCATCGCGCGCGACACCACGTCGCGCGAGGCCAGATCCTTGGCCGAGGGCGCATAGCGCTCCATGAAGCGCTCGCCTTCTGCATTGACCAGGTAGCCGCCTTCGCCGCGCGCGCCCTCGGTGACCAGGCAGCCTGCGCCGTAGATGCCGGTCGGGTGGAACTGGATGAACTCCATGTCCTGCAGCGGCAGGCCCGCGCGCAGCGCCATCGCGCTGCCGTCGCCGGTGCAGGTATGCGCCGAGGTGCAGGTGGCGTAGGCGCGGCCGTAGCCGCCGGTGGCAAGGATGGTGGTCTGCGCGCGAAAACGATGCAGCGTACCGTCGTCGAGTTTTAGCGCGATGACGCCGCGGCAGCTGCCCTGGTCGTCCATGATCAGGTCGATGGCGAAGAACTCGATGTAAAACTCGGCCGCATGGCGCAGCGCCTGGCCGTACAGGGTGTGCAGCATGGCATGGCCGGTGCGGTCGGCGGCGGCGCAGGTGCGCTGCGCCTGGCCCTTGCCGTAGTCCAGCGTCATGCCGCCGAACGGGCGCTGATAGATCCGCCCGTCCTCGGTGCGCGAGAACGGCACCCCCCAGTGCTCCAGCTCGTACACCGCTTCGGCGGCGTTGCGCACCATGTATTCGATGGCGTCCTGGTCGCCGAGCCAGTCCGAGCCCTTGACGGTGTCGTACATGTGCCAGCGCCAGTCGTCGGCATGCATGTTGCCGAGCGCCGCCGAAATGCCGCCCTGCGCCGCCACGGTATGCGAGCGGGTCGGAAACACCTTTGTGATGCAGGCGGTGCGCAGCCCCGCCTCGCTGCAGCCGACCACCGCGCGCAAGCCCGCGCCGCCGGCGCCGACCACCACCACGTCGTAGCTGTGGTCCTCGATCGGATAGGCGTGGCCGTTAGTGGCGGGCGCGGCGCCGTTTTTGCCATTGCCTTGAGCCATGCGCTAGACTCCGGATGACAGTTTGAGAATGGCGTAGATCGAGGCCAGCGCCACCGCGAAACAGAAGAAATTATTGGCCATGATCGAGGCCAGCTTCAGCTTCTCGCCATGCACATAGTCCTCGATCACCACCTGCATGCCGATCTTCATGTGCCAGGCGCTGGCGATGATGAACAGCAGCATGACGATGGCCACCGCCGGCGAGCCGAGGATTTGCGCCGCCCCGGCCTGGTTGCGCCCCTGCAGCATCATCACCACAGCGATCACCGGCACGATCAGCAGCAGCAAGGCCACCGCGGTGAGCCGCTGGCGCCAGAAATCCGATGTGCCGGAATGCGAGGCGCCGAGCGCGCGCACCCGGCCCAGCGGCGTGCGCATCGAGGAGGCTTTTTGCGGCCCGCCGTGGGATTCCTCGAAACTCATCGCCCGCCTCCCATCGCATAGGCCGCGATCCACAGCAGCACGGTCAGCGAGATGCCCCCGATCAGCGCGCCCCAGGTCAAAGCCTCGCGCTCGGCGGGTTTGAAACCATAGCCGAGGTCCCAGCAAAGATGCCTTAATCCGCTGAGCAGATGGTGCAGCAGCGCCCAGGTGTAGCCGAACACGATCAGCCGGCCGATCCAGCTTCCGGTAAAAGCCTGCACATGGGCATAGGCGCCGGGCCCCGAGGCCGCGGCGATCAGCCACCATGCCAGCAGCAAGGCGCCGAAATACAGCGCAATCCCGGTGATGCGGTG
>NZ_DASYMN010000008.1:0-9986 GCF_036009065.1 Bradyrhizobium sp. | reverse complement strand
TGTAGTTGTAGATGCGCAGCATGTAGGCGCGCAGACCGGCATCGACGGCTGCGGCGTCAGTACGCCCGGCGGCCCGGCCGAAGGGCGAAGCGTAGTTACGGTCTAGGTCCGACATGGTCGAATTCCCGTTGGTTGTCTGGCAAGGCTTGCGGGTTTGCGCCGCCAGTTCGAAATCTATCCCGGACGCCGGGTTTGCTGACATTAATCTTGTGTCATCAGGCCGGCGTCCGACCCAAGCTGGTATGTGGTAAACTAACACATTCTCCGCAAGCTTCCATGCGCGGCTGAATGTCGCTAGGTACTGACATCGCTAAGCGAAGTAAACGTCGGCGGCGCAAGGAAACCGGCTTTTCTCAGGGCTAGGGTACGATATCGGCATGGCCGCCCGGCTGCTACATATTGTCATAAATTCCGCAGCACGGTCGCCGGCTTCTGGTTCAGCGCTACCAGCGTGCCGGCAAGACCCAGTCCAACGGTGACGATGAGCGCCGCCGCGACGACCCCCGCGGCGCTGCCGGCTTGCCAGATGAAGCCCAGCGTCATCAGCCGGGTCACGATCAGCCACGCCGCAACCGAGCCCGCGGCTACTCCGAAGATCGCAGTGGCAAGGCCGATCATCAGATATTCCAGCGCGTAGGCGCCGAGCAGCCGCGCGCGGGTGGCCCCTAAGGTTTTCAGGATCACCGCGTCGTAAACCCGGTGGCGGTGGCCGGCGGCCAGCGCCCCGCCCAGCACCAGAATGGCGGAGATCAGCGTCACCGCGCTGGCGCCGCGGATCGCCAGCACCAGGTTGGTGACCACTGCGCCGATGGTTTCCAGCGCCTCGCGGACCCGCACGCTGGTCACCATTGGAAACGCGTCGGCGACCGATTTGATGATTTTGGCATCGCCGGCCGGGTCGGAATGCGCCTCGGTCAGGGTCGCGACATTGGTATGCGGCGCGCCCTTGAAGGCGTGCGGCGAGAACACCAGCACGAAATTGATGCCGAGACTCTGCCAGTCCACGGTGCGCATGTTGCCGATGGTCGCCGAGATGTCGCGGCCGAGCACATTGACGACCACCTCGTCACCGATTTTGAGCCCGAGCCCGTCGGCGAGCTTCTTCTCGAACGATACCAGCGGCGGTCCGTCGTAATCGGGCTCCCACCATTTGCCTTCGACCACCTTGGAGCCCCTGGGGACTTCCCCGGTGTAGGTCAGGCCGCGGTCGCTCTGCAGCACCCATTCGGCGTCCGCCGACGGCTTCAGATCTTCGGCCTTCACGCCGCGGGCGGCGACAATGCGCCCGCGCAGCATCGGCACGTCCTCGATGGTCGATTGCGGCGCCTGCGCTTTCAGGAATGCGCCGAAGCGGTGGGCCTCGGCGGTGGGAATATCGATGAAGTAGAACGACGGCGCGCGGTCGGGCAGCGCGGCCATGAACTGGCGGCGCAGATTGCCGTCGATCTGAGTGATGGTGACCAGCACCGCGAGGCCGAGGCCAAGCGACATCACCACCGAAGGCGTCAGCGCGCCGGGACGGTAGATATTGGCGATCGCCAGCCGCAGCATGGTGAGACGCGAGCGCGGCAGGCGCTGCGCCAGCGCCATCAATCCGGCGGCGATGCCGCGCAGCAGCGCGAACACCACGATGGACGATGCGACGAACGCCGCCGCCACGCGCTTGTCGTAAGCGAGCCCGATCGCGATGCCGATCAGGCCTAAGATCACCACGGCCATCAAGGCAAGATAGCGCCAGCGCGGGCGGTGCCATTCGCTGGTCACCGCTTCGCGAAACAGCGCCGCCACCGGCACGTCATGGACGCGGCCGAGCGGCCACAGTCCGAAGGCGAGCGCGGTCAACAGGCCATAGACCAGCGACAACGCCAGTTGACCCGGATGCAGCGCCGGCACCACCGGCAGCGGCAGCAAGCTACCGAACAGGCCGACGATCAGATAAGGTAGCGCGGCACCGGCGGCGAGACCGATCAGCGAGCCGATCACCGCAAGCACGATCACCTGGGTCAGATAGATCGTGAAGACGTCGCGGCCGGTGGCGCCGACGGCCTTGAAGGTCGCGATGACGTCGCGGCGGCGGTCGATGTGGCTTTTCACCGCGTTGGCGACGCCGACGCCGCCGACCAAAAGGGCTGCGAGGCCGACCAGCGTGAGAAACTGCGTGAAACGGCTGATGGTGCGCTCCAGCTGCGGCGAGGCGTTGCTGCGGGTGCGGATTTCCCACCCCGCTTCCGGCAGCGCCGTTCGCGCGTCGGCGGCCAGCGTCTGCGCAGCGCGGTCGTCGGCCGCGTTGTCCGGGAGTTTGACGCGATAGATCCAGCGCACCAGGCTGCCGGGCTGCAACAATTCGGTCGCGCGCAAGGCCGCTTCGCTGACCAGGAAGCGCGGCCCGAACCCGACGCCGCCGGCGAGCCTGTCGGGCTCAGCGCCGACCGCGCTGCGGATTTGGAACGTCGCGCTGCCGACGTTGACGCGGTCGCCGGTCTTCAGGTCGAGCCGCGCCAGCAGCGTCGCATCGGCGGCGGCGCCGAACGCACCGTCGCGCTCGGCCAGCAAATCAGGCACCGGCATGTTCGGATCGAGCGTCACCTTGCCGAGCAACGGATAGCTGTTGTCCACAGCCTTGAGCTCGACCAGCGCCAGCCGGTCGTCCTGCGTCCGCACCATGCCGCGCAGCGTCGCCGCCACCGACACCGTTCCGCGCGAGCGCAGAAACGCGACCTCGTCGGGCTTGGCTTCCCGCTGGATCAGCGAGAACGCAGCATCGCCGCCGAGCAGCGTGCGGCCCTCGCGCGCGAGGCCCTCGCTTAAGCTTGCCGCCACCGAGCCGACCCCGGCAATCGCCATCACGCCGAGCGCGATGCAGGCGATGAACACATAGAACCCGCGCAGGCCGCCGCGCAATTCGCGCAGCGCGTACCGCAGGGCGAGCGATGACGCGCGGCCGCGGTAGGGGCGTTCCGATGCGATGCTCATGGAATCAGGCCGTCTCGACCCAGTGCCGATCGGTGGCCGGCCCGTCAATATGGCCGGAGCGCAGCCGCACCACGCGGTCGCAGCGCTGCGCCAGCGCGCTGTCGTGGGTCACCAGCACAAGGGTCATGCCGCGCTCGGCGTGCTTGGTGAACAGCAGATCGACGATCTGCTTGCCGGTGGCTTCGTCGAGATTTCCGGTCGGCTCATCCGCCACCAGGATGGCGGGATCGGGCGCCAGCGCGCGGGCGAGCGCGACGCGCTGCTGTTCGCCGCCGGACAGTTGCGTCGGGTAATGGTGCAGCCGGTCGCCGAGGCCAACCGATTGAAGTTCGCGCGCGGCGCGTTCCGATGCATCGGGACTGCCGGCCAGTTCCAGCGGCACCGCGACATTCTCCAGCGCGGTCATGGTTGGGATCAGATGAAAGGACTGGAAGACGATGCCGACATGGCGGCCGCGAAACCGCGCCAGCGCGTCCTCGTCGAGGGCATTGAAAGGGGTGCCGTTGACCACCACCTCTCCGCTGTCGGGACGCTCCAGCCCGGCCATCACCATCAGAAGCGTGGACTTCCCCGACCCTGACGGTCCGATCAGCCCGATCGCTTCACCGGGCGCGACCCGCAGGCTGATATCTTTGAGAATATGGACGCGAGCAGCACCGCTACCGAGCGAAAGATTGACGTTGGAGATTAAAATGGTGTCCGGCTGCAGGCTTGACGAGCCTGCCAGGGACGAAGGTTCGATGAGACTGTGCATGCGGGGTTCATATGGCATTTTCATTGCGGCGGTCGAGGGGCCGGTGCGCAGCTTTCTTTGCCTGCTGGCTGTCGCTTTGTCCGTGTCGCAGCCTGCATCGGCGCAAACTCCGGCAGTCAAACCGGTCAAGATGGTCGTGCTCGGCGATTCCTTGAGCGCGGGCCTTGGTCTTTCCGGGTCCGCGGCGTTTCCCGCACGGCTGCAAAAAGCCTTGAAAGCCAAGGGGATAGAGGTTGATATGATCAATGCCGGGGTATCCGGCGACACCGCTTCCGGCGGCCGCGACCGGCTCGACTGGTCGGTTCCTGAAGGAACTGAGGCCGTGATCCTCGAACTCGGCGCCAACGATGCGCTGCGCGGCATCGACTCCAAGGTCACCCGAACCGCGTTAACGGAAATTCTGACGCGGTTGCACGCGCGCAAGATCGCGGTCCTGCTTTGCGGGATGTTCGCGCCGCCCAATTACGGCGCCGATTATTCAGCGCGGTTCAACGCGATCTATCCGGATCTGGCGAAAACCTTCTCGGTGCCGCTGTATCCGTTTTTCCTGGAGGGCGTCGCCACCGATGCAAAGCTCAATCAGGCCGACGGGCTGCACCCGACCGCGGAGGGCGTCGATACGATCGTGAAAAATATCCTGCCCACGGTCGAGGCATTCCTGAGCCCGATCCTGCGGCAGCGCAATTGAAACCCGAGGCAACGATAACCCTAACGTCGCGTTTTCCCGGAACGTTTTGGCTCTCGCGGCGTCGGCTGCTTCGCAGGATCACAGAACTGCGCTAGAAACTTGTATCGGTGATTCGTCACCGGAATTCAGCATCGGGAGTTTTGCGATGCCGCGTTTGTTCACGGGTCTGGAAATACCGGCCGAGATCGGCCAGACGCTCTCCAATTTGCGCGGCGGCCTTCCGGGCGCGCGCTGGATCGACCCCGAAAATTACCACGTCACCTTGCGCTTCATCGGCGATATCGACGGCGTCGCGGCCAACGAAATCGCGCATACGCTGGAGCGCATCAATCGCAAGCCATTTGAAGTCTCGCTGCAGGGACTGTCGAGTTTCGGCGGAAAAAAGCCCCGGGCGGTGGTGGCTTCCGTGGTCCCCAGCCGCCCGTTGATGGAATTGCAGGCCGAACTCGAGCGGCTGATGCAACGCTTCGGGCTCGATCCCGAGGGGCGCAAGTTTATTCCGCATGTCACCTTGGCAAGACTGCGCGACGCGTCGAACCGCGACGTCGCTGACTATCTGTCGGTGCGCGGCTATTTCCCGACCCGCAGCTTCATGGCCTCGCGCTTCGTGCTGTTCTCCTCGCGCGCCTCCACCGGCGGCGGGCCCTATGTGGTCGAGGATTCCTACGCGCTGAGCGCCTAGCGTGTCCCGGACGCGATGCGGCATTGTTCATGCCGCTTCGCAGAGCCCGGACCCCGCTTTCTTCGATCACAAACAAGCTGGGCCCCGGCTCGGCAGCGCACCGCTTCGCGAAGAGCCATAGCGCGTCGAAGACGCGCGTAAACGCGCTTATGGCGCTGCGCTGCGTCCGGGGCACGGCTGCACCCACCAATTCGCGGCTTGCAATTTCGCGCGCGCTGAGGCCGTAAGAGGGCGTCATGTCCCCGCCCGCCTCGTTCCGCGCCCATTATCGGGCTCTGGTCTCCTCCGGCGCGATCGAGGCCGATGCCGCCCAGGCGCGCGCCGTCGAGGCGTTGGGCGGGCTGGAGCAACGGCTGGCGCGTTACAAGCCCGCGCGCAAGCAGGGTCTGCTCGGCCGGCTGTTCGCCGACAAGGACGAGGCGCCGCCGCGCGGGCTTTACATCCACGGCGAGGTCGGCCGCGGCAAGACCATGCTGATGGATTTGTTCTTCCAGCACAGCGCGGTCGCCCACAAACGCCGCGCGCATTTTCACGAATTCATGGCCGACGTGCATGAGCGCATCTACGGTTTTCGGCAGAACATCGCGCGCGGCGAGATGGCCGACGGCGACGTCATCGCGCTCACCGCCGAATCGATTTTCGACCAGGCCTGGCTTTTGTGCTTCGACGAATTTCACGTCACCGATATCGCGGATGCGATGATCTTGGGGAGGCTGTTCGCAAAATTGTTCGAACTCGGCACCGTGGTGGTGGCAACGTCCAACGTCGCGCCGAAAGACCTCTACAAGGACGGGCTTAACCGCGCGCTGTTCCTGCCGTTCATCGCACAGATATCGGCGCATATGGACGTGCTGCGGTTAGTGGCCCGCACTGATTTCCGGCTGGAAAAGCTGGTCGGCGTGAAGATGTGGCTGGTGCCGGCGGATAGCTGTGCCGACGCCGCGCTGGACAAGGCATGGGCGAAGATGACCGGCGGCGCGCCGTGCAAGCCGCGCGACATCTCGATCAAGGGCCGCGTGCTGCATGTGCCATGTTCGACCCAGGGCGTGGCGCGGTTTTCATTCGCCGATCTGTGCGAAAAGCCGCTCGGTGCGTCGGATTACCTGCGGCTCGCGCACGACTATCACACCATCCTGATCGACCGCATTCCGGTGATGGATTACGAACGGCGCAACGCCGCGAAGCGCTTCATTTCGCTGATCGATACGCTCTATGACAACGCCGTGAAGCTGATGGCCTCAGCCGAAGCCGATCCGGCGTCGCTGTATCGCGCCACCGACGGCGTTGAGGCCAGCGAATTCAAGCGAACCTCGTCGCGCCTGATAGAGATGAGTTCGAAATCCTACCTGGCGCTGCCGCACGGCCGCAAGGATTCCGCGGCCAGCGGGTCGAGCACGGGGTTGGTGGAGACGTGAGGCATACACCGTCATTGCGAGGAGCCAAGCGGACGAAGCAATTCCAGAGCCCCCGGGCTCCGACTGGATTGCTTCGTCGCATGTGGTCCTCGCAATGACGGCGGGGCTTGGGGCACCTGACCGAAGTTACGGTACGGCCAACAATTGAGCGCGCCCCGGCTTGAACGGCTCCGTCGAAAGGGATAACCACCACCCCCAGCATCCCACCTTCTTCTCCTTCGGGTTCAAAGGACAGATTTCCATGGCGCGTGACAAGATTGGCTTGATCGGCTCCGGTCAGATCGGTGGAACGTTGGCTCACCTGATCGGCCTGAAAGAACTGGGCGACGTGGTGATGTTCGACATCGCCGAGGGCATCCCGCAGGGCAAGGCGCTGGATATCGCGCAATCCTCTCCCGTGGACGGGTTCGACACGCATTTCATCGGTGCCAATTCCTACGAGGCGCTGGATAACGCCCAGGTCTGCATCGTCACCGCCGGCGTGCCGCGCAAGCCCGGCATGAGCCGCGACGATCTGCTCAGCATCAATCTCAAGGTGATGGAGCAGGTCGGCGCCGGCATCAAGAAATACGCCCCCGACGCCTTCGTCATCTGCATCACCAACCCGCTCGACGCCATGGTGTGGGCGCTGCAAAAAGCCTCCGGGCTGCCGCACAAAAAGGTGGTGGGGATGGCCGGCGTGCTGGATTCCTCGCGCTTCCGCTATTTCCTGGCCGACGAATTCAACGTCTCCGTCGAAGACGTCACCGCCTTCGTGCTCGGCGGCCACGGCGACACCATGGTGCCGCTGGTGAAATACTCCACCGTAGCCGGCATTCCGCTGCCCGACCTGGTCAAGATGGGCTGGACGTCGCAGGCGCGCATTGACGAGATCGTCGACCGCACCCGCAATGGCGGCGCCGAGATCGTCAATTTGCTAAAGACCGGTTCGGCGTTTTATGCGCCGGCCGCCTCGGCGGTGGCGATGGCGGAGAGTTATCTGCGCGACAAGAAGCGCGTGCTGCCATGTGCGGCCTATCTTTCCGGCGAATACGGCGTCAAGGACATGTATGTCGGCGTGCCCTGTGTCATCGGATCGAAAGGTGTCGAGCGTATTGTCGAGATTGACCTCGCCGGCAAGGATCGTGAGGCGTTCGACAAGTCGGTCGGCGCGGTGCAGGGCCTGGTCGATGCCTGCAAGAAGATCGCGCCGGACCTGCTCGGCCGCTGATCGGGAAAGCTCGCCAATAATAAATCGATTTTCGGCACTTGCGCCGAAATTCGGGGTCCGGGTTTTGGACCAAGCGGCACATCGCGATTGGCATCTTCCGTGGTATATGGTATGCCAGCCGCAAATTGGTGTGAATTGCCCCAATTCACCGCACGAGGGTCGGAGAGCCTCCAGATGAACATCCATGAATACCAGGCCAAGGCGCTGCTGCACGAGTTCGGCGTGCCGATATCGAAGGGCGTGCCGGTACTGCGGGCATACGACGCGTATGCCGCCGCGAAAACGATCGGCGGCCCGATCTGGGTGGTCAAGAGCCAGATCCACGCCGGCGGCCGCGGCAAGGGCAAATTCAAGGAGACGTCCGCTGGGGGCAAGGGCGGTGTCCGGATTGCGAAATCGGTAGACGAGGTCATAGAGTTCGCCGAGCAGATGTTAGAGGCGACGCTGGTGACGGTACAAACCGGCCCGCAAGGCAAGCAGGTCAACCGCCTCTACGTCGAAGAAGGCTCCGACATCGACAAGGAGTTCTATCTCTCGATCTTGGTCGACCGCGAAACTTCCGAAGTGGCGTTCGTGGTCTCCACCGAAGGCGGCGTCAACATCGAGGAGGTCGCGCACAACACGCCGGAGAAGATCGTTACGTTCTCGGTCGATCCCGCCACCGGCATCATGGGCCATCACGGCCGTACTGTTGCCAAAGCGCTGAAATTAAGTGGCGATCTCGCCAAGCAGGCCGAAAAGCTGGTGACGCAGCTTTATACGGCGTTCACCGCCAAGGACATGGCGATGCTCGAGATCAATCCGCTGGTCGTGACCAAGCAGGGCGAACTGCGCGTGCTCGACGCAAAAGTGTCGTTCGACGACAACGCGCTGTACCGACATCACGATGTGATAGCGTTGCGCGACGAGACCGAGGAGGACGCCAAGGAAATCGAGGCGTCGAAATACGACCTCAATTACGTGACGCTGGACGGCAACATCGGCTGCATGGTCAACGGCGCCGGGCTCGCAATGGCGACCATGGACATCATCAAGCTTTACGGCATGAGCCCGGCGAATTTTCTCGACGTCGGCGGCGGCGCCGACAAGGCCAAGGTCACCGCCGCGTTCAAGATCATCACGGCCGATCCCAATGTGAAGGGCATCCTGATCAACATCTTCGGCGGCATCATGAAATGCGACATCATCGCCGAAGGCGTGGTCGCCGCGGTCAAGGAAGTCGGCCTGAAGGTGCCGCTGGTGGTGCGGCTGGAGGGCACCAACGTCGATGCCGGCAAGAAGATCATCCGGGAGTCGGGGCTGAACGTGCTGCCGGCGGACGATCTCGACGATGCGGCGCAGAAGATCGTCAAGGCAGTGAAGGACGCGGCGTAATGCTAGCCGGCATCCCGCAAACCGCCGTTAGCATCATGCTTTTGGCACTGGCGTTGCTGCTGGCGAAATTCGAGTGGTGGATTGCTCGACGCGCGGGAAAACGCGTCGGAATATCGGTAGGATTATTCGTCGTGATAGCGCTTGCGCTCGTAGTCGCACATGAATTTTACGACTGGGCAACCTTTTGTCCCGGCACCGATGAAAAACAAAAAGCTTTTTGCGAGAGCTTAATTTTGGTTGTTCCTTCGCCGACATTTTTCGCGGCTTTCATCGCTTTGATAATTTCTTCCTGCTCCGTTCTTGCACTTCGCTTGTCACGCTCAATTCCAAATAAGCGGCTGGAGCCGCAGAGGCGCTAAATCATGTCCGTCCTGATCGACAAAAACACCAAAGTCATGTGCCAGGGTTTCACCGGCAAGAACGGCACGTTTCACTCCGAAGCCGCGATCGCCTATGGCACCAAGATGGTCGGCGGCACCTCGCCGGGCAAAGGCGGCATGATGCATCTCGGGCTGCCGGTGTTCGACACCGTGCAAGAGGCGAAGGCAAAGACCGGCGCCGACGCCAGTGTGATCTACGTGCCGCCGCCGGGGGCTGCGGATGCGATCTGCGAGGCGATCGATGCGGAAATTCCGCTGATCGTCTGCATCACCGAAGGCATCCCGGTGCTCGACATGGTGCGGGTCAAGCGCTCGCTGTCCGGATCGAAGTCGCGGCTGATCGGGCCGAACTGCCCGGGCGTGATGACGGCGGGCGAATGCAAGATCGGCATCATGCCGGCGAACATCTTCAAGGCCGGCAATGTCGGCATCGTCTCGCGCTCGGGCACGCTGACCTATGAGGCGGTGTTCCAGACCACCCAGGAAGGCCTCGGCCAGACCACCGCGGTC
>NZ_DASYMN010000007.1:0-3048 GCF_036009065.1 Bradyrhizobium sp. | reverse complement strand
CCGGTTTGCGTTCCGAATGCGACAGGCACCATGTAGTCGGCGACGGCGGCAGCGGATCCGCTCGATGATCCGCCAGGCGTGTGGTCCGGCGCCAACGGATGGGTCGTTGCCCCAGGCGATACGCCCGCGAACTCGGCAGTTACAGTCTTGCCGAGAATAACCGCGCCCGCGGCACGCAGCACAGCAACGCAAGCGGCGTCGGCGCGGGGGCGGTAACCGTCATAGATCGGCGAGCCCATGCCGGTGGGCATGTCGGATACATCGATGACGTCCTTCACCGCAATCGGGATGCCATGAAGGGGTCCCGTCGATAACACGGCGTCGCGGGCCCGCGCCTGCTGGATCGCCTGCTCCGGATCGAGATAGGACCATGCGCGAAGCACCGGTTCACGCAGCGCAATACGATGGAGGCAAGCCTGAACAAGTTCCGCCGACGACAATCGGCCCGCCGCGATCAGCGCCGCCGCCTCAGTTGCAGTAAGGCTCGCCGGGCCTGCAATCGTCTTTGATTCCATCACGCGATCTCGCGACGTCCGTACGGTAGACTGATCCAATGTTCTAAAAACAGTGTTCGTAGCACTTTTGGTACAAAGCAAGCATTTTTTTGGTATTATACTCGAATTTTGCCATAGATCATAATTCTGAAACGTCCATACCAGCCCTCTTGCATCGACAGATTTTTAAAAAATAAGTCTTATTTCATTAGCTTAGGACCAAGGTCTGCTTTCGCGGCAGCACGCCCCAGCCTCGATACAGGATCCCGGCGATTTGTAACATTTTTTGTACTTTCGCCTTTACACAGCTTTTAAAGGAGGTCTATTGAGTAGGCAAGATCGCCTTTGCGAGGCGTTAGCCATTTATGGGTACGGCCCGCGACGAAGGTTGACGGAAGTGCTGGGAGACATGAGTTCCGAAGTTTCGGTTTCCAATCCGGCCCCCGAGCCGCATGTGCTCTTTGAACCCAAACGTTACGACGTGTTGGTAGTTGGCGGCGGCAATGCCGCGCTATGCGCGGCGATCAGCGCGCGGCGATCTGGTGCGTCGGTGCTGGTGCTCGAAGCTGCGCCGCAATTCTATCGTGGCGGGAATACACGGCATACCCGCAACATGCGATGCGCGCACGATCAGGCCACGGAGATTCTCACCGGCCCCTATACCGAGGATGAATTCTGGGAAGACCTAAAGCGGGTCACGCTGGGCCGCACCGACGAAGAACTGGCGCGTTTCATGATCACCGAATCCAAGGAGATTTTGACCTGGATCGTCGACCAGGGCGTGCGTTTTCAGCCATCGCTCGGCGGCACGCTGTCGCTTGGCCGGACCAATTCGTTTTTCCTGGGCGGCGGCCGCGCCATGCTGAACGCGCTGTATCTCACGGCCGACAGACTAGGGGTAGATGTCCGCTACGATGCAGAAGTCATCGAACTCGAGATCGAAGACGGCATGTTCCTGTCGGCGACTGTGAAGGAAGTGCCGGGGACAAGACGCATTCGCGCAGCGTCGCTGGTGGCGGCGTCTGGCGGCTTCGAGGCCAACATCGAATGGCTGAAGGAGGGCTGGGGCGATGTCGCCGAGAACTTCCTGATTCGCGGCACTAGGTATAACCGCGGCACTGTGCTGCGGATGCTGATCGAAAATCGGGTGACACAGATCGGTGATGTCACGCAGTGCCATGCAGTGGCGATCGACGCCCGCGCGCCAAAATTCGACGGCGGCATCATCACCCGGCTCGACTGCGTAATCTATGGCATCGTCGTGAACAAGAATTGCGAGCGCTTTTACGACGAGGGCGAGGACATCTGGCCGAAGCGCTACGCGATTTGGGGACGTCTGGTTGCCGCGCAGCCAGACCAGATCGCCTACATCATTTTCGACTCGCATTCGCTCGAGCTGTTCATGCCGTCGCTGTTTCCCCCAATCAAGGCCGACAGTATCGGCGAACTAGCGACGCTGCTCAATCTCGATCCGGCAAAGCTCGCCGGGACGGTTACAGCCTTCAACAACGCCGTGCAGCCCGGCACGTTCGACCCGCTCAATCTCGACGACTGCCAGACCGCCGGCCTCACCCCGCCAAAGACTCACTGGGCACGACGCATTGAGGCTGGGCCCTTCTATGCCTATCCGGTCAGACCCGGCATCACGTTCACCTATCTCGGCGTCAAGGTGAACAGGGAGGCGCGGATGATCATGGCCGACGGGCGCCCTGCCGTGAACATGTTCGCCGCCGGCGAGATCATGGCTGGCAATGTGCTGGGCCAGGGATATGCGGCCGGCATCGGTATGACTATCGGCAGCGTGTTTGGTCGCGCCGCGGGACGAGGAGCTGCCAGGTATGCACGCAACTAGCGCACTGACCGAAGCCGATCGGCTGATGACGGTCTGCAATTCCTGCCGCTATTGCGAGGGCATATGCGCGGTCTTCCCGGCGATGGAGATGCGGCGCGCATTCAGCGACGGCGATCTCAATTACCTCGCCAATCTGTGCCACGGCTGTGGCGCCTGTTACTTCGATTGCCAATTCTCGCCGCCGCACAAGTTCAACGTCAACGTTCCCAGGGTTCTGGCGCAGGTCCGCACCGAATCTTACGAGGCCTATGCGTGGCCACCACTGATGGCTGGCACGTTCCAGCGCAACGGCCTCGTGATCGCCGTTGTCACCGCACTGAGCATTGCCGCGTTCATCATCGGCTTTGCCGTACATCACGACCCCTCAGTTCTGATCGGCGTCCACACAGGCCCCGGCGCCTTCTACAAACTGATGCCTCACAACACGATGGCCGTACTCTTCGGTCTCGCCTTGCTCTACGCGCTGGTCGCTATATCAATCGGCGTGCGAAGCTTCTGGCACGATATCGGCGAACCTGTGGGCACCCTCGCCAAGGGCTCGTCGATCTGGCAGGCCGTCAAGGACGCCGCGACGCTGCGCTATCTCGACGGCGGCGGAGTCGGCTGCATGAGCGAGGACGAAAAGCCGACCGACCGCCGGCGGCTGTATCATCATTTCACATTCTACGGCTTCGCCCTGTGCTTCGCGGCGACATCGGTTGC
>NZ_DASYMN010000006.1:0-38177 GCF_036009065.1 Bradyrhizobium sp. | reverse complement strand
CGGCGAATTTGGTGGTGGTGAAGAACTGCGCCTGGCTGAGCGGCCCACCCATCACTTCCGTAGAGGTCAGCACCACATGCGCGCCGGGCACGTTCTTCAACTCGATGAAGGTGTAGGGCGGAATGGTAAAATGGTTGTGGATCTCGTGGGTCGGGTTCGACATCGCGCCGACCGCGTCGGGATGGCCGAGCTGCACCGTGTTGCTATCGAATTTGGACCACTGGTCGTCGCCATAGAGTTTTGCGGCGGCGATCTGCAGCACGATGGCTTGCGTGGAGACCTTTACCGTCGGCACCGCGATCTTGTCGTTGGGGCCGAAATCCTTGATGGTCTTGATATGGGCATCGCGGCTGATCAGGCTCATCGGCTGCGCCGAGGTGGCGACGATGCCCTTGACGCCGCCCCTGGTGCGGTCCCACAGCAGCAGCAGGTTGCCGGTGCCAGTGCACAGGATATCGACGCCGCCCGCGAGCAGCGCGTCGGTCTGCGCGCCGCCGCCGCTCAGCGTCACCCATCGCGTCGTGACATTGGGCAGGCCGAGCCGCGCGGCGTGCTTCTCGATCAGCTTCTGCTTTTCGATGATATGGGTCGGCATATAGAGAATGCCGGGTTGGCGCGAGACCGCGATCTCGCTCTTTTGCTGCGCCCGCGCCGCAAACCCCGAGGCCAGCAGGCCGACGACGGCCGCCAAGCCCGCATAAACCCGCCACGTCACCTGCATCGCGCTTCCTCTTGTTGCTGCTCGCGATGATGTTATCGGCATCTCCGCGAGCAGGGTCAAGCCGGGAGCCGGTCATTGCCGCCCTGTTGTCTGTTGCGCATACCGGATCATTCGCCGCATCCAGGCGATTGCCGAGAGACAGCGCGCCAAGCGCAGTAGGTGCATTTCATCGCACCCGCGCAGTCACGCATGCTTCGTCGCCGCGCCCTTGGCGTCGGGATAGAACTGCGGCGCCTCGCGACGGTCGAACATGCCGTAGTCGCGCACCACGCGGACGCGGCGCAGCCGCGCGCCATCCGGCAATGAAGCCGCAGCCTCGAACGCTTCGGCGGCGGCCAGGTCGCGCCACGATCCCAGCAGGATGATATCGCCCGGCGTCAAGACGGCGTCGAACACATCCCAGGCGACCAGGCCCGATGCATGTGCCGGAAGCCCCAGCCACCCGGCGATATCGTCCGGACCGCTCTGCTCGACCCATTCAGGCGGCCGGTTGGCGTCGATCAGGGTGATGGTAGTGGCGTCGCCGGTTTCGGTCTCATCGAGCCGCTGCTCGCTCAACGCATGGCCCTGAGGCGGCCTGGTATCCTGCGTCACCTGGCCGATCCGCAAGTGATAATCGAGAAAGATTTCGGAGCGGCCCCTCTCCTGCACCGCGTGATGCCCCGCCTGGGTGCGCCAGCGCACCAGCGCCTTCTCGTCGCGCCAGCCCGACAATGACAGCAGCCAACCCGGATGCCGGAGACTGCGGTAGCGGATATTGTCGACAAAGCCGTCGATCTGCTCGAGTTCAGGCTTGAGCATCTTGCCGAGACCAAGATAGGCATCCCATTGATCCGGCTTCGGATGAACTTCGAAAATGACGGCGAACATGGATCACATCCCAGGAATGCGGGACTCGCGTCATACGCGGGCTTGACCCGCGTATCCATCCCCTTCGCCAGAATCTTTTGAAGAGATGGATGGCCAGGTCAAGCCCTACGGCATACACATATCCCTGCCATCATTGCCGTGCTTGACCCGCAGGCGGATTAAGCCGGCGTACGATGCGGCGTCTGTTTCAGCTCTTCCGATCTACTCAAACAGCCAAGCGTCCGCATTCTCGCGGCGCAATGCGTCCGAGGTTTGCCAGTCCCTCGCGAACCCAAGCGAGGGGGTGGAGCGGCGGGAGGCGCCAGGGCACCAGCGGGCACCCTTGGAGGCGGGATTAACGTACCCACCTCGCGCGGCAAGGTGAACCGCGCGCGCCCAAGGCAAGGCGCTGCGCCTCCCGGCGCTCCACCTGGCCACCAGGCCATCGACCGTTCCGGGGGCCCCCGGTCCGGCCAGCTCTCGCTCTGTCCGCCGAAGATCGCTTCTAGAAAGCGCCCCTCACCGGACAGGACATGGAATATATACAGAAATCTAGGAATTAATCAATAGGAATTTCTGGCTCCCAGGAAAAATATTTTCGTCGTCCCGGCGAACGCCCAAGGCTGCACACATCTGCAGCCAGCCTGCCGATAGCCAGACCAACGCTCCCGTCATCCTGAGGTGCTCGCCGTTCTTCACGGCGAGCCTCGAAGGATGGGCCGCAAGCGCTCTTGGCGATCCTTCGAGACGCCGCGCAAACGCGCGGCACCTCAGGATGACGGCTGAATGTGTGGCCCTCATTTGCGGTCGGATCGATTCCTGTAAGTTGTGTGCATGCCCTAGCCTGCGCGGCGACGACGTCTTCGTCGGCGAGGCGTAGGCCCGCGTATCCATCATTCGATGACGCGGCGTCAGGACTGGTGTCCCGGCTACAGCACGGCGGCGATGCAGTCGATCTCGATGTCGAAATGCCCCGGCCACGCCGGAACATTGATGAAGATCCGCGCCGGCGGATCCTTCGGAAAGTAGCGTGCGTAGATCGCATTGACAGCCGCGAACTTCTCGACCGAGGTGCAATAGACGTTGCATTTGAGAACGTTCTGCAGCGACGATCCCGCCGTCTCGACACAAAGTTTCAGCTGCTCCAGCACCAGTTCGGTCTGGCGTTCGATCGGCGCATCGACGATCTCCCCGGTTTCGGGATCGAACGGCGGAAAGCCTGAGACGTAAATCGTGTCGCCGTATCGGGTGACGGCCGAGGTCGGCGCTTTCTATCGTTCGGTGTAAGTGGACAACAGCTCGACGCGGATGACTTCTCGTTTCATTAGCTTCCTCCGGTATCGGATGAGCCTACAGCATCATTCCCGCGGGATGATTCGACGGACGTCGAAGCTCAGGTCTTTTTTGGCCGCGGCCAACGCCAATGAATGCGGAGTTTCGGACCCGGTTCTCCCGACCCCCATGAAAAAAGCCCGCCGATACACCGGCGGGCTTCCATTCTTGTTCATCATAAACGGGCCGCCGATTCAGGGATTCCAGTACATCCGTGGCAATCCCAAAAATCGCGCTTGCGTCAGACCGCGCGGAGGTTTTCCGCGCTGGTCTTGCCGCGCATGCTGTCGACCTTGGATTCGAATGAAAGCTTTTGGCCTTCATTGAGCGAGCCCATGCCCGCGCGCTCGACGGCGCTGATGTGCACGAACACGTCGTTGCCGCCGTCATCGGGCGCGATGAAGCCAAAGCCCTTGGTGGCGTTGAACCATTTAACTGTTCCGGTTGTCATTTATCTTCTCCAAAAATGCGCGAATGCGCGATGCGCCCGCACGCTTCTCGCGCGGGCTTGATCCGATTTCAGCGATGTCTTGGGGAAGGAAGCCGGTTAGGCGCGGTCAACAAGGCAGAACGTCTATTCGAATGCGCGGCGTTTACGCCGATCCGTCCGGAATAGCAAGCAATAAGAAAGCAGGGATGGTGCACCGCAAGCGGTGCGCGCGCAGAAGGCAAAGGAGGCAGCCGATCAGCCCAACCGGCTGATCTGTTCCTCGGTCACCACGCGCTCCACGTTCTCGGTCTTGCTCTTGATGCGATAACGCGGGCGTCCGTCGGCCTCGATCGGCAGCCGGCTGACGATGGTATAGACGCTCCGCTGCTTTGTGACGGCGCGGCCCTGCGGCCCCTGCAGCTGGTGGTGGACATCGTCATTGATCGCGTAATTGTGCGCCATCGTGCTGTTTTCCCTTTAAAGCAGGGCTTTTAATCACAACGGCGCTGCAAAGCAACATCTCTTTGGGCAGAATCGAACTATTGGATTGCGCCGGCAGGTTCCGAGCAGCCGCGGCGAACCGCTCTCATCGCCGGTGCCCGTATAGGCGATTTCGGCTTTTTACAGGGTGTTCACCATCCTGAGCGGTCAGCCGGCCGGGTTGAATGGCCTGGCTGTCGCGCGAAATTCCGTTCCGGCGGCGTGAAAGGTGACCGTTTCCGGTTTACCCTTCTCAGCCAGCGCGGCGATTGATTCCGCAAGGGCGCAGATCACCGCAAGTTCCCTATCGCCGAGCACTTTCATTTCGCCGTTTTCCAAAGCAATCGGCCGGGGGAAGAGGTCGGTGCCGAGCCCGATTCGCAACGCGCTCGCAATAAATGGCGGCGGGGTTTCGACACTCAGGGCAAGCGAAGGAAGCTCGGCCGATGCCGACGCACTACCTCGGGTGATTGCATCGACCAAGCGGACGATTGCACCGCGGCCCTCATACGCGGTGAATCCCGGTTCGTCCTCAGGAGGGCCGGCGATTACGACTTCCCATCTCTTTGGGTCGATGTCCCCTTCGAACGAGACGACGGCGTAGCGCAACGCGTTCGTAGCTATCCCCGAGGTGGCTGCCGCAAGACGCACGCCCGCGCGCGCAAGACGCGGAATCAGCGAGCGCACCCCCACCAACTGCTCGCCGATCGCGACGACATAGGCCGTGATGATCATTGCATCGCGTTTCCCGTCGTCAAGCCGGGCGAGCGGGATGCCCAGTGCCTCGGCCTGCTCTGCAAGATCGGGCGCCGCTACCAACCGGTCATCTGGAAAAGCTTCGACGGCGGCACGAAGTCCGTCACGTATGTCCTCGGTAAAAACACTGTCGGTGTCGCCGCGCGGCGGTGAAAAGAATAGCGCATAGAGATCATTAGCCGCCGTAGGTAGCGGACCGATGCTGAAGATAAAGCGTTCTACTGCCATGGCATGGTCTCAGTCTCCGAGGGGGACGGCCCGGTCGAACATATCCAACAACTCGACGATTTTCGCCTTGAGTCCCGATGTATTGTTGAACTCCATGCCCTTGACCGTTCGATGGACCAGCATCACGATGCGGTGGATGTGATCGTCGGATTTTTCGCGCGCCTCCTTCGCCGCTCCGAACGGACTCGCGGGATAAATGCCGCCACCGCCTGGCCGATCGCTGTCTTCCGTACCGAACATCTCAGGCAAGTTGGATTTCTGACGTTCGAGTGCAACCAAACTCAGCGCGCTCGTCGCGTAAGCCGATTGGGCGCGAGCCGGCTCGGCGCCGAACAGCAGAGCAATCGAGCGCTTTGCATCGATATCGCCCTCCCCCGTTAGCCTGATCTTTTGGATTTCCGCAATCAGGTTTTTATCCAACTGACGCTTCTTTAGCTTTTCGACGATCTTCGGATAGGTGCCTAGTCCACGAATGATGATGTTTGCGGTCTGTGCGCCCTGTTGAGCAAAGACGGGGCGACCCGTGCCGACCTGCAAGATTACATTCTTTCCCTTGCTCGGCGTCTCTTCTTCAGTGCGTGAAGCGATGTCGGTCCCTAAGGTTTCAAAGTGTTCCCCAGGCTGATGACTGATCGGCGGACGAGGTTCGGGTTGTTTCTTATGCTTGGCGCGTGCTTCCTCCACCTCCTTCTCGTGCTGGGATTCATATCTTGCACGCTTTGTGTCCGTGGTCTTCTGGGCGCGGCGCCATCGAGCCTTGGCTATGTCCATGATCATCCGAAAGACTCCGTCGCTATTCTGCTGCAGGAATGACAGCAGTTGCCGGTCCGGACTGTTTCCGATGACAACGCCGTTCTCGGTCAATGACAGCTTGCGCAACCGCCAGCGAGCGCGCCAATAAAGCAGTTGGACGCGGATACGCGGACGCAGCGCTCCTCGCTCCAACATAGCGCCGAGCGACGGACTTATTGCTGCGATGGCCTTCTCCAGCCGCTCCTGATCTTTCTTTTCCTTGTCCTTCTCCTTGTCCCGCTCTTTTTCATGCTCGCGCTGGCGCTTCGCGTTTGGATCGCGATCCCCGTGCTTCTTCTTGTCGCTGTGCAGCTCATGCTCCTGACGGCGTTTCTGGTCGTCATGATGGCGGCGGTTCTCCATGTGCTCGTCGTGCTCGGCCTTCTTGGCTGCGCTCTTGTGCTGGTGCTGATCGCCGGGTTGCTCGTGCTGGGGCCCGCGGCCGTGCTTATGATGGTCCGGCGCGTGATGCTCGGCTCCCTTCCGCCGCCCGCTGATCATCTTCTTGAAGCGCTCGCCGAGCCGGCTGAAGATTTTTCCGATCGGCTTGAGGATCGCGCCGGCCACACGTCGAATCAGAGCGTCGACGCCGAGGAAGGTGAGCAGCGCTTCGAGCGCGGCAATGATGCCGCGCGCCAGCGCCTTGGCGAACTGCACGGCGCCATTGCCGCGGCTGGCGACGATCACGACGAAATCGTAGAAAGCGGACGCTGCGGCCAGGAAATTCTGCACGAAGCCCCACGCCGCCCGGATGCCGTCGATCACCGCCATGATCGCGCCCGCGCCGGGAATAAGCTTGAGGGCGAGTTGCGTGGCGAGCCAGGCCATGGCGGCAACCGCGATGGCCGGCATCATCTCCGGCAGGTTGTCGATGAACGTGCTGAAAAACGTGGTGGCGAGCTGCGTCAGCATCTCGATGACGTTGGGAGGGATGTTCAGCAGCATCTGGATGAAAGCGAACTTGCTCTCGATCCACTCGTTGAACGCCAGCTTCAGCTCGTCCCACAGGTTGTTGCGGATGCCGCTCAGCGCCTGGCTCGCCGCCTCGCCGATGAAGGTGCCGATCCCCATGCGGGTGATCTTGGCCATCAGCACCAGGAACCGGCCGAGCATTTCGGCGAGCGCCTTGATGGCGTTCTTGATCTTGTCGACCAGCGAGGCGTTCTCGGCCTGGATCTGTTTCAGCGCGTCGTCCACCGCCTTCACGGCCTGCTCGCGCCGGGTGTTCAGCTCGCGAGTCATCTGCTTGGAGGTCTGCTCGATCTGCCGCTCCATCTGCTTGAAGCCCTGCTCGGCGCGCTTCTGCGCGGCTTCGGCTTCGGCTTTCAGGCTCTTCGGCAGCGCGTCGACCTTCTCCTGGATCTTGGTGCGCGCTTCGGCGAGCACGCGCTTGGATTCGGTGATCGTGGTTTCGATGTCGGAGGTGATCTCCTTAACCAGCGTGTCGATGCGCGACATGTAGAGGTCGCGGTTGCGCTGATAGATGCGCTGGACCGCGGGCAGTTCGTTGATCGAGACCACTTTGTCCTTGAGCCATTTGGCCCAGCCGGTCCATCCCGAATAGCGATCGTCCTTGTATTCCTCCAGTTCGGCGCGCGTGTCGGTGTTGAATGACGCAAGATGTTCCTGCTGGCGCTTGTCGAAGCCGGTGGTGACGCGCTCGCGAAGGCCGTCGAGATTGGTTGTGACCTTTTCGGTGGCCTCGCGCGCCAGCGTTTCGATCTCTCCGGCGACGCCGCCGCGATTGGTCTCCGCGCCGGTGCGAGTCGCATCCTGCTCGGCTGCGACGCTGGTCTGGCCGGTTTCGCGCGTACCGGTCATCTGCGAGTCGCCGGAAGCCTCCGAACCGGAGAGCCCGCCCGCGGTCTCGGCCAGCGCCGGCGCCTCGGCTCCGCGCACATTGTCGGCCGCGTTCTCGACGCTGGTGTCGAGGTTCTGCTTGTCCGCAGCTACGCCGGCGAGCGGACCTTCGTTGGCCTTCTGCAGCGTCTCGTCGTCGATCTCGTGCGGAGCGAGTTCGGCGTCGGCGGCTTCCTTGAACTCGGACGCGTCGAGCGCTTCTTCCGGCACCGCGGGCGGCGTCGCGGCCGCCATGTTCGGCGCCGCCGTCTCGGCCGCAGCCATCGGCTCAGGCTGAGGAACCGCGGGCTCCGTCGGCTCGGGGGCCGGCTCCTCTTTTACCACCCCGAGCGTGTCGGTGACCGCGGAGACCTGCGTGCCGACCGCGCTCTGCACCACGGAGGAGATCGAGCCCGCGCTCGATTCCATGTCTCCCATCTCCTCCATATCGTCGGGAGCGGCCTGCTCGACGGCGTCGAGAATCTGTTGGCCCGCGGCGGATGCGTTCGGGGGCGGCGGCTGAGCCTCCGCGACAGTTGCGACCTGCGTGCCTTGCGCGCGCGAACTGCCTTCGTTCGCCGGCGGCTCGGCGGCGGCCTGCGCGTCGTCGATGCGCTGTTGCGCCGGCTCGTGAACGCGCATGCCGCCGGCGCGCGCGACCACCCGCTGCGCCACCCGCGCGGCTGCGCCCGCGCCGCGGTCGCCGAGATTCTGGCCGAAGCGCACCGTGCGCGCGCGGCCCTCCTCGACACCCGCCTCGGCCTCCGCGGTCTGTTCCTCCTGGCGCTTGCCTTCCTCCTTGGCGTTCTTGTCGATCTTCTCTTTCTTGTCCTTCAGCGCGCCGGCTTTTTCTTGCTCCTTGGTCGCGGCGTCCCCCGCCGGCACAGTTTCGCCCGACGCGCCGGCGGACGAACCTGCGACCGCGACCGAGGGCGGCGCCGGCTCCGCGCCTGCGATCGGCGTCTGCGCCTCGTCCGGCGATTTGGGTTGCGGCGGGTTTGCACGCGCCGCCTCGCCGGGACCGCGCGCGGCGGGGGTGGCGGCGTGACCGACCACCGCGGTCATGCGTCCGCCGGCCGGACTGACCATGCTGCTCTCGACGGGGCCGGGCCGCGCTTCGGCGACCGGCGTCGCATTGCGACCGGCAAGGCCCGGAACGGGAGCCGAGAAGCTTACCGCCGGCAGCGTGGGCGATCCCAATCGCGCGCGGCGCATGATGCGCCGGCGTGTCGTAAGCCCGGTAGGCATCGAGACGCGGCCGCCGGCCAGCACCGTATCGGCAGCGCGGTCGGCCGCGGCCTCCGCCGGTTCACCCGGAGATGACACGATCGCGCTCGCCTGCACGCCTGCCGTGCCGCCGCTCTGCTGCACCACATGGGCAAGTTCGTGCGCGATCAAATGATCGCCGCCGGGCGTGCCCGGCCTGTACGAGCCCGGCGCGAACGCCACGTCGCCGCCCACGGTGAGCGCTTCGGCGGCGTGCGCGCTCGTCACTTCGGCGGCGGAGCCGCCGGTATGCACGCGGACCCCGGCAAACGAGGCGCCGAACGCAGTCTCCATCCGCGTGCGGGTCGAGGGCGCGAGCGTCTGCCCGCCCGAGAGCCGGCTCGCCACCCCATCGGCCTCAGTGATCGGCGCCGGTGTTTTCGTCGCGCGCGCGGACGCGGCGGCTGGCGCCGTCTCGCCCTTTGACGCTCGCGTATGCGTTGCCATTCATGGATCCGTCGGTTTGGTCCCGATCTGCTTTGCGATGTCGATCTTGCCGAGTTGCTCCGATGCCTTGCGTAGCGCCGCGAGATCGGCCCCATAGCTTTTCGCGTCGGTGGCCTCGGCGGCGGCGAGCGCCTGTTTTGCTTTCGCCAGCGCGAGCTCGAGCTCTTTTTGCTTGGTAAACCAGGCCGGCAGATCCTGAGCCGGCACATCGGCTGCGACATGCGCCGCGAGGTCGTCTTCCGCCTTGGTGACCGCAGCCTTCTCAACGGTTCGCCCCAGCAGGTCGTCCGAGGCATCGACCAGCGTCTTCGCCGCCGGGCCGATATCCTTGCCGGTCTTCAGCGCCTTTTCGGCGCCGGTCCAGGCATTCTTGTGGACGCTGCGCGAGCTCGTCACCGTGACCACGCCGCCGGCCGCGCTGCGCGAGCTTTCGACCATGGCAGCACCCGGGCGCGCCAGCAGGCGCGGCAGTACGCGACGCGCCAGCTTGAGTTGATCGTTGGTTGGTGCATCGATCTTCGAAAGCCCCGCCTGACCTTTGGCAAGAGCGGTCATGAACGACTTGCTGGTCAAAAGCTGCTCGCCGATGTCGGCTTCTTCGCCGGCGTCGATATCGACCGGGCCCCTGCCGTCGTCGGTCTTGAGCGTGAGCGTGCTGGTCGAGAGATTCTTCACCTTCAAAGTCGCGGCGGCCATCAGCGTATCTCCTTGTCCGTCGATAAGATGTGGGAGAGCGTTTTATCGATGTTGGCAATGGCGAGCTTGATCGCGGCCGCGTGTTCGGGCAGCGCCCTGCCGGAAAGCGTTTTCAACTCCGTGGCGCGCTTCACCGCGGCGTCCTCGGCGGCAAGCCAGGCATTGCCGTACTCGAACGAAACCGAGAGGACCGCCGTCTCCGCGACCTCGATCAGCCGCCCGGCGCCGCCCAGTTCAGCCGGCTCCACCTTCAGCCGCGCGGCGGGCTTGCCGTCGCTGCCGAGCACCTGGAGTTCGAGCTTTTCCGGCAGCTTGCCTTCAAGTTCCGGCGGCGGGCGCAGCAGCGCGACGCCGGCCGCGTCGGCGATGACCGCAACGATCGGCTTATCCGCCGAGGCGAGCTGGACCGTCACCGCCGGCAACGGATGGCGGCGCGCGGCTGCGCCTCCTGCCGCTTTGCGCACGCCGAGCACGCGCACCGTATAGGCTCCAGGAACGGCGCCCGGCGCACCGCTCATGCGCGAGCGGATGCCGGCGAGCGCGTCGTCGGTGCTTTTCGATGTCAGATCGGTCGTGGCGGCGTCCTCGGCCGCCGTGGCCGCCACCAGTGCCGCGTCGCGCTGGCGCACCAGCGCGCTTGCGGCTTCGATCGGCAACGCAGGGAAGAGCGTGACCAAGACTGCGGGATTGATCGCCACCGCCGTCATGAGGCTGATCGTTGTGGTAGGCCCAGGCTTGGCGGCGTCACTCTCGGTGTTTGCGGCGACCGGCGCCGCGGCTGACGGGGCAGAGGCAGGGGGCGCGACGACTGTCGCGGCTGTTTCCGGCGCCGCAGCGGCCGGCTTTGCGGGCGTGGCTTTAGGAGGCTTCTTTGCCATGGCGGTCCCTCATGTGATCAGATTGTCGACCTGAATCGGCGACGCCGACGGCGTGATCCAGGCCGGATATTTAGCGGCCACGTTCTGCGAGACGTGCCGTTTCGGATAGGCGCGCACATAGAGCTCGCCGTCGACACGGTTTGCGATCACCTGTGCGACCGAGTTCTTCTCGGGCACTTCGGCTCCGCCGAGATTTCCGATGATCAACGAACCGGAGCGGTTGCCGACTGCCTGCACATCGATCTGCTGTTCATTCACCAGCACGGCAACCCTTGGCGGCCATAGAACCTCCGGCGGCAGACGGGTGACGATTTCGTTTTCGAACGTGCGGGTGACATCACTTGTGAGCGCCGCTGATAGCTGATTTTTGAAGTCGCTGACGCCCATGAGGAACGCCGACGCCTCGGAGCGCGAGGTGAATTCGGTGGCGTTTGACGTCGCTGCGATACCGCCGGCAGGCACCGCCGCGGCGATGTTGCTGGCCGCAGTCAAGTCTCCGATCGCCATCCGGTTCAACGCGGCGATTACGCGCACGGCATCGTTGACAGGCGTGAGTTCGAAAGTGGTCTCGCTAAATCCGCCGAATACGATGTCCGCTCGCGGATAGAATTCGATTCCAAACAATGCGCGATTCTCCGATATCACCCAATCCGCCGTCGCATTGGTGACCTTGATGGCGCCGACCTTGTTGCCCCGGATGGTTCCATCACCGGTGCCGTCGATGTTGACGATGCCGTTGATCTCGTTGCCCGAGACGTTGAGGTTATAAGCCTGCTTGATCTCCACGCTCTGACCGTTTAGCCGGTTAGCCACCACAGTCAGATCGACCATGTTGAACACGGAGAGCGCGGCCGAGCCGGCGACCTTCACTTCGTTCCCGGTGACCAACGCTCCATTGCAGACTTGAAGCTCGATGGCTGCCGGGCCCTTGGCCGGGCGAAGGTCGATTTCGTTACCTCGAACCACGAGTTCGCGGCTCAGGAACGCAGCAATTCCGCCGGCGTGCTCTTTGTCGGCCTGCGGCATGATCTTGTTGTCCTGAACGATGAAGCTCGCACCCCTGATATCGATGCCCTTCCGCGCCTTGATGCTGTTGTCGTGGATCAATGCATCGACGATCCAGGTGGGCGGCGGTTCGAGCGGTGGACCGCGCAAGCAAACTCCGATGACACCCGCGGTGATCTGGTTGCCGCGCACGACCAGTCCGCGCATCGCGCCGGTGAACCAGTCCGCCTTCTGGCCACCGAGCTGCACGCCGACGCCGGCGTTGATCACGCAATCCTCGACCGAGATCGTGCTGAGATTGCTCGCCAGCGTGCCTCCCTGTTCGTCGGCGAAACCGAGCACCACACCCGCACCCGCGGGGGGCGTGTGCAACTCGCTTCCGACGATCTCGACCCGGTATGCGCTGTGAACGATCTGGATGCAGCGCGACGGGTCACTGAGCAGCGCGGCGCGCAGGCCTTCGATCCGCAGGTTTTCCGCACGCTTGATGAAAATCCCGTAGGTATGTGCCTGGAGCCTCAGCGTATCGACCGTGAGATTGGTTACCGTCGCAAGCGCGATGGCGGTACCTCCGACGACCTGGAGGTCGCGGATTTCGCCGGACAGCACGGTTTCGATCGCAAGGCCAATGCCCGTATTGGGGACCGTCCACAGCGTTTCCGGGCTGCGGTCCAGCAGTGCCTCGCCCTCGTGCAGCAAACGCTCGAGGGTAAAACCATCCAGGATCTTGAAATCCAATCCGGCGAGGATCGCGCCGTCGTCAGCCTGCAAATTGCCAACCGCGCGCAGCGCAACGCCCGCGGTCACCCCGCCGCAAAACGCGCCGTCCAACGTCAGCTCCTGACCGCCGGCTCCGGCGATTGCTTGCGTGCCGAGAAGGGTCGAGCGCGTGAAGCGCAAGGCCGGCAGTTTCAGGATGAAAGGGGTCCTGGCCTCCGGCGGCTGGCTCATCGGATCGAGCATGCTGTCGAGGTCGAACAGCTTGTCCACGATAACGGCAGCGGCCCCCTTGTCGCGCGAGAGGTTCAGCACGACGCAGTCCTCTGCCGAAAGCAGGCCCGCCGACTCATCCACCAGCAGCACGGCCGACTCCCCCTTCTCGGACGGCGCAAGCACCCGCAGATTCTTCAGGATCAGGCGTCCGCCTTGCGTAACGCTGAAGGCGGGGCGCTCCGACCTCACCTCGATCACGGCTTCGGGGCAACCGTCGACCTCGACGCGGACGCCACCGACATCGACCGTACTGTCGAACCGGTAAATGCCCTTCTTCAGACAGATCACTAGGCTGACATTCGGATGCGCCGTCATGGCTTCCCGGATCTTGGCGGCATCGTCTCCGCCGGAGGGACGCAGCGTGACCTCGCAGCAGCCGCCGGTGTCGCGAATCCACAGTTCTTCGATCACCTCCTGCACGGTGTCGCTTTCGCTGCCGATCTTGCCACCGTCGAAGGCGACGTCGTCGGCATCGATCGAGCACAGATGCGGAAAGCGCTCGTCGAGCCAGGCGGTGAGCAGCAACGGCTGGGCCGGACCTTGATGCTGGAAAAGGCCGAGCGGCGCGAATAGTCGCTCAGGCCCGTGCGGCGCCGCTTTCCACGGGCCGTTGGCGTTGTCGCGGCGAACGCGGGCTTCGTATTGCCAGTAATCGCCCGGCTCGAAGCCCGCGCCATCCAAGGTCACGCGCAGTCCGTCCTCCAGCTCGGTGCTGAAAGGCGCCGGTGCGGCGCCCGGCTCGACCGTGCCGTGCCAGCGGCGCGCCTTGAGCGTGACCGGATCGGGCGTGCCGTACCGGCCCGGGTCGATCGGGAAGCCGAGCGCCTCGTCCGCGCGATCGCGGAAACTGAATACGCGATCGGTGGCGCCGGGGCCGGCGTCCTCCTCGCGCAGCCGCACCAGATCGCCGACCGCGCGCATCGGCGCGGTGAATCGCCGGTTGCCGGAATCCAGCGTCGCGAGCCCGGCGTCGCCAAGTTCAATCGTCTCCGACAGCAGTTCGACCAGATCGCCGTCGGCAAGACCGCTGTCGACCGGGACGTGCATTTGCGTCGACGAAAGCGAATCGACGGCAAACAGCTCCGCTCCATTGTCGCGCGACCAGTTGATCACCAGGGATGACAGCGGCCCGCCGCGGTACACTTCGAACCGGTAGAGGCGGTTGTCGCGTCCGGTGTAGCCGCCCGCGACCGGCAAGGCGCACGGATCGGGATCATCGACAACCGGCGGCGTGTCGATCGTCAGCGTGCCGGTGCCATGGAACCGCATGCCGAAGCACGCGGAGACCTGCGCGGGAGTGAGCCCGTTGGCCGGCGCGAGCTTGACCTGCCCCAAATCGGAAGTGCGGGTGCAGGTGTCGATCTTTCCGCCCAGCGCCTGTTCGAGCAGGCCCGGATCCTCGATAGCCGTGATGTGGCGCTCGCCGGCTTCAAGATAAGCGACGATCATGTCGCCCGCCGCGGGAGGGCGGGTGCCTCCGGCTCCATCGGGGAAAGCGAGTGACCCGGTCTGGAAGCCTGCCGCAGCCGGGAAGCTGACACCCGGCCATTGACCTTCCGCGGTTTCGGCGGAGAGGCCCTCGACGTAGTAGCGCCCGCCGGCGACCGAAAATGCCGGCACCAGCCCGGCGGCGAGGTGGGTTTCGATCCGGCCGATCCAGATCGTTTCGGCTGGATCGAGCGCGATCTCGATCTGGTTCGCGTTGGTCAGCGTCACGGTGCGCAGCGCGAAATCCTGCTGCGCCGGAACCGCAACGGCGCCCCCGCCGGTTACGGTGACGCTGGTTGCGACGTCGGCGCGCACCCACAGATCGATCTGGACCGCGCCGCTCAATGCCATGCGGAACGGAATGCGAGCCGTACCCGCGCCCGCCGTCGCGCGCAGCCGCAGCGAAGGATAGCGGTCGAGCACCTTGCGGCCGTAGTCGCGCACGGCCTCGATATTGGTGGTGTCGACATCGATCCTGGCGAGCGGATCGAACAGCGCGAGCAGCGCGCCCTGCGTCACCAGGAAGCCGAGATCAGGACTGCCGGCGCGGCATCCGAGGTCCGCGGCGATTTCGCGAATCAGCCAGTCCTGCGCGTCGATGCTGGCGTTGAAATCACTGTCGAGCAGCAGGCGACCCTGCTGCAGCGAAATTCGTCGATAGTCGCGGCCGCGCTTGCGGTCCGGATTGAAGCCTCGCGTGAAATCACCCTTCACTTTACATCTCCCTCAATCGAGGCGGACGACGCCGGATACGAGACCCGCCGGCGTGTATCCGATCAGCCGGCGCCGGTATGCCTCGTAGATCTGGGCCAGCCTGGTATCGTGGAACGCACCCATCTCGCCGCCATCCTCGGCGCCGGCGAGAACCGCGCGATCGCAATTTTCCAAAAGCCTTGCATGCGCCGGATTGTGCCGGTCGAGCGCGGCGAAACGCACGCGCGTGTCGACCGCGAGGCGATGCTGACGCGGCAGCTTAGTGATCGATGCGCCGGTGACGCGGCTGTAGCGGATGCAGCCGTGGAAACGATCCTCAACGGTCACGTCGTCGACGAAGATCGTTTCGGATGCTTCAAGCACGCGCACATTGACGGCGCCCCAGACAGTCGCGCGCTCGATCCCGAGTTCGCCGTCAGCAGTCTCGATCGCCGGAAGGTTCGAGCCCGCACCGGTGTCGATCACGCTGTCATGCACGATCAGGTCGCCGCTCGAGGCGAGCTGCAGGCCGCCGGTCAGCGAGCGCGAAACCGTGACGGCGCCGCGATCGGCGACGTCGGTCAGCTCAAAGACGAGGCGCGCATCGGGACGCAGCACGCTGTTCAGGTTGAACGAAATTGTATCGGCAGGCGGAACGGCGAAATCGCCGGCGGCCTCGAAGTGCCACGCGATCCCGCTGATGCCGAGCGAGCGATAGCGCGCGGCGCCGGCATTCCAGCTGTGGACGATCACGACCGGCCGCACGCGCTCGGCCGCTTGCACGGTGAGGTGCTGCGGCGTGGCCGGCCATGCCAAGGCTTCCGCCGCGTAGGTGGACGAATCCTGAAACTCGATCACTTCGTCGGGCAGTGCCGCGGCGGCGATCGCGTTGAAGGCTTCGCCCAGCGTGCGATGGACCGGAAGCGAAAGCCGCGTCGCGGGCGCATCGGGCGCGAGCGCTCCCGATGCCGAGACCAGACGGGTCGGCGTCGGCAGCCGCGCGCCGAGCAGCGGCTCGCGCGCGTCCGAGCGTGCGCCGACATGGGCCGAATAGCCTTCCTGCCACGCCACCGACAGCGCGGGCGGAGGCGCGCCGGCCGGTCCCTGCGGCAGGCTTTGCGGCGGATCGGCGAGCGCCAGGGCGAACAGGCCGTGCGCGACGTCGATATCGATGCGGCCGGGCAGCGTCCCGGCCAACATTTGCAGCGGGGGAACCTCATTGCGCCAGCCGCAGAGCGTGCGGCCAAAGACCCGGCGGCGGCGCAGCGCCGCGGGCGTGCGCAGCGGCATGACCGCGCCCAGCGCGCGGCGACGCAGCGAGGTCGTGCCGGTGCGCCAGGCTGAGCCGTCGCGGCCGACGCTGAGCGAGGGACCGGCCGCCGCGAAGGCCGGATCGATCGGCCAGGCCGGATCCGGCACCACGGCATCCACGGCCATGTCGGGCGCGTGAATCAGCACGGAGGCGCCGTCGATCGACGTAAATGCGGTTTCGCCGGCCGTCATAACGGCGGCGGTATCGCTACATTCGAAGCGCACCGCGAGCGCAAGCTCGGAGTGGCCCTCGGCCACGATCGCGCCGAGCGCCGAGAACCGGCTCGCAACGGTGATCGGATCTCCGCCCGCGTCGATCGTGCGTCCGTCATCGCCGAGCGGCGCCCAGACCGCCGCCGCCGGGCTGCTCCCAGTCCATGAGAGCCGTAGCATCGGCGCGAAGGTGCGGCCGTTGGCGAACCAGCTCAGCGCGAAGGCGAGCGCGCACGCGGTGCCCGCCGGGACGGGGGCGAATACGCCGGGGCCCGTGCTCCGCAACACCTCTCCGCCATGCGCGACGACGGGGCCGGCATAGGGCGCCGCCGGCAGATGCGGCCATGGGTTGATATCGGAAGTGCTCGGCAGCGGCGGCCAGGCCGGGCCCGGGCCGACGGTGCGGCGGTTGGCTTCGTCGAAGCCGAGGATTCCGTTGACGAGCGTTCCGCCGACGTCGACCGCTCCGGTTGCGGCGGACTGCGCTTCAAACAGCGAGCCGTCGCTTGCAAGATAGAACCAGCGCTGCCCATTGATCCGGGTCGGCGGAAGCCGCACCACCAGCGCGCCGCGCAGAAAACCGTCGCGCGCCGGCTCCTCGGCGGTGGCACCGAGCAGCGCGCCCGCGGCGCCGCTTGCAATCTCGATCACCGCGCCGGGGAAGCGCCGCCCTACCGCTCCCACTGCGGTAAGGCAGATCATCGCGATGGCGCCGGCTGGAAACGCGCCGACCGAAACCGCCACCGACGGTCCCGCGCCGGCTGCGGAAATATCGAGACGTGCGCGGATTTGCGCGCCTGCGATGTTCGGCAGGTTCGGCCCGGGAAACGGCACCGCGGCCAGTTCGACCCGCACCGCCCCGCTGAAGGCGCGGCTGTCATGCTCGAGCAGACCGAGCGTGACGGTGCCGGCGAGAATCGCCGGATCGGCCGTCGTCCGCACCAGCGCCCTGATGGTCTGGGCCGGGGTGCCGATGGCCGCGGAGAGGCCGCAGATCCGCACGTCGAACCGGCCGTCGCGGCCGAACCAGTCGCCGGGAGATTCGGCGAAGATCATCGGCGGAACGCGGTCGGTCGCCAGAACATCGTCGGCGCCGGTGGCGCGGCAGCGCAGCGGCATTTGGGCGCCGAGGGGGTGGAAGGCGTAACGCAGATCGGGATCGCCGGCTTCGGTCAGGTCGGCGGGCGTTCCATAAGCCAGCGGAAACAGCGCCGTCGGATGAACCCAATGCACCACGTGCTTGGGATGATATTTTCCGGTGCGCAGCGAGATGGCGCGCGGATCTACCGCGTGCATCAGTGCATCGAGCGGGCCGTATCCACGTTCGGCGATCGACGGCGGCCTGAGATCGGGCACCAGGCGCTCGCTGCGCAGCAGATCGAGATCCTGCGCGAGCTGGACGCGCTTCCAGCCCTCCTGCGTCACTACGAGTTCGCCGGTTAGATCGCCGCCGAGATCGCGCAGCATGCGCGGCGTGCCCTTGCGCCGACGCCAGCCGACGGTGCCGCGCACGTCGCGCCGATTCGCGTCCGATTCCGGAAAGATCAGGCGGGTGCCGACCATGTCGGCGAGGTAGGGCAGAATCCAGTCGTTCGCCGAGTCGATGAAGAGATCGGCGTAGCTTTCCTCGATCGATTGGCGCAGCACTGCCAGCGGCCCTGCAAGCACGCGGACGAAATCCTCGAGTTCCGGTCGATGCGGCGAAACGTCCTGCGCGGCGCGCTGATCGGCGAGCTTATAGAGCGCGGGAATCCTGTCGTAGAGCAGGCGCGCCACGTAATCCCTGGTGTCGGGGTCGAACGGATAACTCATGCATCCTCCCCGACGATGGTTGCGACGATGTCAGGCTCGGTCGCGACCGTGATTTCGAGATTGTGCTGCGGCAGCCGCAGCCACTGCCGCGCGGTTGCCCGGACCAGGTCGCGCGCGGCGGTGCCCGGAGCGATGTCGAAGCCGATGACGCGGACCGCGATGACGCCGGCGGCGCGATCGGCCGCCTGATACACCGCCGAGAGCGGCACCGCCTCGCCGAACCCGCGCTGCGCGAAGGAGAACAGGCCGGGCGCCAGTTCGTCATCGCCAAGCAGCGCTTCGCGCACCGCATCCTGCACCGTTGCCTTGAGGAACGCGGGATCGCGCGTGACCACGAGGGAGAGCAGGACGTCAACGGGAAGCGGGCCGTGCACGGTCAAGCGGACCGACGTGTCGCGCCGCGCATCCATGAACGCGCGCATCGCGTCGATCGCTTCCGGCGCGATGCCGGCGGCGGTCGCGACCACGAGCTCGATGCCGGCATCGTCGCTCCAGCGCGCCGCCGCGCGGACGACGCCGGGGAACAGCAGCGCGAGGTCGGCATGATCCTGCACCGAGACCGCGCGGTCGAAGGTGCGGATGAAGCGTGTCGACTGCGTGCGGATGTCTTCGATGCCCGCCGCGGCCGCACCGCCGGAAATCGGCTTCGGATTGGTCGCGCGCTGGAGGATCGGCGCCGGCTTCTTGACGCGCGCGACGCGACCGCGGTCGACATTGCCGTCGGCCCCAAGCCCGACCCGATAGGTCGCGGTCACGTTCTTCTTGCCGGCGGGCGGGATGGCGCCCTTGCCTTCGCCGCCGAAGATGACCTCGACGCCGCCATCCTGGTTGCGCTCGATGCGATAAATGCGATCCGTCGAGATGGCGGCGTGGAAATCCTCGACGCGCTTCCAGCGCACGCCGCCAACCCAGACCTTGAGCGCGAGCTCGCCGCCCGTCGCGCCGGGCACCGCCGTCACGCCCGGCTTTTTCAGGGAGAAGCGCTGGAACGCCGAGACGCCATCGGAACCGCCAAGCACCTCGTCAACGGTTTCGCCATGGGAGATGCGCGCGACGTTTCCGAAAATCTGGAGATCGCCCAACGTCCATGCCGGCACCACATCGGGCTTCTGCATCTGGAATTCGACGGTGCTGGTGCCGGTCGCGGGATCGGTGGTGAAGCGGGTGAGAGTCGCGACCTGCACGCGCGCCTCATCGAGACTGCTCAACGCGAGACTGCGACCCGGCCGCATGCCTGCAAGATCGGCCGCGACCACCAGCGGCTGCGAGACGGCGGCCGGGTTCGGTCGCGTCGCGGCAACCGGGATTTGCTGCCGCCAGCGCCCCAGCACGCGGCTGCGGATCGGGAATGTGCTCCAGGTTTTCGCGGTGCCGGTGACGCTTTTCAGCGTCAGCGCCGTCACCGTGGCCGAGATCGATGATTCGACGATGGCTGTGCCCGATTCGATCGTGACTGCGCCGTCTTCGGTGCTTACAACGGGGGAGGAGACCACTTCGCCCCGGCGTAACGCCACCGTGGCCGGGCCTTCGTCGGCGACAACAAAGGCCTCCGCGGTGGTGCCGGCGAACATCACGATGGGTTGCCCTTTGAGCGGTTCTTCAACCGCATCCGCCAGCATCAGGCGCGAGGTGAGAGCGCCAAAATCGGCTGTCACGTCATAGCCGTAGCGCTTGCTGGCCAAATCTCCGACGGGAGGCGGGGTGTATACCGCGACCGCCGCGACGTTCGCCGGCGGGAATAGAACCGGATCGGCGTTCCAGCCGAACACGCGCAGATCGGCGGCCGGCTTGGCAAGCAGACGATAGGCATGCGCCGCTGCGTCCGCCGGCGGCAAGGCCGGAAGGCCCGCCAATGTCGCCAGGGTCACGACGGTTTCGCTCGCGGCGGTATTCTCGGCGACCGCGACGACGCGGAAGGGCTCCAAAATGGCCGGGCCTTCAAGCAGCACCACCTCGCCGATCTCAAGGCGGAGATCGGTGCCGGCGAGCGGCATTGCGACCTGCCCCCCCGCAAACGCGAAGCTCATCGGAATCGTCGCGGCGGCGGGCAGTATCGCGTTCCAGCGCGCATCGACGTCGAGCGGCGCCAGCGTTTCGAAGGTCTGCGCCTTGACGTCGCCCAATGGCGACGATCCCAGCGCGAAGCCCGCCGGCACGGTGCCCGCGAGCCCGTCCTTCACCACGAGGCGGACATGGCCGGTGGCCGCAAGACCGCCGTCGGGTTCATAGGCCAGCCTGCGTGCGTGGCGTATCAGGCCGCGCGCGGTCCGCGCGGTCGACAGGAAGGACTCGCGCGCATACAGATCCTGATATGTCGCCAGAACATGCGCCAGCAGCGCCGGCATTTCGATCAGCGTGCGCGTCACGTCGCTGTCGCCGGTCGGCAGCGCAATGCCGGCTTCTTCGCGCGCCAGGTCGACCGCAAGATCGAGGAAGTCGGCGTATTCCAGCGGCAGGTAGTCGAACCGGCCCGGCTGGTCGGCGGCGGGAGAATTGCGGAAGGCGGGACGCGGGGGACGGCTCATGACGCCACCTCCGGGGCCGGACCGCCGAGATCGAAGGCGCCCTCGTCGGCGAGGTCGAGACCGACCACCCAGACTTTGAGCACACCGTTCTCCGGGCGGTTATCGTCCCCGTCGAGCCGCGCCACCTCGGTCGGCGCGACGAGGATGCGATCCACTACCTGCACCGCGCTCGGGTCGTCGAGCGCGCGGAACGCCAACGCCTTCACCGAGCGGACGCCCGGAATGGCCTGCACGAAGGCGAGCAGATCGCCGAGGATCAGATCCTTTCCGAATTCGAGGAGATCGGGATGGAACCAGCCGCGACGGTCGGCATCGCCTGGCCGCAGCGCGGCGAGCACCCGGTCGCGAACCGCATGACGCAACTGGCCTGGCTCGACGCAGATCGCAAGCTCGACCCGCAGCGGGATGTAGTCGGGCGCGCGCACGATATGCTCGCGCCCGGCCATGCGCAGCCGGTCGATATGGTCGTAGACCGCAACAGCCAGCGCGGGATCGAGATCGCCCTGCCCCTTCGGATCGACCAGAATCATGACCGTGTTGAACACGCCGTCGAGCGCCCGCGCGGCCGCGCGCGCCACCCCGGGCACCATGGTGGCGGCCTCGGCGTAATCGGCGAGAGTCACGGCGCGCTGCAGTGGGCCGTGATGCAGCGAGTCGGGAATCGCGAAACGCGCCTTGTCCTCGCTTTCGGGCGCGCGTCCGCCGCTGCCCGGAACGACGTTGGTGACGCTGCCAACGCCGAGCCCGTTGAGCGCGTCGCGCAGCGGCGAGCCGGCCTCGGCCGGCACCACGTGGCTGAGCGTTTCGGCGGCGCAATTGCCGGCGCCGGTCGCGCCGAGCCGGTAGGCGAGGCCGATCTCGATCAGCGGCGTGTAAGTGTAGGGGTCGCCGTGCTGGCGGCCGACCGGGATCGCGCGGCCATGCACGTCGTCGCCGAACTGGAGCCACAGCTGCCCGGTCTGGTCAGTCTCGGCGACATAGTGATGATCGTAGGAGTGCGAGGCCCACAAATGCGGCTCGCGCGACCAGACTTCGCCCGCCACTGTCACGGTCAATGCCGGCACGCTGCCGCCATCGGAGCGCCGCTCGAACACGATCGGCGCATCGGGCAGCGCCAGCGCGCGCAGATACCAGGTCACCGAGCCATCGGCCAGCAGGCGCGGCGCAACGATCGCATTGCGCCGGTTCAGCTCGATCGCGATAACGCTGCCGCTGGGAGGATTGGGGCTGACGACGGCGCTGCGCGGCGCGCCGTGAACCGCATCGACCAGATTGCCAGAAATGATCAGCTTCCCGCGCCAGGGCGCCAGCGCCGAAGTAAGCGGCTCCAGCCAGCGGATGCGGGTGACGTCGGCCGGCGCCACCGTTGGCGGATCTATCGGCAGTGCGCTCCAACCGGCGAGACTCACCTCATCGGCGGCAGTGAGCGTCACCAGCTCCGTCGCGCGCGCGAACGAAAACGCAAGCCGCTGCCCCGGCGCGAGGCCGAGCCCGTGTCCCAGCAGCAGCAGTTCGGTGGCGCCGACGGGAATTTCCGCGCTGGACGCGCCCGGCCAGGCGGCGGGCTTCATCGCCTCCGCATTGTGCGCGGGATCGAGACGCATCTGCGCTTCCGTGACATAGACCAGCGCCATTTCGCCCGGCGCGCCCGCGAGTTCGACCGCGACGCCGGCCGGCAGCACGCCGGACTGCGCCACTGCGAATGAAAGAACGGTGCGCGCGGCCTCGCCTTCGTCGAGCCGGTAACCCAGCAGCATGCCGTGCTGGCGCAGCGCATGGCGCTCGCGCGCGGTGGCGACGAACGCCTCGTTGAACACGCGGTCCTGATAATAGCTCAGATGATCGGCGTGATGCGCCAGCAGTTCGAGCAGCATGCGCTCGAAGCTCGCGGGCGAAAGATCGGTGACCGAAGGATTGCTCGCCGCGACCCAGTCGCCGAGCATCTGCACAAAGCCGCGATAGTCCTTGGTGGCGAGATCGACCGCCGGTCGCGGACGCGGCGGCTTCTCCGGCCGCACCGTCAACGGCCGGCAGTCCCCCGCCGGGCAATCGATATAAAATGAGAAGCCTGCGCGATCGAAAAAGGGATGCAGCGGATCGTTGCCGCCCGACAGCAGGCGGATGGTGTAGGGCGAATAATCGCCGCGGTCGGGAAAGCTCACCGTGATGAGGTCGGAGCCGTTGGTGACGGCGACCGTGTGCTGCAGATCGGTCAGCGACTCGCCGCCCTCGACCACCACATGGTTGACCAGGATGCCGGACGCCGGCCGTGCCAGATGCACGGTGACGATCGAGGGATCGCCGTGCACGAACGACAGGTATTCGATACCCTGCCAGCGCGTGGCGTCGAGCGTCGCGTCATCCCATGTCAGAAAGCTTGTGCTCACAACTCGATCCGGAGCGTGCGGGCGATCCGGTCCTCTCTTCTGCGATAGGTGATGACGAGCAGGAGTTCGCCCGCCGCGGGTTCCGTCGAGATGTCGATGCCCTCGACGATGATCTCGTCGCCTACGTCGCGGCGCAAGCCTTCGGTGACGCGGTATTCGATCGCCGTCACGGTAAGCGGGTTGAGGCCCTCGAAGGTCGCGCGATTGAGGCCGGCGCCGAAACGGGGCGCGTTGACGCGCTCGCCCGGCGCGGTGAACAGCACCGCGATGATCTTGTCGCGCAGGTGACGGTCGGGATCGTCGGTCAGCGCGACGCCGTTGCGCAACGGCGCAGCCGCCGCGGTGGCCGGCTTCATGGCCCCGAACCCGAACGGCTCGCGTACGAACAGAGCTGGCATCGGCTTCTCCCTCACATGATCGGGCTGGGCGTGAGCGGCAGCGGGAACGTGACGATGGTCGAGACCGCCATGATCTGGCATGCGCTCGCCATCTGCTGTGCGCGCGCCGCGATCGGCGAATTGAGGTCGGCGAAGACCTGCGAGAACGTCGCGGTGCCGGCCGAGACCGCGGCCGGATAAGTCGCGACGCCGGCGCCAAAACTTTGGCCCGCGTAATAGGCCGCAACCGCGAGCGCCAGCTGGGCACCCGCAGCGGGCGCGCTCATCACCTGGAAGGCGGCCGCGGCTTGCGCCGCAAGCTGTCCCTCGCGCGCTTTCGCGGTCGCGCAGGGAAAGCCGTTGGCCTGCGCGGCGGAAAACCACGTCGAGACTGCGGCGGCGAAACGCTGGCCCGATTGCAGCGGGTTCTGCGGATAGCTGCCGCCTTCGGCGACCATCCATCCGTTCTCGAGCTGGGTTGCGAGGTTGCCGGGCACCAGCGCCATGTTCACTCCGTAAAGCTCTTCGAACTGAGATGACTGGGCATCATCGGATTGGTCGGCGGGCCCGAAGGCCCGACCCCGGTCGGATGCGTGTGCTGATTGAAAAAGTCCTTGAACGCATTGCCTTTGATCAACGCCTCGCTGGCGTCGGCGCCGAGCTTGATCTTGTCGGCCTTGATGATGACTTCGCCGTTCTTCTCGATGCGCACCTCGGCCTTGGCGGCGCCGTTGGCGATGATGAGCAGGCCGCCTTCATCGTCGAACGCGATGCGATGACCGGACTTGGTGCGCAGCACCAGATGTCCGGCCTTGGCTGGCTTGTCCTCCGAGGTCGGCACCTCGGCGCCGGTTTCCTTGGCAAGATCGTCCTGGCCGCCCGCGCTTTCCGGCGCGCCCCAGAACGCGCCCGCCCAGATCGGACGGCTCACATCGCCCGCCGCAAACTCGACCCAGACGGTATCCTTCACCTCCGGCAGGAACAGCATTCCGCGGTCCTTGCCGCCGCCGAACGGCGCGCACGGCAGCGCCCAGCCCGACAGAACGCTCTCGCCCAGCACCGCCGGAACGGTGACCCGGATGCGTCCGATGCCGAGCGGGTCGTCGACGTCCTCGACCACCGCTTCGTATTTTCCAAAGAAGCGATCCTGGATGCGGTCCTGAAACTGCACGATGAGTTCTTCGAGGGTCATGCGGGCGGAACCTCCTCCGCGCTCTGGCCGAAGGATTCCGACCCGGATTGACCAAGCGCATTGCGGGTGGCGATGAAGGTCTGCGTCAGTTCGCCCTGATCGAGCACGGTGCGCACCGCGCTTACATAATAGGTGCCGGAGAATCGCGCTCCCACGCCCTTGACGAGGACCGGCCGCCGCGAGCGCAACAGCCCGCGATAGAGCGCGGGATCGAGTTCGCCGCGCGCCTCGACGGCCTGGCGGACGCGATCGGTCGCAGCCCTGCCCTCCGCGGCGATCGCGGCATCGTCGGGTTGGGCGTCGCGCAGCAATGCGGTCGCTGCCGAAGCGCCGGCATCGGTCAGCCCGCCCTCGATCTCCGCAGCCGCGTCATCGCCCGCGGCGGGCTCGGCATCCGAACCGCCGTTCCCGCGCACCAGCCGCTTGCGCACCGGATCGATCGCGGCGCCGCCCGTGGCGACAGGGCCGGTCATGGTGAACTGCAAATCGAGCCAGCGGAGATTGGCGTTGTCGCGCTGGATGGTCAGATCGGGTTGCGGATTGTCGGTGCGCGCGGGCTTGCGGAAGTAGGCGGCCACGCCGCCCTTGGACTCGTCATATTCGAGATAGCAGGCGAACCCGTTGCGCCGGGCAAGCCGCTTCAGGAACGACCAGTCGGTCGCCCGTTGGGTAAGCAGTTGATGGTCCTCGTCCCAGCGCGCATCTGTGTCGTCGGCGACCAGCGGAATGGAATAGCGGCCGAGGATTTCGGCGGCCGCGTCCTTGTCGGAGACGTTGGGATAGGTGGCGGCGCGTTCCTCGGCGTCCATCAGCACGGCGGCGTCCATGCCGATCACCTCGACATAGCAATTGGTCTCGATCTCCTCGAAATGCGGACGCACATGGGTGACGAACCCATCGAACAACCGCAACGGATTGCCGCCGGGCGCACCGATCTCGACCGCGAGCTTGGCGCCGGCGGCGAACAGCGGATCGTCGATCGGCGTGTATTCGCCATTCGGCCGCTGCACCAGTTTGAAGCGCAGCGTCGCGATGCCGGGCTCGGCATCGCTCTCGCGCAGCTCCAGCCGCGCGAGCGCGTCGATCAGCGCGCCGTCGAGGCGTTCGCTGTCGATCAGGACGCTGACTTGCGCGGTCGCCACGGCGTCTCCTTCACTTGTTGGGCGGGATCAGCAACCGTTCGCCCGGCGCCATCACGTCGAACGGATCCATCTCGGGCGCGGCGTCGCAGATGCGCCAGAATTTCATCGGGTCGCGGTAGTAGCGGTATGCCAGTAGATCGAGGCGGTCGGTGGCGTCGGGCGTGGCATAGAAAACCCCGTCGGTCCGCGGGATGTCGCGGAGCGCCAGCAGTTCCGCCATCTCGCCGTCGGCCAGGACCACGCTGGTGCGCTCGGTCCTGACGTAGCGGCTGGTGCGATCAATCGACATGCGAGCAATCCTCTAGGACGGCGGCGGCAGCGTTACGTCGGTCTGGCCGACGTTGGCGAAATAGAGATTGGCCATGTCGCGCCGGTTCTTGCCGGTGAAATTGAGCGAGGAGCGCACGCGCGTGTTGTCGCGCGCGTCCTGCTCGGTGAGGACTTCGAGACTGATCTCGATCTCAGCACGGATCGGATAAAGCGCGGCGTTGTAGAAGGTCTCATTGATCGTCATCGCAGTGATCTTGACCGGGACGACGCGCTTCTCGCCCCAGACGAACAGAACGAGCGGACGCTTGGCGCGCGCCTGGGTGGCTTCGGTGCCATCGGAGGCGTGCTGAGCCTGGCTGTCGACCGGATACATCAGGTCTTCGAGCGCGGAGATTTCGGGTAGTATGCCGAGATTGCGATTGATCCCGCTCGGCCCTGCTTCGACCCGGTCGGCGAGGTCGAGGCGGACTAGAACCGAGAAGCTTTCCTTCAGCGCGCCGGCATCGGCGTCGGCGCCCTGACTGTTGTTCCCGGTGCCTGCGCCCTGCGCGGGCGCGGCACCCGACGCTCCGCCGCCGCCTTGGCCGCGCTCCACACTCAACTGTCGCGACAGCGCCTCCGGGTTGAACCGAAAAGGAATGATCTGCGCGGGCTTGGAAGAGTCCTCCGGATCGCAAGCGGCGAACGCGCCCTTGAGGAAATTGGTGCTCTCGACCATCACTGGCCTCCCGTGATGCGCCGATAGAGATCGTCGGCGATGCGCTCGGCTCCGCGCGCGGAGAGTATCTCGTCGGCCGCCATGGCGCCGAGTTCGAGCCGCTCGATCACGATGCGTTGCACCGCGAGCGAGCGGCCGAACGGCGATGCCGAGAGGCGCTTGGCCAGGATCTCGAACGCCGCGCGCAACTGCGCGCTCGCCATTGCGCCGGCGCGCTCGTCGGCGTCGACGTCCAGCGCGATGCGGCCGATCTTCAAGGTCAGTTCGGCGTCCATGTCTCCTCCGGCATGAAGTGGGAGAGCGGACCGAATTCGGCGGCGCCGCGCGACTGTCCGTTCTTTTCGAGTTCGCGGAGCGTGGCGCGCGCGACATGGCGCGCCCAGACCCGGCCGTCATCCTCGGCGGCGGCAAGATGCGCGGCCGCGATCGCGATCGACTTGATGCTGCCGCCGGAGAGACGGAACTGACCGGCGAACAGCGGAACATCGAGATCGGGGCCGCGGAAACGGGGCGATGCGAGCGACTGCTCCCATAGCCTGCGCCGCGCGCTCGCGTCGGGCATCGGAAAGTCCACCGTCACATGGATACGGCGCATAAACGCCCCGTCGAGGTGGTTGCGCAGATTGGTCGCCAGGATCAGGATGCCGTCGAAACTCTCGACCCGCTGCAGCAGAAACCCGACCTCGATATTGGCGTAGCGGTCATGCGCGTCCTTGACCTCGGAGCGCTTGCCGAACAACGCGTCGGCTTCGTCAAACAGCAGGATGCCGTGCCCGGCTTCCGCCTCGTCGAATACCTGCGCGAGCGCCTTTTCGGTCTCGCCGATCCATTTCGAAACCACCTGGCTCAAATCCACCCGATAGAGATTGAGCCCGAGCGCGGCGGCGACGCACTGGGCGGCGTAAGTCTTGCCGGTGCCGGGCGGACCCGAGAACAGCGTAATCAATCCCCGCCCCATGCGGCCGTCAGGCGCGACGCCCATCTCGCCATAGACGCGCGGGCTTGCCTTCGGCCAGGCGACGATGTCGCGCAGCCTCTCCTTGAGCGTGGCGGGCAACACCAGCCGCGTGAGATCCGTGTCCGTCTCGATACGGGTCACGAACCGGCCCATGCGGCGGGCGCCTTCGGCGAGCATCGCGCGGCGCAGCGCGGCGGCATCCGGTTCCGGTTCGGAATGGCCGTTGGTGCGGGCGGCGCGGGCGACGTTGCGCGCGTCGCGCAAGGCCGCGCGCAATTCAAGCAGCGTGACGGGGAAGCTCGCCGCGAGTACCGCACGTTCCGCCTCCGACAGCGGCGCCTGCGCCCACACTCGCGCGGCTTCCGCCGCGCCGATGCGCGGCACGTTCAGGCCGGCGAACGGCCCGCTCTCGGTGCGCGCATCCGCGACCACGATGAGCCGGCCGGCGGCCGCAGCGACGCGCTCGATCCAGCCGAGCGGAAGCTCGCGCCCGTCGGCGCGGGCGTGCAGGTCGAGCACGAGCAGACCGTCCTTGACGTGGCCGAGTTCGTGCGGCTGCGGCAAATCTCCGCCCGGCTTGAGGAACAGCGCCGGCAGCCGCAACGTACCCGCTACGTCGAGCGCCAGCTGCCGGCCGGCGCGCGCCGACGCCGCCCGCAGCCATAGCGTCCCGCGTTCGACCAGCAGGGCGACCGCGCCCTTGACCAGGGGCTCGGAGAAAACCGGAGGCGCCGCAGCCTCGCTTTCGAGCGCGAGCCCGATGCTGGCAATGGTCTGGCCGGCGACGAGCGCGGCGAGCGCCTTCGGAGCAAGGCGCAGGCCGCGATGCGTGGTCGGCCGCCCGCTCACGGTCTCCACCACGTCGATCAGACCGTAGCGTCCCGGCACGCCACCCTCGAACGCGCAGGCGAGCGCGGCGCGGAACGTCGCGCGTCCGGCGGCCCGCATCAACCGCGCAAAGGTGACGGGGGTCAGCAGCGAGAGCCGCTCATCCTCGGCGACGATCGAGAGCGCCGCCGCGGCGTCCGGATAAAGTTCGGCGGCGGCGGCGAGCACAATCAGCCACTGCTCGAGCGCGACGGCATCGCCGGCATCGTCGGGCCAGCGCGCCTCGCACTCGCTCATGGCGCGCCCGAGCGCGGCCCAGGCGTCGGTCTCGGCCGGCCAGCCGTCCTCGCCGCTGACGACGGTCGCGGCGGGCGTCGCCAGCGCCGAGCGCGCGCCGAGATGCGCCAGATCTCGCGCAATCGCCAGGGCCTGCTCGTCGAGCATTTTCATGGCGTAAATCTCAGGCGGATGAAGGGTGTGAAACGGTGCGTCGAGACCCGCAGCGCCAGCCGCATATCGCGTCCGGCAAGTGCGGTGAGCGCCGCGGCCGAAACGGTGACCTGCGTCGCCGCCACCGCGCCCGGCGCCAATGTCGCGACGTCGGCCGGCGACGTTACGCCGGCGTTAGGCCACGCGAAAACCGCGGTCGTGGCCGCGAGCGCGCGGCCGTCGATCACCAGATCGGCGGCGACCGAATGCACCAACTGGGCCGGTGCATCGGCTGAGGAGACCGTCGCGTCGCGTATCGTGAGCGTGGCGGGGCGCGACCATGTGCCGGCGACACGCAGGCTTACGTCGTATTCGCCGGCGTCGACGGCCGGCGGCAGCGTGAGCACGATCGGCCCGCTTGGCTCGGCGAGCACGAACGCCGCGGCGGCGATTTCTTCGCTGCCGATGCGCACCGCCTGCGCGGCGCCGGTATAGCGGGCATCGATGCGGATGCGTCCGCCGACCCCGGCGGGCGAGGGGAGAATCGATTCGATCTCGGGCGGCGCGCCAACCGTCAACTGCCCGAGCCGGATGCCGCCAGGGTGAACCAGCGCCGGTTCGGGCCCGGGCTGCAGGCGGCTGACGAGCTGAATCGGTCCGACCTCGAACAGCGCCCACGGCCGATGCGGCATCTGCAACGGCGTATAGACCTTTTCCATCAGATCGGCGGCGGTCGGCACCAGCGTGATGCCGATCGCGCCATTCCCGACCGCCGCCGCCGGATCGGGCAGCCGGATGCGCGGCTCGGCGTCGAACACGCGCAGCACCTCGCCGAGGAGGTTGTAGGCCTGCTGTGGGTCGTTCGCGGGTGTCGTGCCGTAGGCCGTCGTCAAGTAAAAGCCCGAAAGCGAGAGCGGCGGTGGGGTCAGCTGTCCGTTCGGCCGCGGCTCCCACGGATCGTTGCGGTGCGTCGGTTGCGGCGTGATCCAAAGCAACGTGACGCGGATCGCCTCCGCGGTGCCGGTCGGATTCTGCAGCGGCGGTCCCGGCAGTACCTCGAGCATCGGGTTGATCCGGTCGCGGAGGATGTCCGACAGCGCCGTGCCGACATCATGCAGATTGTTGAACAGCGCCATCAATAGCCTCCGCTGCGGAGGCCGGGATCGATCGAATGACTGCGCGGCGCGCGCACGCGCGACAGCGCGCGCGACACGGGCTTCGGCGGCTGCCGGGCCGTGATGTCGATGCGCCCAATCTCGATCGAGATGCGCGGCGCGGCGGCCACGGCGACAGGCCGCTGCGGCACGGCCGCTGGCCGCGCCGCCATGACCGCGTTGGGCTTCTCGCGCGCCGGGGCGCGGGGCGTTGCCGGCGGTCGCTGCGGCCGGACAATCGTTCGGGACGCCGCGCGGTCCGATGCGGCGGCCTTCATGGCGGCGGTTTCCGGAGTGGCGCGTGTTGCGCGCGCCGCGCCCTGCGCCGCAACCGTGACAGCCTCGCGAACCACCTTGCGGATTTCGATGCGCTCTGTTGCGGCAACGGGCGGGCGCGCGGGCGGCGGCTGGATCGGGCGTTCCTGCTCTGGCGCAGGCGCGAATGTCGCTGTCCGGCGCGACAGGATGAGCGGACGCTCGGCAACGGGAACTGGTTTTGCCGATGCTGGTGGCTTTACGGTGACGGCGGCGGGCTTTGGCGAAGCTGATGGCGGCCGCACCGGGACGGCTCTTGCCGGAGCCGGAGGTGCCGCAACCGGCGGCGTGGGTGACGCTGGCCTTGGCGGCACCCGCGCGCGGGGCGGAGCCGTTCCGCGCGCGGGCGCTGCATCATCGCTGGATTTGGCGCGGCGCGACGGCGTGGATCGTTTCGCCGGCAAAGGCTCAGGCGCCGGAGTTTCCGCAATGCGCCGAGTTGGCCGCGGGCGCGGTCGGGTCTCGATCGGATTGCCCGACGGCGGCGTGCTTCCGAGACTTTCTTGCTTAGCGTCAATCGGCGGAGCGGCTGCGGGCGGCGGAGCCCCGGGCGCAACCGGGATTGCGCGCGCGGCGGGAGGGGCGCGACGCGGCTGCTCGCGCAGAGCAGCCGCGACCGCCGCGGTCTCCGCCTCGGGCAGCGTCAGCGGCGAAATCGCCCGCACCGGGCCAGGCACCAGCGCAAGCGCGCCGGCCGCGCCGGCAACCGGGCTGCCGCCGGACCGGCGCGGCGCAAGCGGCGCGCTCGATGCACTATCAAGTCCGCCTGGCATCTTCTGCCCCCAGCAGACCGGCGACGAGCGCGCGGTCCGCCTCCTGCTCGATCAATGCGAGGTAGGCGCGGCGACGATGGAGCCGCAGCGTCAGAATGTCGCGTTCGGCCCAATGGTAGCGGCTGGCGAGCGTGTGAACCTCATTGACGAGATTGCCGGCGCGCGCGCTCATTTCGAGAAAAAAAAAGCGTCGACATCGAGCGGGGCCGAAAAGCCGTGGCCGCACGCATTGCACGTCACCCCCATGGTGAGATCGAGCGCCGGCGTCGCGTCGTCGATTGCGGCTTCGATGGCGTAACGGACCTGCGTCGGGAGCGCGCGGACGCTGTCCGGCGTCAACGGACCCGCCGTGTCGATCGCGAGAATCAGGCGTGCGAGCAGAAAGGTGCGCCGCTCAGCGGCCAATTCGAGCCCTTGATCGAGCAGATCTTCCTGATCGCCCGCCGTCGGCAACCGCATCACCGCGACGCGGCCGTCCGGCAGGCCAGCACGGATGCGCTCCGGCGGGCGCGGCACATCGAGCGGCAGGTCGGAAAGCGCAAAGCGCGCCGCCATCGTCTCGGCGCAGGACGGACAGGCAACCTCGCTCTCGATCGCATCGCCGAGCGACATCTGGCGCAGACGCACCAGCGCGACGTCCCGGTCGGCCACCAGAAGGCGCCGGATCCGGTCGAGCGGCGCGCGGTAGTCTTCGCCCGGCGCAACCAGACAGCGCGCCAGGACTTCATTGACCAGGCGGGCCGAGTTGGGCTGATCGGCGGCGCGCTCGATCGCTTCTTCCTCGAAGCCGGTCATTTCGCGCAGCTTAAGTTCAGGCGCCGGGAGCACCGCGCCGGAGTCAGCGGCCGAGGCGCGCGGCGCGTCCGTCTCGGGCTTGGTTTCGAGGCCGCGGAACGGATTTCTGGTTCGCTCGACTGCAGCTTGACTCATGCGAAACACTCCCAGGCAATCGGCACGCAGCGCAGAAAAACATTAGATTCAATTTATTGGGTTCAATTCATTAGATCTAAGTCATCAAGTCTCCGCGGGCTCGGTGATCGCCAGATCGAGTTCGAAATTCTCGAACTCGAATTTTACCGATTGGATCGCTACCGCATTCGCATTGGCGTCCATCTCGGGCAGCGCCTGGAATTCCGAAACCCAGGCGCGGGACAGCTTGAACTGCATCGCCGGCGTTCCCTGCAAGTTCAGGACCTGAACGATGACTTCCTTGCGGTAATTGAGCAGAGACGCCGCCGGGTCGCCCTGCGGGTTGTTGACCATATTGGCCCAGTCGAGGAATTTGCGGTCGTGCGAAAGCCCGGCTTCGAGCGTGACCGGCTCGAACTTGGTCCGGCCCGGAAGCTTGCGCACGATCGAGTTGTCGGCGGCGGCGCGCCACTCGGTCACTTCGGTGCTCTTCTTGAGCGCCGACATTTTCGACAGGCCCGCGACCGGCTGGTTGTCCCACGAGACCCGAAACTTGAAATTGCTGTAGGGATCGATTCGGTGGGTATTCACGGCGAACATCGGCATCGTTCATCCCCCCTCGGCTACGCGGCCTGCCGCGTCTTCTGACTGAGCTTGACGATCACAAATTCCGCCGGACGCAACGGCGCGAAGCCCACCAGAACGTTGACGATGCCCTGGACCTGGTCCGCCTCGGTCGTCGTGTCGGCGTCGCATTTGACGAAGTAGGCGTCGCGCGAGGTCGCGCCCGCGAATGCGCCGTTACGAAACTGGGTCTCCATGAAGGCGCCGATGGTCGCGCGCAGGCTGGTCCACAGCGGCTGATCGTTCGGCTCGAACACCGCCCACTGGATGCCGTTGAAGATGCTCTTGCGAAGGAACATCGCGGTGCGGCGAACCGGAATGTAACGCCATTGCGACGTCGGCTCGCGGGTACGCGTTCCCCAAATCACGTTGCCGGCATTGGGGATGGCGCGCAGCGCATTGACGCCGAGCGGGTTGAACACGTCCTGATGGACGTCGAGCACCTTGAAGTCGAGCATCAGCGCGCCGGCAACGCGGACCTCGACGCCGGCGGGCGCCTTCCACACCCCGCGCCGTCCGTCGTTGCTGCCGTAGAGGCCGGCGATATGGCCGGCCGGCGGCAGCACGATGCGCGGATTGGCGCCCTGGCCGACCGGATCGCTGACCACGATGTGCGGCCAATAGATCGCGCAGAAGTTGCTTGGGGTAGAGCCGGGCGCGACCGTGCCCCGCGCGCGCGCGACGACGGCGGCAGCGGGATCGGATTCGCTCGCAAAGCGCGGCAGATCGCCGACGAAGAACAGATCGAGTTGCGGCCGCTCATTGGAGACGTAATCGACAAAGTCGTTCGAGATCGTGATGTATTCGTCGGCGCTTGCGCCGCCCGGCAGCATCTTGTCGGAAGCAGCGACAATGAGCGCGGCGTCGTCGATCTCGCGCAAGGCGGTCAGAAACGAGCCGTAGTCGCCGGCAGCGATCGAACCCTGACCGCCATCACCGCCGGCCAGGTCCTGGGTCGCGCTGCCGAGGCGCGCGCTCGCCACATCGCCGGTGCGCCAGCGGATGAACCCGCTGCGGACCAGCATATCGACGCAATATTTTTCGTCCGCCGGATCGATCGACAGCGCTTCGAACACCTCGACCTCTGCCGCCGCGCCCTCGCCCGGCGCCCGGTAGGAGACCACGATGGCAAAGCGCGTGGCGTCGCCGTCGCTTGAATCGCGCACCGTGACGCTGATAAAGTTGCCCCAGGCACCCGGCGAGGCGGCGTCGATGTGGATCGTGTTGGTGCCGTCGGAGAATTCCGCGCCTGCGGTGGGCACCACGCCGCCGCCGGGATCGTCGGTGGTGCGAAGCACATAGGCGCGCGGACCGCCGTTGCCGAAGAAGCCGTCCATGGCATACGGCATGAACAGCTTCGACAGGTCGCTGGCTCCGCCTGTCACTGCATCCGCATCCACGATGCGATGACGGAAGTAGCCGCCGAAAATGCGCTCATAATCCAGCCGGCTGCGCACCGCGGTGGGCTGCAACGGACCGCGCTCGGTCTCGCCGACGAAAATCGTCACCGCGGTCAGCGCACCTTCAATGGCGCGTGGCCCGCCCGGTACCTCGAGGACGTATACGCCGGGCGATAGCGGTGTCATGGGCGCTCTCCGCGTGTTCGGCGGCATGCAATGGCCGCACCGATGGTTCGGAAGCTTAACGCACGATCAATCGCAAGTAGAAATGAGTTTTGGATGAAAATCAAGCGAAAGCAAAATTTTTCGCCGGCGGCCGGCGTCGCCTCGTGAAATCATGACGCCGCAGCAAACAGGGGGCATTTTTTCGGCGCCTGCGTTTGTTCGGGTCCGCATTGCGTCACTTCGGCGCGTCACGGTTTTCGGGCCGCTCAATGTGCATGCCGAGGCTGGGATCAACAACCATACGATGATCGCAGCCGTTTGTTAAATGCATGATGAAAAAGCCGAAACCGGAAAAGCGCGACGCGCCCGCATCTCGTCATAGACGGCGTGGCCCAGCGAGCGGTCGCGTTCGAGATTCTCGCGCACCTCGGTGGCGCCGTCATGGATCTCGTTGGCGGATTTTCGATGTATTCGGATCACTGCTGCGGAGCCTGCTTTCCTGCGGCGCTTTTAATTTCCACGGTGACGGGCCGCCACGGCCGCCTACGCAAAAATGTTCTCGGGCAAATATTCGTACCGAACCATCAAGGGCGGCATTGGGCACAATCTGCCGCAGCAAGCGCCGCAAGCCTTGCTCTTGCCGCGGCCGGATGCTCGCTCACGGCCCAAGCCGAGGCCAGTTGAATCACTTGTAAGCTTTGAGCCGGCAGCGCCGACGCGATCGGTAGCTGCCGATTGGCCGGACGTTTCGCGTGCTTTTTCGCGGAGAGGGAGGGATTCACCGGCCTGGACAATCGAATCGTCAAAAATGCCCGTAAAACGGCCTTCCAAACGTCCTGATCGCTGTCTGCGTACCACTGCCGTGCACCACAAAATAGGGGCACCAAGGCGTCTTTTTTGACGATGTGGGAGCATTCGCCGCTCCAACCCCGTTGTATGGCCATCCTCGACAGTTTAGCGACGGAGTGACGATAGACGGCCGGAAGACCGGTCGCATTAGTTCGTCCGTCCCGCCTGTTTCAGTGTCCCTTGCATCGGCACTTGGACGTCCATCACGGACGCCGCGGGACGTCTTCGGTGGAACCGAACGGCCCAGGGAGCGCCGAGTGGTCGAGAGCTGTTCGACGCGCTACGCTAGTTGTTTCGCGAGGGACGATGCGCTGGCGTCAATCAGCTAGGCTGGCTTAGCGAAGGCTGACGCTCTCTGACTAAAACGAGAGAAGGTCCCTCTACGCAATACTATAGCGCTTCACAAGAGCGCACCGCTCGCAGATGGGGCGGCCGCCCGTTTGGATGAACTGATCCGTTCGATCGAATACGTCTCCAACTTGTACACCCTACAAAGTTTGGAATCTCTGATTCCCCCAGAGGACACTGTCGTTAGCAAAGAGTGCGGCCAAGCTGGGACTCCTCAAGGAGGCGGCGCCACACGTGTCTCGGCTGGCGTTCCAGTTCAATCCCGATCATGTCGACAATGAGCTGCGTGAAGCCGAGCGGGCGGCGGCCGCCCTCGAAGTGAAGCTACACCTCGTCGAGGTGCGAAGTTCTAGCGATCTCGACCTTGCGCTCGACGCCGCCACGCGAGCGGGTGTCGACGCCCTCTACGTAGTATCGTCGCGGCAAACCGTAGCGAATATAAGGCGCATCGCGGATTTCGCGGCGAAGAATCGATACCGCTGGCTGGCGGCTGGGGCGCCTGGGCGCAGGCGGGTGCGCTCTTCTCCTATGGCCCGAACGTCGGTGAAATGGTTCGTCAATCAGCGGTGTATGTCGACAAGATTCTCAAGGGCGCGAATCCGGCCGAACTTCCGCTGCAACAGCCCGTACGCTTCGAGCTCGTGATCAATCTCAAGATCGCAAAAGCGCTCGAGCTTGCGATTCCCGAATTATTCCTGGTGCGGGCGGACAAGGTCATCGAATAGCTCTGCTGCCAGCAACTGGTGGCGCTCGGAACCCCTTTGGGGTCCTCACCGAGCGCTCCAACAAAATCTTAGACCGGGTGATCCAGACGCAAGGGCCCGCCCGCGTTTCAAGGACACCGGTCGTCGAATGTACGCGGCTCTGCGCCAGCTTCGCTTTGCCGATGGCCTCGACGAAGTGTACCCCGGCGAAAGCCGGGAAGACGTCCTTGCATAGTCGGCGGTCGGTAGGCCTTGCACCTAACCGTCTTGCCCCGACGACCAAATTCAGCTCTTCCATTCCCGAGCAAGTTTGCGGACGGCAGCGGCGTCGACCTTGTTGGTGCATTCGACGAACTGGTCGGTGTACAAATCCTTGATCGGCGGCATTTCCTTCAACACGCCCTCGTCCTTGTACATCTGCACATAGCGCTGCAGGCCTTCGGCGTCGACGCGGCCGAAATCTTTCTGACCGTCCTTGTATTCATGATAGCCCTTCATGATGTACTCGATCTCACGGAGGCCGCTGGCCTCGGCGGCGGCTGGATCGCCTGCGTCCTTTGCAGCCGGATTGACCGACCAGTAGATGCGCAGCGCCGCCAGCGGGTTTTCCCGCACGAAGATGATAGCCCGGATGAAGGAGCGCCCGAGCGAGCACAGCGCTTCCGGCTTGTTCTTGACGGTCTGCTCGGAGGCTACCAATCCGTTGTTGCCGAAATTGCCGAGTACGGGGTGATGATAGAAGCGCAGCGGATAACCGATCCGGGCGAACGCCGCATATTGCGATTCCCACAGCGCGACCGCGGCCACCCGGTTCGACTTCAGGGCGGCGACCGACTGGTCGAGGATGCCTGACGGAACGAAATTATAGTCCTTGCCGGCTTCCGCGTTCACCGTCTGCATCATCGATTTCACCACCGGCACCGCAGCGCTGCCCATGTTGGAAACACCGATGTTCTTGCCTTTGAGGTCGGCAAGGGTCTGAATCGGCGAGTCGCTGGGCACGCCGATGTAATAGTTCAGCGGGCGCTGGTGCACGAGGAACATCCGGCCGCGCAGGCCCTTGTCATAACCGAGGATCAGCGGCTCGTTGGTGATGACGCCGACATCGGCGTTCCCCGCCGCGACCAGTTGCATCGCGGTTGGCGCGTTCGCCGTGTAGCGGACGTCGAAATCAAGATCCTCCTCGGCGAGGAAGCCGGCCTTCTCGGCGATGTAGATCAAGAGAGTGGATACCGACGGCACCTGTGATCCGACCTGCAGGATCAGCGACTTTGATCGCGCGTCGGCCTGGTTCAGCCCGCACAGCAGCGCGCCGGCGGCGACGCAGGAGGCCATAACGACTTTCTTGAACATGATAGTGTCCTTTCGGGATGAGCTAGATCTTGACACTGGTCTCGGACCAGAAGGCGAGCTTTCGCGACAGCGTGGCGACGGCGAGATTCATCGACAGGCCGATGATGGAAAGCATCGCCAGCACGGAAAACACCCCGGTCACGTCCATATTGGCCTGCCGGATTACGATCAGAGCACCGAGGCCGTTCGATGCGCCGAGGAACTCGCCGATCACGGCGCCGATCACCGACAGCACCACCGCAATTTGGAAACCCGCGATCAGGAACGGCACCGCGTTCGGCAGCCGCACCATGCGGAACACCTGCCAGGTGGTCGCGTCCATCGCGCTCATCAACAGGATCTGCCGGGAGTCGGTGCCCTTGAAGCCGGCGACCGCATTGACCAGGATCGGAAAGAAGCAGATCAGCGCCACGATCAGAATTTTGGACTCGATCCCGAAACCGAACCAGATGATCAGGAGCGGCGCGATCGCGACCTTCGGGATGGTCTGCAGCGTGATGATATAGGGCCAGACGATCTTTTCGATGA
>NZ_DASYMN010000005.1:0-2449 GCF_036009065.1 Bradyrhizobium sp. | reverse complement strand
GTGCCTTAGACCGCATGTCCGCGTTTGGGCCAGGGTGGCTCGTCCTACACTGCGCGGGGTCAACGAGGGTTGCCCGCGGAGGCGGGCCTATCCTCAGCGCAGGAGGACGAACCGTGGAGCAGCATACAGAGGTTTTCGTTGGATTGGATGTGGCCAAGGCCCGCCACGCCGTGGCGGTTGCCGAAGAAGGCCGACAAGGCGAGGTTCGATACATCGGTGAGATCGGCGCTGATCCCGAAAGTGTCCGTCGGCTGGTGACCAAACTGGAGAAGCGTCACGGGCGACTGCATTTCTGCTACGAAGCCGGTCCGACCGGCTATGGGCTCTACCGCCAGCTCGTCAAACTCGGTCATCAATGCTCCGTGGTCGCGCCATCGTTGATCCCGCGCAAGCCGGGCGAGCGGGTGAAGACGAACCGGCGTGATGCATTGCAGCTTGCCCGGTTGCTGAGAGCCGGTGAACTGACCGCGGTCTGGGTGCCCGACGAGGCGCATGAGGCGATGCGTGATCTCATCCGCTGCCGGCAAATGGCAGTCGATGACTTGCGCCGCAAGCGCCAGACGATCTCATCGATGATGCTGCGGCAAGGGCGGGTCTATCCAGGCAAGAAGACCTGGGGCGCCGGTCACACGCAGTGGCTGCAGGCGCAACGTTTCGACCACCTCGGCCAGCATCTGGTGCTGCAGGAGTTGCTGCTCGCCGCCCGGCATGCCGGCGAGCAGCTGGATCGGATCGAGGCAGCGATTGTGGAATTGCTGCCCAAATGGTCGCTCGCCCCGGTCGTTGAAGCGCTGCAGGGCTTGCGCGGCGTCAATTTGGTGACCGCGGCGACGGTCATGGCTGAGGTCGGCGATCTACGGCGGTTTGAAAATCCACGCCAGCTCATGGCCTATCTCGGTCTGGTGCCCGGCGAACGCTCGACCGGCGATACGGTCCACCGGCTCGGCATCACCAAGGCGGGCAATGGCCGGGTGCGGCAGGCCTTGGTTGAGAGTGCCTGGAGCTATCGCCATCCGCCGCGGACCAGTCAGAACAAGCACGACATCCTTGAGCACTTGCCCCCCGCGGTGCGCGACATCGCGGCCAAGGCGCAGTTACGACTGTGCGCTCGCTATCGGGCTCTGTCACAGCGGGGCAAAAAGTTGACCATCGCCGTGACCGCCGTCGCGCGCGAATTGGCGGGTTTCATCTGGGCGATCGGTCGAGAAGTTCAGGCTATGTAGTATATAGTAGAGCCACTTGCAAAACTCTGGCGCGTCGGCGCGTGATTTTCTGACAAAAGATGCACCGAGAGCTGACATCAGGACGATCTGACCTGGTTCACATGAGCGCATCGGCATGCGACGGGGTTTTCCGCGTTTTTTGGCAAGCCGATGACGACCTCACCGCTGAAGGCAGCGGCAAGGGTGCGGTGGTCGGTCGCCAAGGGCCGCTACGTAACCAGGCGGAGCAGTTGCAGGGCGGTGAAACTGACCACCCCGAACATCAGGTGACACATCACTTTGGCGCCCCCGCGCCCGCGGACGGTCCGGCCGCCATAATTGTCCTTCAGCCCGCCATTGACCCGTTCCGCCGTGCTGCGTTCGCCGTAGCGTACGTCCTCTGCCATGCGGTGTCCCACCTGGCGTTGCCGCTTCGCCTCCTGCGCCAGTTCCTGCTTCAGCCCGGCTGCGGCCCGTGGATTGACGTCGATGATCGGCACATGGTTGAGGCTGCGGCTGTGCTGTTTGATGGCGGCATCGTCGTAGGCGCTGTCCATCAGGTCGTACAGGTTGGTGACTTTCGCGGCGGTCATGGTGGCGAGCGGAATGGCGAGTGGGCTGTCATGCACGGACGCCGCGGTGAGGATGCAACTGATCGGGATCTCGCCGTCCGCGGTGTCGATGGGCAACTTGTAGCCGATCCAGGATTGCTGATGGCCCTTGGCATTGCGTTTGGTGCCGACATCGCAGTGCCGCGGCAGATCTTTCAGCATCGCGGGCAAGGTCATGCCGAGTTGGCGCTCGATCCGGCGCGGCGGCTCGACCGGACGCTCCTCGCCCTTGCCAGGGCGGCCGCGCTTGCGTTTGGCCGGTGCGGGTGGCTTCGGCTCGGCTGACGTCACGGGCTTCTCGCGCGCCGCGATGGCGGTGCTGTCGCGCGAGATATGTCCGACCAAGCGATCTGCGTGAGTTTCCTCAATCAATGCGACATGCAGCCGCGATGGCAGAGCGCTGTCGGCGAATTCCGCAAAGGCGCGCGCGAATGTGGCTTCACTCGGCACCTCGCCTGCGCGCTGCCAGCCGCACAAGCGGCGCAGTGTCTTGTCGGCCGATAGCAAGTCGATCAGCAGGCGGGTGGTTGGCAGGTTGAAGACCGCCTTGGCGATGAAGGCACGTGCCAGGGCCGCGCGTTCGGCGGGAGGGCGGCCGAGGAGGCCGTGCCAGCTTGGCAGGAACGTCTCGATCCA
>NZ_DASYMN010000004.1:0-3235 GCF_036009065.1 Bradyrhizobium sp. | reverse complement strand
TCCGATATCGCCACCGAAAGCCACAACACCAATGGCCTCAACGCGCTAAAAAACTTCGTGATGGATGTCGATGGCTATATCGGCCTGTATTCGATCCAGAACGGCAACGAGCAGCTGATCGGCTGCCTGCAGTCCGAGGTCGACGCCGACATCCAGCTCAATCACCGGGTGCTCAAGGTCGGCAAGACCCCGGCCGGCCGCTACCAGCTCAACATGATGAACGGCAAGGGACCGGAGACGCGGGACTTCGATCTGGTCGTGATGTGCCTGCCGCACTCCTGGCTGGCGACGATGCGATGGGACGGCGAACAATTGCGCAAGTCGATGGTCAAGCACGTCGCCTACTTCGATCGTCCGGCGCATTACCTCCGGGTTTCGATCTTGTTCGATACCCCGTTCTGGGGCGAGAAGATCTCCGGCGCATGGTTCATGTCCGAAGCCTTCGGCGGCTGCTGCGTCTACAACGAGGGCGCGCGCCACGATGTCGGCCGCCACGGCGTGCTGAACTGGCTGATCGCCGGCTCCGACGCGCTGGCGTTTGCAAACTTAAGTGACGAACAGCTGATCGATGCCGCGCTGAAATCGCTGCCGGCCTCGCTCGGCGATGCGCGCGCGCATTTCATGGAGGGCAAGACCCATCGCTGGTTGTCATCGGTGAATGCGATCCCGGGCGGCCTGCCGGCGCGCGACGTGATGACCAATCACCGGCCCGAGCCGAAGCAGCACCCGGGCCTGGTCGTGGTCGGGGACTATCTGTTCGACTCCACCCTCAACGGCCTGCTCGACTCTTCGGACGCCGCCACCGACATCATCCTCACCGAAATGATCAAGCTGCGCCATGCGCGCCGCGAGGACGGCAACGCCGTTTCCGACAAGATCGACCGCGATTATTTCGAGCACTATCGCGGGCTGGGCCCCTATAGCGAGGTATGGAGCCGGTTCACCGATCCCGCCTATCTGGGCGAACTCATCAGAATCGTCTGGAGCAGGTCCAAAGGCTACAAGCTGCTGGTGGCCGGATCGGCCAGCGGCGAACTGATCGCCGCGTTGCGCGAGCGCGGCATCGATGCCTGGGGCATCGAGAACAACCGGGCGATCCATGCCAAAACGCCGAAGGCGCTGAAGAAATACAACAAGCTCGGATCGATTGCCGATTTGCCGTTCAAAGACGGCGAGTTCGATTTCGTGTTTGAGACCAGCCTTTGCCACGTCGGCGAAAAGCAGGTGCCGCGCGCCATTCGCGAACTGAACCGCGTGGTCAAGACCGGCCTGGTGTTCGGGTCAGTCACATCAGACATGGCGCCGGCGGTGATCGACCGTTACGACCTGCTGCGCGGGGTCAAGAAGCTCGGCACCTGGTGGGAATGGTCGGAGCTGTTCTTCGGCAACGGCTTCGATCTGTCGATGCACCGGCGCGATTGCACCGATGCGGTCTGGGCGGCGACCCTGGCCGCCAACAAGGGCCCCGGCCAGTGGTATGCCGACTCCGACAGCCTGCGCTATTCGTTCTTTGACAAGGTCGCGGCCGACTGAGCCGGCCCGCGACCGCTTTGCCGAAAGCATTCTGATCGCATAAGATCGGTGCGGTGGTTGCTCCAGCCACCGAGATTACGTTTGCGGTCATGCAGGCCGTGCAGCAACGGTTCGTTTCATGGCGCTACAGCCTCCGTCATCGGATAATCCGGCTCCCGCTCCCGCGGATGATCCTGCCGCGTCGGAACTCGAGAAGAAGCTTGCGGCCGGCGCCGATGCTCCGAATCCGGTCGGCGACGGCAAGGGGGCGGTGCCGCCTCCCTCCGATGACGACAAGAGACCGGATCTCGATGACGACGAGGATGATGAGGATCTCGTCGTCTTTACCGCCAAGGAAGCCGCCGGCGCGCTTGCGACGGTCTATGCGTTCGTCAAGCCATACCTGAAGAACTACAAGAAAATGCTGGCCTTCGTCAGCATCGGCGTGATTGTCGAGACGCTGTTCAACGTCATCATGCCGCTGAGCCTCAAATTCCTGATCGACGACGCACTCGGCGAAGAAGATTTTCAGGCGCTCTACATGATCCTGGGGGTGCTGGCGGTAGCGGGCATCATCACCTCGATTGTCGCGGTCTGGTATGAGCGCTGGGACGCGAGGCTCGCGGCCGGTCTTATTGCGGATGTGCGGTCGCGGCTGTTCGAGCACGTTCAGAATTTGCCGGCGTCCTATTTTGCCCGCACCAAACGCGGCGAAATTCTCTCGCGGTTTTCCATCGATCTGTCGGCCTTCGAGGGATCGATCAAGACCTTTGCCAACGGCGCCGCCTTGCCTTTCCTGGAATTGATCGCCGGCATCATCCTGATGCTGTTCCTGAACTGGCAACTCGCCGCGGTGGCGCTGCTGGTATTCCCGATCACGCTGATCGGCCCGCGGATTCTCACGCCGAAAGCGGTGCAGGCGAATTACGAACAAAAACTCAATGAAGCCGGGCTGCTCGGCATGGTGCAGGAAAACGTCGCCGCGCAGGCCGTCGTCAAGGCGTTCAGCCTGCAGCGCCGGACCTTCGGCTGGTTCACGTTGCGCAACATCGACGTTCGCCAGAAAACCGCTTCCGCGGTGTTTCTGTCGACCATGGTCGAGCGCACGGTCACGATCTCGGTGCTGCTGCTGCATCTCGTGGTGCTCGCCATCGGCGCCTATCTCGCGACCAAGGGTCAGATCACCGTCGGCACCTTCGTGACGTTCGAAAGCGCATTCTGGGAGGTGTCGTACAACATCGCGCACCTGATGCATTTCATCCCGGTGTCGATCCAGTCGGCCGCCGCGGTCCGGCACATGCAGGAATTGCTCGACGAGCCGACCCGCGGCGCCGACGATCGTCCTGGCGCACCTGATTTGCCCCGCATCACCAACGACATCACCTTCGACCGCGTTACCTTCCAGTACGAAAACAGCGAGACGCCGGTGCTCGACAACCTCAGTCTCAAGCTCAAGGTCGGAAAGACCATCGCCATTGTCGGCCCCAGCGGCTCGGGCAAGAGCACGCTGCTCAATCTTATTTTGCGACTCTACACGCCGGACGAGGGCCGGCTCACCATCGATGGCGTCGATATCCGCAAGGTGACCCGCGAGTCGCTGCGCAGGAGCATGGCGGTGGTGTTCCAGGAAAACATGCTGTTCAACATGTCGATCCGGGAAAATATCCGGCTCGGCAAGGAGGGCGCCACCGACGAAGAAGTCGAACAGGCGGCGCGCAAGGCC
>NZ_DASYMN010000003.1:0-12710 GCF_036009065.1 Bradyrhizobium sp. | reverse complement strand
CGACAAGAACGTGGCGTGATTTTTTTACCCTCCCCTGAAGGGGGAGGGTCGGTGAGCGAAGCGAACCGGGGTGGGGTGACCACCGCTTCACCCAACTGTGCGGATCGATGAACATCGGCGCTGCAGCACCCCACCCCGCCTGCCTTCGGCAGGCGACCCTCCCCCTCCAGGGGAGGGTGGAGAAATGACTGCCCCCGATCTGCCCTTCGACCTCAAAGCCGCGATCGAGACAAAACTGCACGGCCTGCCGCGTAGCGATGCCGCCGAGCGGTCGGCGGGAATATCGGTAACCTATCGCAGCGGCGGCAGTTCGGCGGCAATCCGCACCGAGGCCGATGCGCTGGCTTATGCGCTGGCGCGGATGCCGGCGACTTACGCTGCCGTCATCGCAAGCCTGAATGCGCTGTGCCAGGTCCGGCCGGATTTCGCGCCGAACAGTCTGCTCGACATCGGGGCCGGCCCGGGAACGGCGACATGGGCCGCGGCGGAAACATTCCCGTCGCTCGCGGATTTCACGGCAATCGACGCCAACGCCGCCTTGCGGACTTTGGCGCTCGATCTGTTCGGTAAAAGCCCGCGTCTCTCCGATATTCGCTACACGCGTGGCGATGCGCGCGCGACGCTCGCGAATTCCGAAGCCGCCGACCTCGTGATCGCGAGCTATCTCGTCGGCGAGATGGACGATGCAGAACGCGCCGCGCTCGCCGAGCGGATGTGGGCCAAAACCCGCGATACGCTGCTGATCGTCGAGCCCGGCACGCCGGCGGGATACGCGCGGATCATTACGCTGCGGGCGCAAATGATCGCACTGGGCGGCCATATCGCCGCGCCCTGCCCGCACGACGGCGAATGTCCGCTCCTGGCGCCGGACTGGTGTCACTTCACGCAACGGCTGCCGCGTTCGCGCGCGCATCAACAGGTCAAAGGCGCCGAACTTCCGTTCGAGGATGAAAAATTCGCTTATGTGGCGCTGACCCGCACGGCGATCGCGCGGCGTCCCGCCCGCGTGCTGGCACAGCCCGATGTCGGCAAGGTCGAGGTGACGGCAAAACTCTGCACACCGGAGGGCCTCGTGATTACGAAAGTGCCGCGCCGCGCCAAAGCGGACTACGCGCGCGCCCGGCGCTGGCGCTGGGGCGACGCGGTGATGGAGGAGCGGTAGCCATACCGACCCATCAATGCTGCCGCGATGGCAATCGCACTGCCTCGCCCCTCACCCGGCGCTACGCGCCGACCTCTCCCCGCGAAAGAGCGGGGCGAGGTTAAGAAAGCGGCGCCGCGAATTCACCTCTCCCCGCTCTTTCGCGGGGAGAGGTCGGATCGCTCTTGCGATCCGGGTGTGAGGGGCAAGGCACTGCGCTCACCCCATCATGACCTCCTCGGGTCGCAGCCCTCCCCTTGAACTTGTCGCGTCTTGCGTCCGACCAAGACAAACCCCACCTCCCGCGGCTCTGCCACGCGTTGCGTTTTTCATCTAGAGTGCCCGGCATTCGTCGCCCCATCAGGAGTCCTCCCCAATGTCGACCGGCTGGATCGTTCTCGGCGTCATCATCGTCCTCGTGCTTTTCGCTTTTGCGGCCTACAACCGCCTGGTCGCGCTCAGCCAGCGGGTCGGGCAGGCGTTTGCCGACATCGACGTGCAACTCAAGCAGCGCCACGACCTCATTCCGAACCTGATCGAAACCGTGAAGGGCTACGCCGCGCATGAGCGCGGCACGCTCGACGACGTGGTGAAGGCGCGCAACGCCGCGATGTCGGCGCAGGGGCCGGCTCAGGTCGGCGCCGCCGAGAATCAGCTCAGCGGCGCGCTCGGCAGGCTGATCGCGCTGTCGGAGGCCTATCCGGACCTCAAGGCCAACGCCAACTTCCAGCAGTTGCAGACCGAACTGTCCGACCTCGAAAACAAGATCGCCGCCGCCCGCCGCTTCTTCAACAATGCGGTCCAGGAATACAACACCGGCATCCAGCAGATGCCCGCCGCGCTGTTCGCCGGCACCTTCGGCTTCACCCGCAAGGAGTTTTTCGATCTCAGCGCCAGCAGGACCGAAGTCGAGCAGGTGCCGACGGTGAAGTTCTGAAGCCTGACCATGCAGCGTCATTGCGAGCCAACGGGTCGGCGCAAAGCGCCGCCCGATGATAAACTCCGCGAAGCAATCCAGCCTTTTTAGGCAGCAAGAACTGGATTGCTTCGTCGCAAGTGCTCCTCGCATGACGAGTAACCGGAGCAGAACAGCCCATGGCCGCTTACGGTCTCTACACGCATATCGCGTCGAACAAGTTCCGTTCGATGCTGCTGCTTGCCGGGCTGTTCGTGCTGATCTATGTGCTGGTCTATGCCGGCGCGCTGATCGCGGAAGTCGTCATCAACAGCGATGGGTCGATCGACTATTACCTTGCCGCTGCCGCGCGCGATCTGATCAAGGCGTTTCCCTTCGCCACCATCGCCGCCGCGCTGTGGATCGCCATTGCGTATTTCTTCCATCAGTCGATCATCGACGCCGTCACCGGCGGCGAAGACGTGACCCGGCTGCAACAGCCGCGACTCTATAATCTCCTGGAAAACCTCTGCATCTCGCGCGGCATTCCGATGCCGATGCTGAAAGTGATGGACAGCGACGCACTGAACGCGTTCGCGACCGGGCTCAACCGACGCCAATATGCCATCACCGTCACCACCGGACTCTTAAGGGCGCTGAACGATCAGGAGATCGAGGCCGTGCTCGGCCACGAACTCACCCACATCCGCAATGGCGACGTACAGCTGATGGTGATCGCGGTGGTGATCGCCGGCGTGGTCGGCTTCTTCGGCGAACTGTTCTTCCGCTCGTTTTTCTACTCGAATTGGAATTTCGGCGGCGGACGATCGTCGTCCCGCTCGTCGTCGGACGGCGACGGCAAGGGAGGCGGCGGCGGCGCCATCGTCGTGGTCATCATCGCGGTGGCGCTGATCCTGCTGGCCTGGCTGCTATCGCAGGTGGTCAAGCTGGCGCTATCGCGCTCGCGCGAACTGCTCGCCGACGCCGGATCGGTCGAGTTGACCAAAAACCCCGACGCCATGATCTCGGCGCTGCGCAAGATCGAGCACCGCGGCGAATTGCCCGGCGCGACCTCGGCGGTGATGGAAATGTGCCTCGACAACCCGCGCGAGGGTTTTGCCGACCTGTTCGCGACCCACCCGTCGGTGGAGTCCCGCGTGGCGGCGCTGGTGAAATTCGCCGGCGGCCACGATCCCGGCCCGCAGGCATTGCCGCAGGATACGGACGACGGAGCCGATGCGCAGGTTGATCCCGGGCAATTGCCGCCGCCATCCGGCCCTTGGAGCGATGCCGATGCGCCCGCCGGAACGTCGCGGGGGCCTTGGGCCAGGCCTGCAGGGCCATGGGGCCGGCGTTAACGAATTTCGCAGGTTTGCTGCTCGCCCCGCCGTTAATGAATTGAATTACCCCTTGTTTCTGCCATGTTCGCGCCCAAAGCAGGCATGGGGACGTTTCGATCGACCTTCCGGTCGGGCGTGGCATTGCGCTTTCCAAAGGGGTTTTCATGCCGAAGCCAGCAGTCATCGTCGTAGGCGCCGACAAGGGCGGGGTCGGCAAGACCACGGTCTCGCGCACCGTGCTCGATTATTTCAGCGCCAACAACGTGCCGACCCGGGCCTTCGACACCGAGTTTCCGCGCGGCACGCTGAAGCGCTTTCACCCTGACGTCACCGAGATCGTCGATGTGACCTCGACATCCGACCAGATGAAGATTTTCGACACCCTGAACACCGCCAACACCAGCGTCACCGTGATCGACGTCCGCGCCGGCCTGCTGTCGCCGACGCTGGCCTCGCTGCGTGATATCGGCTTCCTCGACGCCGCCAAATCCGGCCAGATCACGTTCGCGGTGTTCCATATCCTCGGCCCCTCGATCGCCTCATTGGACGAGATCGCCGAGACCGCCAACTTCATGCAGGGCGCCAAATATTTCCTGGTGAAGAATTTCATCAACAACACCAGCTTCTTCGAATGGGACCAGGCCACCTACAACTCCTATTTCCACCGCATCAAGGACGCCACCGAACTGACCATCCCCAAGCTCAACGAAATGGCCTACGAGCAGGTCGAGGTCGCCTCGGTGCCGTTCCTCAAATTCGTTGCCAACAAGGGGCTACATGACGAGACCGAGAACTATTCCTTCGTGCTGCGCGGCTATGTCAGGCACTGGCTGGCCGCGGTCTGGAGCGAGTTCGACCGCATCAAGCTGACCGACATCGTCGGCTCCAAGGACTCCAAGGAAAAGGCGTCCCGCGGCGGCGAGAAATAGTCCCCCGTCATTCCAGGACGCGCGGAGCGCGAGCCCGGAATCCATAACCACCGCTGGGAGTGGATTCCGGGCCTGCGCCAAGAGGCGCATCCCGGAATGACGACTTATCAACGCATTTGACTGGCTTTGACAGTTCATCCGATATTGCGCGGATGCGCCGCACGCCCGTTTACATCATCTGCTCGCCCCGCCCGCTGGTCGGCAAAACGCTGATCGCGCGGCTGCTCAGCGAATTCTTGTCGCTGCAGCGCGGCTCGGTCAACGCCTTCGACATCAACCTGAAGGAACCGTCGCTGCTGGATTATTTGCCGAAACTCACCGAGACCGCCGACGTCGACGACACTTTCGGCAAGATGCAGCTGATGGATCGCCTGATCCTCAATGACGGCATCGCCAAGGTGATCGATCTTGGCTTTCACGCCTTCGACGAATTCTTCAGGATGTCGGAGGAAATCGGCTTCATGAAGGAGGCCGCGCGGCGCGGCATCGCGCCGCTGGTAGCGTTCGTCGCCGACACCGACCGCGCCTCGGCGCGCGGTTATGACATGCTGTCACAACAAATCCCGCCCCATGCACTGCTCACCATCGACAATGAATTTGTGGTGCGGGGCGAACTGCCCGAAGCGATGGGATATGGCCGCGTGCTCCCGATCGCCGCGCTGCCGGTGTTTTTGAAGACCTATATCGACCGGCTCGGTTTTTCCTTCACGACCTATCTGCGTAACGAGAAAGATACGTCGACCGAACTGCATCAATGGATCAGGAAGAACTATTTCAGTTTTCGCGAGATCGAGTTGAGCCTGATGCCGCAAAGGCCGTGATCTCTCCACCTCCCTGGAGGGGGAGGGTCGGCGAGCATCGCCAGATGCTCGACGGGGTGGGGTGACAGTCTCGCCCCGGGCACCGCTCGCAAGGAGAGACTTTCACCCCACCCCGCCGCGCGTTAACACGCGCGTCGACCCTCCCGCTCCAGGGGAGGGTAAGAAATCAATGCCCCTCGAATGACATCAGCGTGCGCACCGGCACGTCCATCGCCCGCAGTTTTGCGGCGCCGCCCAAGTCCGGCAGGTCGACGATGAAACATGCCGCCACCACATTGGCGCCGATCTGGCGCATCAGTTTGACGGCGCCCTCCGCAGTGCCGCCGGTGGCGACGAGGTCGTCGACCAGGATCACGCGCTCGCCGGGATGGATGGCGTCGGCGTGCATCTCCATCTCGTCGAGGCCGTATTCTAGCGAATAGGCGATCCGCACCGTGGTGTACGGCAGCTTGCCCTTCTTGCGGATCGGCACGAAGCCGGCCGACAACTGATGCGCCACCGCGCCTCCGATGATGAAGCCGCGCGCCTCGATGCCGGCGACCTTGTCGATCTTCGAGCCGGCCCAGGGCTGCACCAATTCGTCGACCGCGCGGCGGAACGCGCGCGCGTCGCCGAGCAGCGTAGTGATGTCGCGAAACAGGATGCCCGGTTTCGGATAGTCCGGGATGGTGCGGACGGCGGACTTCAGGTCGTGTTCAAGTGCTGGGTTCATCGGTGCGTTTTCTCAGGTAAGTTGTGATCGTTATTCGTCATTGCGAGGAGCCCCTGCGACGAGGCAATCCAGCCTTGCTTGCTGCTCTGGATTGCTTCGCGGAGTTTATCATCGGGCGCGCATGCGCGCGACCCGTTGGCTCGCAATGACAGCTGCATGTCAGTGCACGGCCTTCAGCCGGAATGCATTTTCCACGATCCGCAGTCCCACTTCACCGCCGAGCGACATCAGCGATTCCGGGTGAAACTGCACCCCGCCCACGGGAAGCGTCTTGTGTTCGATCGCCATCGCCACGCCGTCCTCGGTGCTTGCGGTCACATCGAGCACGTCGGGCATGCTGCCCTGTTCGACATAGAGCGAATGATAGCGGCCGATCACGATCTCACTGGGCAGGTTCTGCATCAGCTTTCCGCCGCGGACCTGGATCCGCGACGGCCGGCCATGCGCAGGCTGCCCGAGTTGCCCCAACTGCCCGCCAAAATATTCGCCGATCGCCTGCACGCCGAGACAGACGCCGAAGATCGGCAGCTTCTTGTCCAGCGCGGCACCGATGGTCTTGGCGATGCCGAAATCCTCCGGCCGCCCGGGACCGGGCGACAGCACCAGCAGATCATAGTTTTGCGTCTTCAGCATCTGCTGCGCGTGGACATGCCGGACCACGGTGACGGTAGCGCCGACCTGCCTGAAATAATCCGCCAGCATGTGCACAAAACTGTCGTCATGGTCGATCAGCAGCACCCGCTTGCCGGAGCCGGAGGCGTCCGGCGCGATTGCCGACAGCGGCTTTGGCGGATCGCCGCGCAGCGCCTGGAACAGCGCCGCGGCCTTGACCTGGCATTCGCGGTCCTCGGCGGCGGGATCACTGTCGAACAGACAGGTGGCGCCGACCCGCACTTCGGCGAGGCCGTCCTTCATCCTGATGGTGCGGATGGTGAGGCCGGTGTTAATGCTGCCGTCGAAATTCACAGCGCCGATCGCGCCGGCGTACCAGCGCCGCGACGAGCGCTCATTGTCCTCGACGAATTGCATCGCCCACAATTTCGGCGCGCCGGTCACCGTCACCGCCCAGGCATGGGTGAGGAACGCATCGAGCGAGTCGAAACCCGGCCGCAGCACGCCTTCGACATGATCGACGGTGTGAAACAGTTTTGAGTAGGTCTCGATCTGCCGCCGCGCCAGCACCTTGATGGTGCCCGGCACGCAGACCCGCGCCTTGTCGTTGCGGTCGACATCGGTGCACATGTTGAGTTCGAATTCGTCTTTCTCGGAATTCAGCAGCTGCCGGATCTGCTCGGCGTCGCCGATGGCATCGACGCCGCGCGCGATGGTGCCGGAGATTGGGCAGGTTTCGACGCGCCGTCCGTCGGAGCGGACGAACATTTCCGGCGACGCCGCCACCAGGAATTCGCCGTCGCCGAGATTCATCAGGGCGCCATACGGCGAAGGATTGATCCGGCACAACCGCTGGAACACTTCCGCCGGCGAGCGCTCGCAGGGCTCGGCGAACAGTTGCCCCGGCACTGCCTCGAACAGGTCGCCGCGCGCGAATGCCGCACGGGCAGTTTCCACGGTGGCCTGATATTCGCCGGGCGCGTGATCGGCAAAACCCTGCCGCGGCGTGTTGGCGTAGACGCTTTCCGCGGTCTCGCGCGGCAGGCCGTTGGTGGATTTTCCCTTCCACGCAAAGTCGTAACTCAGGATCACGCCGCGCCCCGTGGCGCGGTCGTAAGCCAACAGGCGATCCGGCACATACAGCACGATGTCGCGCTGGTCGCTTTCCCGCGCGCGTTTTTGTACCAAGTCTTCCATCTGGAATACGAGGTCATAGGCGAAGGCGCCGAACAGGCCGAGCAGCGCATCGTCCTTGGCGCCCAGCGCGGCGACCAGATCGCGCACCAGCGACATCACGCTGGCGCGCCGGGTGCGCTGGTCCTCGTCGACCGGCGCGTCGCCACGCAGGATATGGCCGGCGAGACGCGTGGCGGTCTTCTCGTCGATGACAACGCAGGGCTCGCGCAAGCTATCGCCGAGAAATGAGATCAGTACTTCGCCGCGCGCATTCAGCGCTTCGAGCGAGAATTTCGATCCTACCGTTTCCAGCCGCAGCGGCGGGTCGGAAAAACCAAGGTCAAAACTGTCATAACGGCCCGGCACCGTGGTGCCCGACGACAGCACCACGCCGCGGCGGCGGTCCAGCAGCTCGATCAGATCGTCCAGCCGGTCGGCGTGACCGGTGAACTGCTCCACCGCCCGCGTCACCGCGAGCCCGCCATTGGTGCGGTATTCGCTGTGCTCGGCAAGCGAGAAAACGGTTCTGTTCATGACATCCTCTTACGAAACTTGCCGAGGGAACGCCACACAAGACAAACCAAAAGGCCGTCGCGCTGCGATGACGGCCTTCGACGATTTAAGGGAATAGAAATCGCACCGGCCAGCTTTTACAAGCTGCGCCACCACAGACGGGTGTTGCGGACGACGGTGTTCATGGGCGGGAATGAGCCATGGCGCAGCGGGGCTGTCAAGGCGACGTCGGCATGCCGCCGAACGGATTGATGATCTTCAGCGGCTATTCGCCTCATCGCGGTCGAACTTGAAATCGGCCGGCAGAATGCCGCGGAAACGCCGCAACCGCCTTAGCAATTCCTCCCGGTCAGCCTTTTGCGCAACGTCGAGTGTCCGAGTGCCAGCAAGACGGATTTCGATGTCGTCGCCCTCTTTCAAATCGAGGATTTCGACAATAGCCGCGGGCAGCCGGATGGCGAGACTGTTACCCCATTTGCAAACCTTCATGGCGTCACTCCAGATCGGCACCTTCAAATGTATCAAAGGCAGCCGTCAAGTCACCCAGATGTTTCCTAAAAACTCCGCCGCCCTATAAGATTGACCTCGTGCGCGGCCCTTCCGATATTTGATGGGCTGGTTCGCGGGAGAAACCGGATGACATTGCAAGCCCTTGGATATGTCGGGTTCGGATCGTCCGATCTCGACGATTGGCGGCAGTTCGGGACCGGACTGGTCGGCCTGCAGGCGGTCGAGCGTACCTCGTCGTTGCTGGCGTTCCGGATGGATGACCGCAAGCAGCGCATTGTCATCGACCGGTCGCTTCCCGAAGGCGAGCGTTTCTTCGGCTGGGAGGTCGCCGACGCGGCGGCGCTCGACGCGCTTGCGGCCAAGCTCGAACAGGCCGCAGTCGAAGTCACGTCCGAGCCCGGCACGCTCGCCGACAACAGACGCGTCAAGCGGCTGATGTCGTTTCGCGATCCCGCGGGCAATCGTCTTGAGGCATTCTACGGCGCCGAGATCGACGAGTCGCCATTTCTTCCGGGCCGTTCGATTTCCGGTTTTCGCACCGGCCCGCTGGGGCTCGGCCATGCGGTACTGACGGTGGAAAACATCGACGCAATGATGCCGTTCTATGTCGACGTGCTCGGCTTCCAACTCAGCGACTACATGCAAAAGCCGTTTCGCGCCTATTTCTTCCACATCAATGCACGGCATCACAGCCTCGCTTTGATCGAGACCGGCCGCAACGGCATGCACCATCTGATGGTGGAGCTGTTTTCGCTCGACGACGTCGGCCAGTGCTATGACATCGCGCTCAGCCAGCAGGACCGCGTCAATGTCACGCTCGGCCGCCATACCAACGACTTCATGACCTCGTTTTACGCAAAGACCCCATCGTCATTCATGGTCGAGTGCGGATGGGGCGGCCGCGAGATCGACCCATCGACGTGGCAGCCGTTCGAGTTGATGGACGGCCCGAGCCTGTGGGGCCATGAGCGCGTCTGGCTGCCGCCTGCCGACCGCGAAATGGCGCGCGAGATGCGGATGCGCGCGGCGGCCGCCGGATTGCGTGCGCCGGTGCAGGTCGCGGACGGCAACTACCGCCTGTTGTCGGGCACATGCGCGTGGTGGGATGACATCAGCCGCTGCGCGGGCTGACAGCTCTTATCCCAGATGCTTCTTGAAGAACTCGGTCGCCCTGCCCCAGGCGAGCTCCGCCGCCGCGCGGTCGTGCACCGACTGCCGCTGCTCGTTGACGAAGGCGTGTTCGGCGTCATAGCGGAACAGCTCGAGCGACTTGCCGGCGGCCTTCATCGCTTTCTCAAAACCATCGACCAGCGCCGGCGTGCACCAGTCGTCCTTGTTGGCGAAATGCGCCTGCAGCGGAATCTTAACATCGGCCGGCTTCGCCGCTTGCTCCGGCGGAATGCCGTAGAACACCACGCCCGCGCTCAGTTCGGAGATTTTGGCAGCGCCGATGATGGTCACGGCGCCGCCGAGGCAGAAGCCGGTGAGGCCGACCTTGGCGCCGTTTCGCTTCAGGTACTGCGCGGCGCCGCGCACCGTCTGCGTCGTCGCGTCGATGAAATCCAGCGAGTTCATTTCCCTGCCCGCGGCATCGGTGTCGTGATACGGCACCACCTTGCCGTTATAGAGATCGGGTGCCAGCGCATCGAAGCCCGCCACCGCGAAGCGGTCGCACAGGCCCTTGATCTGTTCGGACAAGCCCCACCATTCCTGGATCACCACCACCCCCGGCGCATCGCCGCGCGCGGCATTGGCGAGATAGCCGTCGGCGTCCTTGCCGTCGGGGCGCTTGAAGCTGATGTGGGTGCCCATGGTGGTCCTCCGCGGATGTTGTGGAATTGTTGGCGGCTATTTTGTCCGCAGTGCGATGATAAGGCAATCGGGCCTTCTTAACCTCGCCCCGCTCTTTGCGGGGAGAGGTCGGAGCCGCAGCGCAGCGAAGGCTCCGGGTGAGGGGCGAGGCAGTGCGCCCAATTCAAGTTCGGATTTTATGGGTCGCACGGCAACGCATCGATCAGAGACTGAGTTAATGTCGGTCCGACCCGAGAGGCCGCAATCTCGATAACTTCAGTGCCTCGCCCCTCACCCGGATCGCAAGAGCGATCCGACCTCTCCCCGCAAAGAGCGGGGCGAGGTAAGGATCAATGCGCGTTGGCCCAGACCTTTTTCTTGGTGAAATACAATAGCCCCGCGAAGATGATCATGAAGATCATCACCTGCAGGCCGAGGCGCTTGCGGGCTTCCATGTGCGGCTCGGCGGCCCACATCAGGAATGTCGAAACATCCCTGGCGTATTGATCGAGCTTCTGCGGCGAGCCGTCGTCATAGGTGACCTGATCGTCCGAGATCGGCTTCGGCATCTTGATGGCGTGGCCGGGGAAAAAGTGGTTGTAATACGAACCCTCCGGCAGCTTGAAATCCTTCGGCGGGTCGACGTAGCCGTGCAGCAAGGCATAGACGTAGTTCGGTCCCTGCTCCTGGAACTGGGTGAAGAAGTCGAAGATGAACTTCGGAAAACCGCGCGCGTAGGAGCGCGCCTTCGCGATCAGCGACAGGTCGGGCGGCAACGCGCCGCCGTTGGCCGCGCGCGCGGCGTTGTCGTTGGCAAACGGCGCTGGAAATCTGTCGGCGAGCCGGCCGGGACGCTCGAACATGTCGCCGGCATCGTTGGGGCCGTCCTTCACCTTGAAGTCCGAGGCGACGGCCGCCGCCTGCGCCGTCGAGAATCCGGGACCGCCGGGGTCGGCGAGATTGCGGAAGGACAGCAGGCTCATCGAATGACAGGTGGCGCAGACTTCCTTGTACACCTTGTAGCCGCGCTGCAGCGCGCCGCGGTCGTATTTACCGAAAGGGCCGGCGAACGACCATTTTTGCGACGGCGGCGTATCCTGCTGGTCGGCCGCCCTGGCGCTCTGCGCGCTTCCGGCGAACAGCACAGCTGCGACCGCGAGCATGATCACGGTGGAAACCATCGGCGTTTTCAACGAGCCGGTTTTCGCCAGCACGTCATCGGCGATCGAATTCGGGACCGGACGTGGCTTTTCGATCCGGCTCAGGATCGGCAGCACGATCAGGAAATAGGCGAAATAGGCGAACGTCAGGATTCGCCCGGCGATGACGTAGATGCCTTCAGGCGGCTTGCCGCCGAGCCAGCCGAGCAGCACGCAGACGACGACGAAAATCCAGAAGAACTGCTTGGCCAGCGGCCGATATCTTGACGATTTGGTCCTGGCGGTGTCGAGCCAGGGCAGGAATGCCAATATGAGGATCGCACCGAACATCACCACCACGCCGCCGAGCTTGTTCGGGATGCTCCGCAGCATGGCGTAGAACGGCAGATAGTACCATTCGGGCACGATATGCGCCGGCGTCACGCCCGGGTTGGCCGGAATGTAGTTGTCGGCGTCGCCGAGATAGTTCGGCATGTAGAAGACAAACCAGGCGTAGAAGATGATGAAGCACGACATGCCGAACGCGTCCTTGATGGTCGCGTGGGGCGTGAACGGCACCGTGTCCTTCTCGGTCTTCGGCTCGACGCCGGCCGGATTGTTCTGGCCCGCGACATGCAGCGCCCAGACGTGCAGCACCACCACGCCGGCGATCACGAACGGCAACAGGTAGTGCAGCGAGAAGAAGCGGTTCAATGTCGGGTTTCCGACCGAATAGCCGCCCCATAGCAATGTCACGATGCTTTCGCCGAAATACGGGATCGCCGAGAACAGGTTGGTGATGACGGTAGCGCCCCAGAAACTCATCTGGCCCCACGGCAGCACGTAGCCCATGAAGCCCGTGGCCATCATCAGCAGGTAGATGATCACGCCGAGAATCCACAACACCTCGCGCGGTTCCTTGTAAGACCCGTAATACAGGCCGCGGAACATGTGGATATAGACGGCAATGAAGAACATCGATGCGCCGCTGGCGTGGAGATTGCGCAGCAGCCAGCCGTAATTGACGTCGCGCACGATGCTTTCGACGGAATTGAACGCCATGCTGGCTTCCGGCGTGTAGTGCATCGCCAGGATGACGCCGGTCACGATCTGCACCGCCAGCATGAAGGA
>NZ_DASYMN010000002.1:0-1720 GCF_036009065.1 Bradyrhizobium sp. | reverse complement strand
CGGAGAAGTGAAAGTGATCGTGAACTGAATTTCCTGCCCTCTCTGCGTGCCCTCACCGCCGGTCGTCTGATTTGGCTTCGGAAATATCCCGTTTATGACCGAGTTCGTCACCGAGGTGATGGTGCTCGTATCTGCTCATCTCCCCCGGGTGACGGTATGTAGACTGCAGGGTCGAACGGCCATTGACGTGACCACGGCGGCCACGATTCAAGCTTCGGGTGACCGAGCTTCCCGACCTCACCTGCCTGTCGCATGACGAAAAGGACGCGCTGATCCGAGCGCTCTGGGCGCATGTTCAGATGCTGACGACGCAGGTCCAGATACTGACGTCGCGGGTTGCCGAGTTCGAGTCCAAGCTGGGTGAGCCGCCCAAGACGCCGGACAACTCCTCCGTGCCGCCCTCGCAGGGCAAGAAAGCCAACCGCGCCGACAAGCCCAAACGTGAGGGCCCGCGCAAGGGCAGCCTGGGGCGGAAGGGCGGCGGACGACTGCTGGCGGAGAACCCCGACGAGATGGTGATGGCGCGTCCGATGTGCTGCGCCCACTGCCAGGCCGCATTCCACGCGGACGATCACACGCTGGCCGCCCGCTACGACAAGATTGATCTGCCGAAGGTCAAGCCGGTCGTCACGCGGGTGGAGCAATATGCCGGTCACTGCCAGGGTTGCGGCGGCACCACGCTGGCGCCGCTGCCGGACGGGCTGGAACCGGGGTCTCCGTTCAGCCTCAACATCGTGGGGCTGGCGATCTATCTGCGCTTTACCCATGCGATCAGCTACCGCCGGCTGTGCCGCCTGATGGCGGAACTGTTCGACCTCGCCATCAGCCAAGGCGCTCTGGACGCCACATTCCGCCGCGCCATGCCGCGCTTCGACGCCGAGATTGGCGCCATTCTGGCGCGGCTACGGCGTGCCCGCGTGGTGTGTTGCGATGAGACCTCCGTGCGCGTCGCAGGAAAGACCTGCTGGGATTGGGTATTCCAGAACGGCGAGGTGGTGATCCACGTGATCCGCCACAGCCGCGGCGCGCGCGTCGTCGGCGAGGTGATGGATGGCCACCGTCCGGCGATCTGGGTGTCCGATCTCTACAGCGCGCAGCAGGGACACGCCGCCGGCTGGCAGATTTGCCTCGCGCATCAACTGCGCGATTGCACGTTCGCCATCGAGGCGGGAGATGCGATCTTCGCACCACGCATGAAGGCGCTGCTGCTGCGCGCGTTCGTGCTGGCCCGGCGGCGGCATCATCTGGCAGCCAGCACTCGCCGCCAGTATCGCCAGCGACTGGAGCGAGAACTCGATGCGGTCATGGCGCTGGCGCCCACGCAACGCGATGGCCGACGCTTGCGCAAGCGATACGGCAAGCTGCGTGGCCATCTGTTCACCTTCCTCGATCACCCCGAAGTCGGCGCCGACAACAACGCCAGCGAGCGCGAACTCAGGCCAACCGCCACCTACCGCAAGGTCACCGGCGGCTTCCGCTCCGACTGGGGCAAGGACCTGTTCGCAGCCTTCCGCTCCGTCGTCGGCACCGCGGCACGGCAGGGGATCGACGCATATCAGGCGGTCCGAATGACCCTCTCAGGCCAGTCCGTGCTCGCACCGGGTTGAGCAGTTACCTGGATTACAATGAGTTGCAGATTACAGACGGGTGCAGCGTCTGGTATCGCAAAGCTAAAGCACAAATCCTTGCCGATCTGAAAGCGCGTATCACGTACGATCCA
>NZ_DASYMN010000001.1:0-2492 GCF_036009065.1 Bradyrhizobium sp. | reverse complement strand
TGTTCATGCCAGAGCACCCGCTCCACGGCAGCACGTTCGGCGGTGATGGTTACCGGACCATGCCGCGTGGAGTTAGAAGCTGTACGCGAAATAACCGGGCCTTTTTGTGTTGACCTCGATACGGAAGGCGGCGTCGCCCAGTCCTCCCATGTCGGGCCTATGTCTTGCGCCAGCATTTCCAGCGTCGCTGACCTGCCGCACATATTTTGGAACGCAATGATCGAGCGGCGACCGATCGCTAAACCCCTGACGCACAAAGAGGTTTATTTGCGTACAGCCTCTTAGGGTCACAGAGACCTAGTATTTAATCAAACCAGTGTTCGAGATCGTAGAAGTCAAACGGATCGCAGTCGTTCACACCCCCCCTCCGATCTCGTGGCGTCTGACTGGGCTGGCTTCCCTCGCTGGGGCGGCGAACTGAGGGCTTGCCTGACCGAGCGAACGGGATTCTACGATCCCTATGCCGCGTTTGCGTATCCCGGAGTTGACCGAGTTCGAACGAGCAGACCTTTCGGGTTTGCCGCGGCAGGAGCTTGAAGATCTGGCGTGGCGGTTCCGCGAACTGGCGCGGACGCTGGCCAATCGGTTGAGCGAGGACTCGACGACCAGTTCGCGACCGCCTTCGAGCGACGATCCCTACCGGCGCGATCAGAGAGGCGGCCTGGGTCCGGTGGGCGAGGGGCGTGACGGTGGCGCCGGCCAGGACGCCGCCATGCCGGGCCGCGCGGCCCAAGACAAGACCGACAAGGACAAGGCGCCGGCGAAGCCGCCAGGCAAGCGGCTGGGCATGCCGGGGCACTGGCGGCGCGAGCCGATCGTGGTGAGCCGGGAAATCGAGCACGTGCCGGTGGTGTGCGAAGCCTGCCAGGCGGCGCTCGGCGCTGAACGGCGAAGCCGGCAGGTCAGCGCGCACCACGTCTTCGACCTCGAGCGAGGCGCGATGGGCCTCCAGGTCATTGCCACCAGGCACCGCTACTTCGCCGCCAGCTGCGTCTGCGGTCATGCGACGGTGGCCAGCCCTGGCGTGGGGCTGCACTCGCGGATCGAGGGGCGCAAGCGCGACCTGCAACTGAGCGAGCGCTGCCTGGTCGGCCCGACGCTGGCGATCTTCATTGCCGCGCTGGCGCTGCGCTTCCGCCTCTCGCGGCTGAAGGTGCAGGAATTCCTGCTGGGCTGGCTGGGGCTGGAACTGGGGGTGGCGACCATCAACCGCTGCATCCACGAGTTCGGCCGCGCCAGCGAGCCGGTGGCCGAGGACCTGATCGCGGAGGTGCGGGCTGCCGAGGTCGTGCATCTCGACGAAACCCCTTGGTACCAGAGCGGCGTCATGGTGTGGCTGTGGGTGGCGGTGACCGTGAACACGGTCGTCTATCGCATCGGCAGCCGCCGCAAGGAGGACCTGGTCGCGCTGGTCGGCCACGCCTTCCTCGGCTGGTGGGTGACCGACGGCTACATGGCCTACCGCGACCATCCCCGCCGCCAGCGCTGCCTGGCGCACCTGATCCGCAAGGCGATGGCGCTGGCCGAAGGCTACTATGGACCCGGTTCCGCCTTCGGCCGGGACCTGGTTCGCGACCTCCGCCGCCTGATCGAGCGGGTCAGGGACGGCGACAACGACGCCGCTGTCAAGCGCCTGCTGGCCCGCATCAAGTGGAACTGCCAATGCAACGAGCACGCGATCGAGCAGAAGGTGCGTGCTCTTGCGCGCGAAATCCTCAACGATTGGGAGGCGGTGATCGCCTTCGTCGCCGAGCCGCTGCTGTCGCCCACGAACAACGACGCCGAACGGGCGTTGCGGCATGCCGTCATCGCGCGCCGCATCAGCTTCGGCACCAGGACCGATGAAGGCAGCCGCTTCTACGCCGCCAGCCTCAGCGTCATCGACACCTGCCGCAAGCGCGGCGTCGATCCCTGGATCTATGGCCACGACCTCATCGCCGCCGCTCGGAAAGGGTCATCCCTGCCCAGCATCCCCGCCAAGGCCGCCACCTGAAGACAGGGGATGTGAACGGTTGCGCGCATCGCGCTGCGCGACAGTACCGACGGCGTCGCGCAGCATCTGCTGCAGGGCTGTGTTGTCTTCAGGGAGAGCATCGAGATCGATCGACACATTGGCATCATGGCCGACCGTGACGCGTCGTCGGCATCACATTCCTCGGCGGCATCGCCGTTTCTCAGCCTGCCAGCTCAGGCCTGCGGCTCTGTACCGGCGCGCGCCACTCGCAGCCTTCCACCAGCGTGGCCAGCTGCGCCACCGTCAGCGAAACCGCGCCGCTGCCCGTCATCGGCCAGACGAAGTAGCCGCGTTCCAACTTCTTGCTCAGCACGCACAATCCAATCCCATCATGCCAGAGCAGCTTGACCAGGTTGCCGCGGCGTCCGCGAAACGCATACAGCGAGCCGTCGTAAGGGTTCTGTGCCAGCCCTTCCTGCACGAGCATGGCAAGACCTGTCATCCCCTTGCGCATGTCAGTCGCACCACAGGCCAGGTA